>NZ_FOTH01000025.1:0-88234 GCF_900114515.1 Pseudomonas sp. NFACC46-3
TCAAGACCATCGCGATGGAAGACGGTCTGCGTTTCGCTATCCGTGAAGGCGGTCGTACCGTCGGCGCTGGCGTCGTAGCCAAAGTCATCGAGTAAGTCTCTTTCAGAGTCAGCTTGATGAGTTGAAAAGCCCCCGCTTAGCGGGGGCTTTTTTATTGGGTTGACACCTATCAGGGGCGTCTATAGAATTGCGCCTCCTTTTAACGGGCGTATTGCGCCCGGTGGGAATAGCAGCCGGAGTCTGAAATCCAATGCAAAATCAGCAAATCCGTATCAGGTTGAAGGCTTTTGACCATCGCCTGATCGACCAATCCACCCAGGAAATCGTGGAAACCGCGAAACGTACTGGTGCTCAAGTGCGTGGTCCAATTCCACTGCCTACCCGTAAAGAGCGGTTCACCGTTCTGGTCTCCCCGCACGTCAACAAAGACGCGCGTGACCAGTACGAGATCCGTACTCATAAGCGCGTTCTGGACATCGTCCAGCCAACGGATAAAACCGTTGATGCTCTTATGAAGCTCGATCTTGCGGCCGGTGTGGAAGTGCAGATCAGCCTCGGCTAAGACTCGGTCTTAGTCGTGTAACGCTCTGAAATGGGCGGCCATAGCGGGTGAAAGCCCCGTACACTCATGAGGTTTACAACATGACTATTGGTGTAGTCGGTCGTAAATGCGGTATGACCCGTATTTTCACCGAAGAAGGTGTCTCCATTCCGGTCACGGTCATTGAGATCGAGCCGAATCGCGTCACCCAGTTCAAAACTGAAGAGACCGATGGCTATCGTGCAGTGCAAGTCACTGTCGGCGAGCGTCGTGCTTCGCGTGTAACAGCAGCTCAGGCTGGCCACTTCGCCAAGGCGAACGTTGCCGCTGGTCGTACCGTAATGGAATTCCGCCTTGAAGAAGGCGAGTACCAGGCCGGCGATCTGATCAACGCTGAAATCTTCGCCGCTGGTCAACTGGTTGATGTAACCGGTCAGTCCAAAGGTAAAGGCTTCCAGGGTACGATCAAGCGTTGGAACTTCCGCGGGCAAGATAACACCCACGGTAACTCCGTATCCCACCGCGTTCCAGGCTCTATCGGCCAGTGCCAGACTCCTGGTCGTGTATTCAAGGGCAAAAAAATGTCCGGTCATATGGGCGCTGAGCGCGTGACCGTGCAGTCCCTCGAAGTAGTGCGCGTGGACGCTGAACGCAATCTGTTGTTGGTCAAGGGCGCTGTTCCTGGCGCTACTGGCGGCAACTTGGTTGTACGTCCAGCAGCCAAGGCTCGCGGTTAAGGGGAAGCTGACATGCAATTAAATGTAAATGACGCTCAAGCGATCGAAGTTTCCGAACTGACATTTGGCGGCGAATTCAACGAGACGCTGGTTCACCAAGCAGTCGTGGCCTACATGGCTGGCGGCCGTCAAGGTAGCAAGCAGCAAAAGACCCGTTCCGACGTTTCCGGTGGCGGCAAGCGCCCATGGCGTCAGAAAGGTACTGGCCGTGCTCGTGCCGGTACTATCCGTAGCCCAATCTGGCGTGGCGGCGGTACCACTTTCGCAGCTCGTCCTCAGGATCACTCCCAGAAGCTGAACAAGAAGATGTATCGCGCAGCAATGCGTTCCATCCTTGCTGAGCTGGTGCGTACTGATCGTCTGGTCGTGGTTCAGGACTTCGCTGTTGAAGCACCGAAAACCAAAGATCTGCTGAACAAGCTGAACGGCATGGGCCTGACTGACGTCCTGATCGTGTCTGACGCTGTTGATCAGAACCTGTACCTGGCTGCTCGCAACCTGCCACACGTCGACGTTCGTGACGTGCAGGGTTCCGATCCGGTCAGTCTGATCGCATACGACAAGGTGTTGATCACCGTGTCGGCCGTGAAGAAATTCGAGGAGCTGCTGGGATGAACCAGGAACGCGTATTTAAAGTTCTGCTTGGCCCGCACGTTTCCGAGAAGGCTACGGTTCTGGCAGACAAGAAAGGCCAGTTCGTTTTCAAGGTTGCTACCGACGCAACCAAGCTGGAAATCAAGAAGGCCGTCGAAAGCCTGTTCAGCGTGAAAGTAGAGCGCGTGACTACCCTGAACGTTCTGGGTAAAAGCAAGCGCACTGCTCGCGGTCTGGGCAAGCGTAATGACTGGAAGAAGGCAGTTATCTCCCTTCAGCCAGGCCAAGATCTCGATTTCAGCAGCAGTGCTGAGTAAGGAAGGGGTGCATCATGGCAATCGTTAAATGCAAACCGACTTCCCCTGGCCGCCGTTTTGTGGTCAAGGTGGTCAACCAGGAGCTGCATAAAGGCGCTCCTCACGCACCGCTGCTCGAGAAAAAATCGAAGTCTGGTGGTCGTAACAACAATGGCCGTATTACCACTCGTCACATCGGTGGTGGCCATAAGCAGCATTATCGTCTGGTCGACTTCCGTCGCAACGACAAGGATGGCATCGCTGCCACCGTCGAGCGTATCGAATACGATCCAAACCGTACTGCTCACATCGCTCTGCTGCTGTACGCAGATGGCGAGCGTCGCTACATCATCGCCCCTAAAGGCGTGAGTGCTGGCGACCAGCTGATCGCAGGTGCCCTGGCACCGATCAAGCCGGGCAACGCTCTGCAACTGCGTAACATTCCAGTTGGTAGCACCGTACACGGCATCGAATTGAAGCCAGGTAAAGGCGCACAGATCGCTCGTTCCGCTGGTGCTTCGGCTCAGCTGATCGCTCGTGAAGGTGTCTACGTGACCCTGCGTCTGCGTTCTGGTGAGATGCGTAAAGTACTGGCTGAATGCCGTGCGACCCTGGGCGAAGTCTCGAACTCCGAGCACAGCCTGCGTTCGTTGGGTAAAGCTGGTGCCAAGCGCTGGCGTGGCGTTCGCCCAACCGTTCGTGGTGTTGCCATGAACCCGGTTGACCACCCACATGGTGGTGGTGAAGGTCGTACCTCTGGTGGTCGTCATCCGGTATCGCCATGGGGCTTCCCGACTAAGGGCGCGAAGACTCGTGGTAATAAGCGTACCGACAAAATGATCGTCCGTCGTCGCAAGTAAATAGAGGGATACGACAGTGCCACGTTCTCTGAAAAAAGGTCCTTTTATTGATCTTCACCTACTGAAGAAGATCGAAGTGGCGGCGGAAAAGAACGATCGCAAACCAGTTAAGACCTGGTCGCGTCGTTCGATGATCCTGCCACAAATGGTCGGTCTGACCATCGCAGTACACAACGGTCGCCAACACGTCCCAGTTCTCGTGAACGAAGACATGGTCGGCCACAAACTGGGCGAGTTCGCCGGTACCCGCACATACCGTGGGCACGTGGCTGACAAGAAAGCCAAGCGTTAAGGGGTAAGGAAATGGAAGTAGCCGCTAAGTTGTCGGGCGCTCGAATCTCCGCCCAGAAAGCCCGCTTGGTCGCCGACCAGATCCGCGGGAAGAAGGTGGGCGAAGCGCTCAACCTGTTGGCTTTCAGTAGTAAGAAAGCCGCCGAGATCATGAAGAAAGTGCTGGAGTCGGCCGTAGCCAACGCCGAGCATAACGAAGGCGCAGACGTTGATGACCTGAAGGTCAGCACCGTTTTCGTCAACGAAGGGCGTTCGCTGAAGCGCATCATGCCACGTGCCAAAGGCCGTGCTGATCGCATCGTCAAGCGGTCTTGCCATATCACTGTCAAGGTTGCTGACAAGTAACGGAGTCGAAGAGATGGGTCAGAAAGTACATCCCATTGGCATTCGCCTGGGAATCGTCAAGGAGCACACCTCCGTCTGGTACGCAGACGGTCGGACTTATGCGGACTACTTGTTCGCTGATCTGAAGGTGCGTGAGTATCTCCAAGACAAACTAAAAAGCGCGTCCGTAAGCCGTATCGATATCCATCGTCCGGCGCAGACTGCACGTATCACCATCCACACCGCTCGTCCAGGTATCGTTATCGGGAAGAAAGGTGAAGATGTTGAGAAACTGCGTCAGGACCTGACCAAGCAAATGGGTGTGCCTGTGCACATCAATATCGAAGAGATCCGCAAGCCGGAGCTCGACGGTATGCTGGTTGCGCAGAGCGTAGCTCAGCAGCTGGAGCGTCGCGTAATGTTCCGTCGCGCTATGAAGCGCGCTGTACAGAACGCAATGCGCATTGGTGCCAAAGGCATCAAAATCCAAGTGAGCGGTCGTCTCGGCGGTGCTGAAATCGCACGTACTGAATGGTATCGCGAAGGTCGTGTGCCACTGCACACCCTGCGTGCCGACATCGACTATGCCAACTACGAAGCTCACACCACCTACGGTGTGATCGGTGTAAAGGTTTGGATCTTCAAAGGCGAAGTAATTGGTGGTCGCCAAGAAGAACTGAAGCCACAAGCACCAGCGCCTCGTAAAAAAGCTGCTAAGTAAGGGGTACGCCAAATGTTGCAACCAAAGCGTACGAAGTTCCGCAAGCAGATGACCGGTCACAACCGTGGCCTGGCATTGCGCGGTAGCAAAGTCAGCTTCGGCGAGTTCGCGCTGAAGTCTGTTGCTCGTGGTCGTCTCACCGCTCGTCAGATCGAGTCAGCGCGTCGTGCTCTGACCCGTCACGTAAAACGTGGCGGCAAGATCTGGATCCGTGTATTCCCGGACAAGCCTGTCACCAAGAAGCCACTCGAAGTTCGGATGGGTAAAGGTAAGGGTAACGTGGAGTACTGGGTTGCCCAGATTCAGCCAGGCAAAGTCCTGTATGAAATCGAGGGTGTTTCTGAAGAGCTGGCGCGTGAGGCTTTCGCCCTGGCTGCTGCAAAGCTGCCGCTCGCCACCTCCTTTGTTAAACGGACGGTGATGTGATGAAAGCGAATGAACTTCGTGAAAAATCAGCACAGCAGCTGAACGAGCAACTGCTCGGCCTGCTGCGCGACCAGTTCAATCTGCGTATGCAGAAAGCAACTGGCCAGTTGGGGCAGTCTCATCTGCTCTCGCAAGTTAAGCGTGACATCGCTCGCGTGAAAACTGTGCTCAACCAGCAGGCAGGTAAGTAATCATGGCTGAAGCCGAAAAAACTGTCCGTACGCTGACTGGCCGTGTTGTCAGCGACAAGATGGACAAAACCATCACCGTTCTGATCGAGCGTCGCGTTAAGCACCCGATCTACGGTAAATACGTTAAGCGTTCGACTAAGCTGCACGCGCACGACGAAACCAATCAGTGCCACATCGGCGACAAAGTCACTATTCGTGAAACTCGTCCGATGGCCAAGACCAAGTCTTGGGCGCTGGTTGATGTTCTCGAACGCGCTGTGGAAGTCTAAGGGCTAGGGGTCGGAGAAATTATATGATTCAGACTCAATCCATGCTCGATGTGGCCGATAACAGCGGCGCTCGCCGTGTTATGTGCATCAAGGTGCTGGGTGGCTCCCATCGTCGTTACGCTGGTATCGGTGACATCATCAAAGTTACCGTCAAGGAAGCAATTCCTCGCGGTAAGGTGAAAAAAGGCCAGGTGATGACTGCTGTCGTAGTCCGCACTCGCCATGGTGTCCGTCGTGCTGACGGCTCCATCATCCGCTTTGATGGCAACGCTGCTGTTCTGTTGAACAACAAGCAAGAGCCGATCGGCACCCGTATCTTTGGGCCAGTGACCCGTGAACTTCGTACTGAGAAGTTCATGAAGATCGTCTCGCTCGCCCCAGAAGTGCTGTAAGGAGATCCGACATGCAAAAGATTCGTCGTGACGACGAGATCATCGTGATCGCCGGCAAAGACAAAGGTAAGCGCGGTAAGGTGCTGAAGGTTCTTGCTGACAACCGTCTGGTTGTTGGTGGTCTGAACCTGGTCAAGCGTCATACCAAGCCTAACCCGATGTCGGGCGTACAGGGCGGTATCGTCGAGAAAGAAGCGCCACTGCACGCTTCCAACGTCGCCATCTTCAACGGCGAAACCAACAAGGCTGACCGCGTTGGTTTCAAAGTAGAAGACGGTAAGAAAATTCGTGTCTTCAAGTCGACCCAAAAAGCGGTTGATGCTTGAACACTGCTAGGTAGAAGACCATGGCACGACTAAAAGAGATTTACCGGAAGGAAATCGCACCGAAACTTAAGGAAGAACTTAAGCTTTCGAACGTGATGGAAGTTCCGCGCGTTACCAAAATCACCCTGAACATGGGTCTGGGCGAAGCGATCGGCGACAAAAAAGTCATCGAGCACGCTGTTGCCGACCTGGAAAAGATCACCGGTCAGAAAGTCGTTGTGACTTACGCTCGGAAATCCATCGCTGGCTTTAAAGTCCGTGAAGGTTGGCCGATCGGTGTCAAAGTGACCCTGCGCCGTGAGCGTATGTACGAGTTCCTGGATCGTCTGCTGTCGATCTCCCTGCCTCGGGTTCGCGACTTCCGCGGCCTGAATGCCAAGTCCTTCGATGGTCGTGGCAACTACAGCATGGGCGTTAAAGAGCAGATCATTTTCCCGGAAATCGATTACGACAAGATCGACGCTCTCCGCGGTCTGGACATTACCCTGACCACCACTGCTCGGACGGATGACGAAGGTCGCGCACTGCTGCGCGCTTTCAAATTCCCGTTCCGCAACTGATTGGAGTAGGAAAATGGCCAAGAAGAGCATGAAGAACCGTGAGCTGAAGCGTCAGCTCACCGTTGCCAAGTACGCCACCAAGCGTGCAGCGCTGAAAGCTATCATCGTTGATCTGAACGCAAGTCCAGAAGCGCGTTGGGAAGCTACCGTAGCCCTGCAGAAGCAGCCACGTGACGCAAGCGCCTCGCGCATGCGTAACCGCTGCCGCCTGACTGGTCGTCCGCACGGCGTGTACCGCAAGTTCGGCCTTGGCCGTAACATGCTGCGTCAAGCTGCAATGCGTGGTGACGTTCCAGGTCTGGTTAAAGCCAGCTGGTAAGCACTGTCAAAGTCGCGGCGTTCGGGATCGCAAGATCCTGACCGTCGGTGACCTTGAACATGAATCAAGCCCCTATTGGGGCTTGATTCATTTGTGGGGTGTGTCTAGAATACCCGGCTCGCCTGAGCCCGTGTTTTTATTGCGCGGATGCGCTCGGCGACACGTACTAGCCGAAAGGCTAATTTTTTGTGTATTAGGAGCGTCTAGCCCATGAGTATGCAGGACCCGTTAGCGGACATGCTAACTCGTATCCGTAATGCCCAGATGGCTGAAAAGTCCGTCGTAAGCATGCCATCTTCTACGTTGAAGGTAGCTGTTGCCAAAGTCCTGAAGGACGAAGGTTACATTGCGGGTTATCAGATCAGCAGCGAAATCAAGCCACTGCTGTCCATCGAGCTGAAGTACTTCGAAGGCCGTCCGGTCATCGAGGAAGTGAAGCGCGTTAGCCGTCCAGGCCTGCGTCAGTACAAGTCCGTCGAGGATCTGCCGAAAGTTCGCGGCGGCCTGGGCGTGTCTATCGTCTCCACCAACAAAGGTGTGATGACGGATCGTGCTGCGCGCGCTGCCGGTGTCGGCGGCGAAGTTCTTTGCACTGTGTTCTAAGGGGGGATAAGCATGTCACGCGTCGCTAAGAACCCCGTTAAGCTGCCAGCCGGTGTCGAAGTCAAATTCGCAGGCCAACAGCTTTCGGTGAAGGGTGCCAAGGGCACTCTGCAACTGAACATCCATTCGTCCGTTGAGATCGTTGAAGAAGCTGGTGAGCTGCGTTTCGCTGCTCGCAATGGCGATCAACAGACTCGCGCAATGGCTGGTACCACTCGTGCGTTGGTAAACAACATGGTCCAAGGCGTAAGCCAAGGCTTCGAGCGCAAGCTCCAGCTGGTCGGTGTTGGTTACAAAGCGCAAGCAAAAGGCACAGTGCTGAACCTGGCTCTTGGCTTCTCGCACCCAGTGGATTATGAACTGCCGGAAGGCATCACCGCTGAGACTCCTAGCCAGACCGATATCCTGATCAAGGGCATCGACAAGCAGCTGGTAGGTCAAGTGGCCGCCGAGATCCGCGACTTCCGTCCACCAGAGCCGTACAAAGGCAAAGGTGTGCGCTACGCGGACGAAGTCGTCCGTCGTAAAGAAGCCAAGAAGAAGTAGGGCATAGCAAATGACCGACAAAAAAGTTACTCGACTGCGTCGCGCTCGCAAAGCACGCCTGAAAATGCACGAACTCGAAGTCGTGCGTCTCTGCGTGTTCCGCTCGTCGCAGCACATCTACGCCCAGGTCATTTCGGCCGACGGCAACAAAGTCCTGGCAAGTGCCTCGACTTTGGATAAAGAACTGCGTGATGGCGCCACTGGCAACATCGACGCGGCCACTAAGGTTGGCCAGCTGGTCGCTACGCGTGCAAAAGCCGCTGGCGTCTCGCAGGTGGCTTTCGACCGCTCTGGCTTCAAGTACCACGGCCGCGTCAAGGCGCTGGCTGATGCTGCTCGTGAAGCTGGGCTGGAGTTCTAAGTTATGTCAAATAACGACCAAAAGCGCGACGAAGGCTACATCGAGAAGCTGGTTCAAGTTAACCGCGTAGCCAAAACCGTTAAAGGCGGCCGTATCTTCACTTTCACTGCGTTGACCGTAGTGGGTGATGGTAAAGGCCGTGTTGGCTTCGGCCGTGGCAAGTCGCGTGAAGTGCCTGCTGCGATCCAGAAGGCAATGGAAGCTGCTCGCCGCAACATGATCCAGGTTGATCTGAACGGCACCACTCTGCAGTACGCAATGAAGTCTGCCCATGGCGCTTCGAAGGTGTACATGCAGCCTGCTTCTGAAGGTACCGGTATCATCGCTGGCGGCGCTATGCGTGCTGTCCTCGAAGTTGCTGGCGTTCAGAACGTTCTGGCCAAGTGCTACGGCTCGACTAACCCAGTAAACGTGGTTCACGCCACTTTCAAGGGTTTGAAAGCAATGCAGTCTCCTGAATCCATTGCCGCCAAGCGTGGCAAAAGCGTCAAGGAGATCTTCTGATCATGGCTACCGTAAAAGTTACGCTGATCAAAAGCATGACCGGCCGCATCCCTAACCACAAACTGTGCGTTAAGGGTCTGGGTCTGCGTCGCATCGGTCACACTGTAGAAGTCCTGGATACTCCCGAGAATCGCGGGATGATCAACAAGGCTTACTACATGCTGCGTGTCGAGGGTTAATCGATGAAACTCAATGATCTGAGTCCAGCGCCGGGTTCCCGTCGCGAAAAGCATCGTCCGGGCCGTGGTATCGGTAGTGGTTTGGGCAAGACCGGTGGCCGTGGCCACAAAGGTCAGACTTCCCGCTCCGGTGGCACCATTGCTCCAGGCTTTGAAGGCGGTCAACAGCCGCTGCATCGTCGCCTGCCGAAGTTCGGTTTCGTTTCCCTGAAAGCCATGGACCGCGCAGAAGTGCGTCTGTCCGAGCTGGCCAAAGTGGAAGGCGACATCGTCACCGTGCAGTCCCTGAAGGATGCCAACGTGATCAACCAGAACGTTCAGCGTGTGAAAATCATGCTGTCGGGCGAAGTTGCTCGTGCTGTCACCATCGGAAAGGGAATCGGCGCCACCAAAGGTGCGCGTGCGGCTATCGAAGCAGCTGGCGGCAAGTTCGAGGAATAAATGGCTAAGCAAGGTGCTCTCTCTGCGCTCGGCAAAGGCGGTATGTCTGAACTCTGGGCTCGTCTGCGTTTTCTGTTCCTGGCGATTATCGTCTACCGAATAGGCGCACACATCCCGGTTCCAGGTATCAACCCGGACCGACTCGCGGACCTGTTTCGACAGAATGAGGGGACCATTCTTAGCTTGTTCAACATGTTTTCCGGCGGCGCGCTGGAGCGGATGAGCATCTTTGCACTGGGGATCATGCCGTACATTTCGGCATCGATCATCATGCAATTGATGAGCGCCGTCAGCCCGCAGCTGGAGCAGTTGAAGAAGGAAGGTGAAGCTGGCCGTCGCAAGATCAGCCAGTACACCCGCTACGGCACTGTCGTCCTCGCTCTCGTTCAAGCCATTGGCATGTCCATCGGCTTGGCGGGGCAGGGCGTTTCGTTCACTGCTGACTTCAGCTTTCATTTCGTTGCGGTAACCACTTTTGTGGCAGGCGCGATGTTCATGATGTGGCTGGGTGAGCAGATTACTGAGCGTGGTGTTGGCAACGGTATCTCGATGTTGATCTTCGCAGGTATCGTCGCCGGTCTTCCGAGAGCGATCGGGCAGTCTTTCGAGTCTGCGCGTCAGGGTGATATCAACATTTTCGCCCTGGTTGCCATCGGTCTGCTGGCAGTAGCGATTATCGGTTTCGTGGTGTTCATTGAGCGTGGTCAGCGTCGTATTGCTGTTCACTACGCCAAGCGTCAGCAGGGCCGCAAGGTATTTGCTGCGCAGACCAGCCACTTGCCGTTGAAGGTGAACATGGCCGGCGTAATTCCGGCTATTTTCGCGAGCAGCATCCTGCTGTTCCCGGCTTCGTTGGGTGCCTGGTTCGGCCAGTCTGAAGGTATGGGCTGGTTGCAGGACATCTCGCAGTCGATCGCTCCTGGTCAGCCGTTGAATATTCTGCTGTTTAGTGCAGGGATTATTTTCTTCTGCTTCTTCTATACGGCGTTGATGTTCAATCCGAAAGACGTAGCGGAAAACCTGAAGAAGTCCGGTGCCTTTATTCCGGGCATCCGTCCAGGTGAGCAGTCTGCGCGCTACATTGATGGCGTTCTGACTCGCTTGACCATGTTCGGTGCTCTTTACATGACGGCCGTCTGTCTGTTGCCCCAGTTCCTGGTGGTTGCGGCAAACGTACCGTTCTACCTTGGCGGGACCTCGTTGCTGATCGTGGTCGTGGTTGTGATGGACTTCATGTCCCAAGTACAATCGCACCTCGTTTCGCACCAGTACGAATCCCTGATGAAGAAAGCCAACCTGAAGGGCTACGGCAGCGGCATGTTGCGCTGAGTAGCGTCCATAAGGTTCGAGGAGTTGGTGATGAAAGTTCGTGCATCGGTGAAAAAGCTGTGCCGTAACTGCAAGATTATTCGCCGCGAAGGTGTTGTTCGGGTAATTTGCAGCGCGGAACCGCGTCACAAACAGCGCCAAGGCTGAGTGTGATTGTGCTTTAAGCCCGGCAGCTAGTGCGCTGCCGGGTTGATTATTTGTTATTACAGCGATATTATCTCGCGCCCTATTTCTTGGCTTCCGGGGCGTAGGTAGCTGTCAATTGGAGTCCCACTGAATGGCCCGTATTGCAGGCGTCAACATTCCAGATAACAAGCATACTGTTATCTCGCTGACCTACATCTATGGTGTTGGTCGCACTACTGCACAGAAAATTTGTGCAGTGACTGGGGTCAACCCAGCGGCAAAGATCAAAGATCTGAGCGACGAGCAGATTGAACAGCTGCGTGGCGAAGTGGCGAAGTTCACCACTGAAGGTGACCTGCGTCGCGAAATCAACATGAAAATCAAGCGCTTGATGGACCTCGGTTGCTATCGCGGTCTGCGTCATCGTCGTGGTCTGCCAGTACGCGGTCAGCGTACCAAGACCAACGCGCGTACCCGTAAAGGTCCGCGTAAGCCGATCCGCAAGTAATCGCCCCAGCGAATCGACAGGAATTTAATCATGGCAAAACCTGCTGCTCGTCCTCGTAAAAAAGTTAAAAAGACAGTGGTTGATGGCATCGCCCACATCCATGCTTCTTTTAACAACACCATCGTGACCATTACCGACCGTCAAGGTAACGCTCTTTCCTGGGCTACCTCCGGTGGTTCGGGTTTCCGCGGTTCCCGCAAGTCCACCCCGTTCGCTGCTCAAGTAGCTGCTGAGCGTGCTGGTCAAGCTGCGCTGGAATACGGCCTGAAAAACCTCGACGTCAACGTCAAGGGTCCAGGTCCAGGTCGTGAATCCGCAGTCCGCGCTTTGAACGGCTGTGGCTACAAGATCGCCAGCATCACCGACGTGACGCCAATCCCGCACAACGGGTGCCGTCCGCCGAAGAAGCGCCGCGTGTAATCCAGGAGATTGTAAAGAATGGCTCGTTACATTGGTCCAAAATGCAAACTCGCTCGTCGCGAAGGCACCGATCTTTTTCTGAAGAGCGGCGTGCGCGCGATCGAATCGAAGTGCAACATTGAAGCAGCACCTGGTATCCACGGCCAACGCCGCGGTCGCCAGTCCGACTACGGCACCCAACTGCGTGAAAAGCAGAAGGTCCGTCGTATCTACGGCGTTCTCGAGCGTCAATTCAGCGGCTACTACAAAGAAGCTGCTGGCAAGAAAGGCGCAACCGGCGAAAACCTGTTGCAGCTGCTCGAATGCCGCCTGGACAACGTTGTATACCGTATGGGTTTCGGTTCTACTCGTGCCGAATCTCGTCAGCTGGTATCGCACAAGTCGATCAGCGTTAACGGTCAGACCGTAAACGTTCCGTCCTACCAGGTTCGTGCTGGTGACGTGGTTGCTGTTCGCGAGAAAGCAAAGAACCAACTTCGCATTGTCCAAGCTCTCGATCTGTGTGCCCAACGTGGCCGCGTAGAATGGGTAGAAGTAGACACTGAGAAGAAGTCGGGCGTTTTCAAGAACGTTCCTGCTCGCAGTGATCTGTCCGCCGACATCAACGAAAGCCTGATTGTCGAGCTCTACTCCAAGTAAGGGCTAGAAAATAGGTGCATCCATGCAGATTTCGGTAAATGAGTTCCTGACACCCCGCCATATTGATGTGCAGGTTGTCAGTCCAACCCGCGCCAAGATCACACTCGAGCCTCTCGAGCGTGGTTTCGGCCACACCCTGGGCAACGCGCTGCGCCGCATCCTGTTGTCCTCAATGCCCGGCTGTGCAGTAGTCGAGGCCGAGATTGACGGTGTGCTCCATGAGTACAGCGCCATCGAAGGTGTACAGGAAGACGTAATTGAAATCCTGTTGAACCTGAAAGGTCTGGCTATCAAGCTGCACGGTCGTGACGAAGTTACGCTGACCTTGTCGAAGAAGGGTTCGGGGGTGGTTACCGCTGCCGATATTCAGCTGGATCATGATGTCGAGATCGTTAACCCCGATCACGTAATCGCTAACCTGGCGTCTAACGGCGCCCTGAACATGAAGCTCACCGTAGCTCGTGGTCGTGGTTATGAACCGGCAGACTCGCGTCAGAGCGATGAAGACGAAAGCCGCAGCATCGGTCGCTTGCAGCTTGACTCTTCGTTCAGCCCAGTTCGCCGTATCGCATACGTGGTGGAAAACGCCCGTGTCGAACAGCGTACCAACCTGGACAAGCTGGTTATTGATCTGGAAACCAACGGTACCCTGGATCCTGAAGAGGCTATCCGCCGTGCTGCAACCATCCTGCAACAGCAGTTGGCTGCGTTCGTCGACCTCAAGGGTGACAGTGAGCCAGTGGTTGTCGAGCAGGAAGACGAGATCGATCCGATCCTGCTTCGCCCGGTTGACGATCTGGAACTGACTGTACGTTCGGCTAACTGCCTTAAGGCGGAAAACATCTACTACATCGGCGACCTGATTCAGCGTACCGAAGTAGAGCTGTTGAAGACTCCGAACCTTGGCAAGAAATCCTTGACTGAAATCAAGGACGTTCTGGCCTCCCGCGGTCTGTCCCTCGGCATGCGCCTCGACAACTGGCCGCCTGCAAGTCTTAAGAAGGACGACAAGGCGACTGCCTGATCGTCGTAATCACCGAACGTTGTGTTTGGTAAGGAATGAACCATGCGTCATCGTAAAAGTGGTCGTCACCTGAGCCGCACCAGCTCGCACCGCAAGGCCATGTTCCAAAACATGGCGGTGTCGCTGTTCGAGCACGAGCTGATCAAAACTACACTGCCGAAAGCCAAAGAACTGCGTCGCGTTGCTGAGCCGCTGATCACTCTGGCCAAGACAGATAGCCTGGCTAACCGCCGTCTGGCTTTCGACCGTACTCGTTCGAAAGCTATCGTTGGTAAGCTCTTCAACGACCTGGGCAAGCGTTACGCTACCCGTGAGGGTGGCTACCTGCGCATCCTCAAGTGCGGTTTCCGCGCTGGCGACAACGCGCCTATGGCGTACGTCGAGTTGGTTGATCGTGCTACCAGCGGCGAAGCTGTATCCGCTGAGTAAGTCGGCAACATACAAAAAACCGGGCCTCGTGCCCGGTTTTTTGTGCCTGCTAGAAAAGCAGAAACACCGTCTCGTCAGGTTTCGCTATCGGCAAGTCTTCAGATTTAGATAATAACTATCGATGTCCATGATTTAATGAATTTGGATACTGTCATTAACATGATCAATACTCCTTTCCAGCCGATTAGCCGGCAGTTCGAAGACCGACCTAGGAAGATTGAGCATGAGCCAGACCAAAACGCTTACGACCGCCAGCGGCGCTCCTGTCGCCGATAACCAGAACTCTCGCTCCGCCGGCCCGCGCGGCCCGCTGCTGCTCGACGATTTCCACCTGATCGAGAAACTCGCCCACTTCAACCGCGAAAATATTCCTGAACGCCGTGTGCACGCCAAAGGCTCGGGCGCCTACGGTACATTTACCGTGACCCGGGATATCACGCAGTACACCAGCGCCAAGTTGTTCGACACAGTCGGCAAGCAAACCCCAACTTTCCTGCGGTTCTCCACCGTGGGCGGTGAGCGTGGTTCTGCCGACACCGAACGCGATCCGCGCGGTTTCGCCCTGAAGTTCTACACCGAGGAAGGCAACTGGGACATCGTCGGCAACAACACCCCGGTATTCTTCATCCGTGATCCGTTGAAATTTCCAGACTTCATCCACACCCAGAAACGTCTGCCGCAAAGCAATCTGAAAAGCGCCCAGGCGATGTGGGATTTCTGGTCGCATTCGCCTGAGGCGTTGCACCAGGTCACCATTCTGTTTTCCGATCGCGGTATTCCGGATGGCTACCGCCACATGCACGGCTTCGGCAGCCACACCTACAGCCTGATCAACGCACAGGGTGAGCGCCACTGGGTGAAGTGGCACTACAAGACCCAGCAAGGGATCAAGAACCTCGCGCCGGCAGAGGCAGCACGCCTGGCCGGGACGGACCCGGATTACGCCCAGCGTGACTTGTTCAGCGCCATCGAGCGCGGTGACTTCCCGAAATGGAGCGTTTGCATCCAGATCATGACCGAAGCCCAGGCCGCAGCCCATTACGAGAATCCGTTCGACGTCACCAAGACCTGGTCGCAGAAAGAGTTTCCGCTGATCGAAGTCGGTGTGCTCGAGCTCAACCGCAACCCGCTGAATTACTTTGCCGAAGTCGAGCAAGCGGCGTTTGGCCCTAGCAACATGGTGCCTGGGGTTGGCCTCTCGCCGGACCGTATGCTGCAGGGCCGTGTTTTCGCCTACGCGGATGCGCATCGCTACCGTGTGGGCACCAATCACCAGCAATTGCCGGTGAATGCGCCGCGCAGTCCGGTCAATACCTATCAGCGCGACGGTGCCATGGCGTTTGGCAGCAATGGCGGGGCGGCACCGAACTACGAGCCTAACAGCTACGTGGAAGCGCCGAAGCAAGCCCCGCGTTACGCAGAACCTGCACTGGCTCTCAGTGGCGCGGCGGACCGTTACGATCATCGCGAAGACACCGACTACTACAGCCACGCCGGTGCGCTGTTCCGCTTGATGAGCGATGAGCAGAAGGCGCTGTTGATCAGCAATATCGCCGGTGCAATGGCAGGCGTGTCGGCAGATGTGGTTGACCGTCAGCTGCAGCATTTCTTCAAGGCCGATGTTGCCTATGGAGAGGGCATCGCAAAAGCCTTGGGTGTAGCGCTTAACTAAGTCTAAACGAGAAGCAGAACCGCCCTCATTTGGGTGGTTTTTGCGTTATTTAACCTGGTTTTCTCGGATTTTCTTCGCTTTTGTAGCGTTGAGACAGTGACCTTGCGCTCAGCTTGGTTCAAACTACAACCTTTAAGAGCTTGTGGAGATGTAGGGCGATGCAAGGTCACCCAGACGTAATCGATTACCTCAACACGTTGCTGACAGGCGAACTGGCAGCCCGTGATCAATATTTCATCCATTCGCGGATGTACGAGGATTGGGGTTTTACCGAGCTCTACGAACGTATCAACCACGAGATGGAAGAAGAGACCCAGCACGCCGATGCGCTAATGCGCCGGATCCTGATGCTCGAAGGCACGCCACGCATGCGTGCCGATGACCTCGACGTCGGTACCACGGTGCCCGACATGCTCGCCGCCGACCTGCGCCTGGAATACAAAGTCCGCGCCGCACTGTGCAAAGGCATCGAGCTCTGCGAGCAGCACAACGACTACGTGACCCGCGAGATCCTGCGGATCCAGCTCAACGACACCGAAGAAGACCATACCTACTGGCTGGAGAAGCAGTTGGGACTGATCAAGCTGATCGGGTTGGAAAACTACCTGCAATCGCAATTCTGATTGCTGGGAAAGGGAAGGCAGAGCGTCCCAAGCTGCATGCCCACGCAGAGCGTGGGAACGATCAAGCCCCTGTCACCGATGAGATGACAGGGGCTTTTTCGTGCTCGGGTGAAATCAGTCCCGATCACGTTCCAGCAACGGCTTGAGGTAGTAGCCGGTGTAGGACTGCTTCATCTCGGCCACTTGTTCCGGCGTCCCTACGGCGATGATCTGGCCACCCTTGGAGCCGCCTTCCGGCCCCAGGTCCACCAGCCAGTCAGCGGTCTTGATCACGTCCAGGTTGTGTTCGATCACCACTACAGTATTGCCGTGGTCGCGAAGGCGGTGCAGCACGTCGAGCAATTGCTGGATATCGGCGAAGTGCAGGCCTGTGGTCGGCTCGTCGAGGATATACAGGGTCTTGCCGGTGTCGCGCTTGGACAGCTCGCGGGACAGCTTGACCCGCTGGGCTTCACCGCCGGACAAGGTCGTTGCCGATTGCCCCAGCTTGATGTACGACAGGCCCACATCCATCAGCGTCTGGAGCTTGCGCGCCAGGGCTGGCACCGCGTCGAAGAACACCCGGGCTTCCTCGATGGTCATCTCGAGGGTTTCGTGGATGTTCTTGCCCTTGTATTTGATCTCCAGGGTCTCGCGGTTGTAGCGCTTGCTCTTGCACACATCGCACGGCACGTAGATGTCTGGCAGGAAGTGCATTTCCACTTTGATCAGGCCATCGCCCTGGCAGGCTTCGCAGCGCCCGCCCTTGACGTTGAACGAGAAACGCCCCGGGCCGTAGCCGCGCGAGCGGGACTCTGGCACGCCGGCGAACAGTTCGCGGATCGGTGTGAACAACCCGGTATAGGTCGCCGGGTTGGAACGCGGGGTACGGCCAATCGGGCTCTGGTCGATGTCGACCACCTTGTCCAGGTGCTCCAGGCCCTTGATGCTGTCGTGGGCGGCCGCTTCCAGGGTCGTGGCGCCGTTCAGGGCCGTGGCGCTGAGGGGGAACAGGGTGTTGTTGATCAGCGTCGACTTGCCGGAGCCGGACACGCCGGTCACGCAGGTCAGCAAGCCGATCGGGATTTCCAGGTCGACGTTGCGCAAGTTGTTGCCACGGGCGCCCTTGAGGGTCAGCGACAGCTTCTTGTTGCGCGGCGTACGTTTGGCCGGAACCTTGATCTTCACCCGGCCCGACAGGTATTTGCCGGTCAGGGAGTCAGGGTGCGCCATGACTTCGGCGGCGGTGCCCTGGGCAACGATATGCCCGCCATGGACCCCTGCGCCCGGGCCGATGTCCACCACGTAGTCCGCCAGGCGGATGGCGTCCTCGTCGTGCTCGACCACAATCACCGTGTTGCCGATGTCCCGCAGGTGCTTCAGGGTGCCGAGCAACCGGTCGTTGTCCCGCTGGTGCAGGCCGATGGACGGCTCGTCGAGGATATACATCACCCCCACCAGGCCGGCGCCGATCTGGCTGGCGAGACGGATACGCTGGGCTTCGCCGCCGGACAGGGTGTCGGCGCTGCGGTCGAGGGTCAGGTAGTCCAGGCCGACGTTCACCAGGAACTGCAGGCGCTCGCGGATTTCCTTGAGGATCTTGTCGGCGATTTCGCCCCGACGGCCGGTGAGCTTCAAGCCGCCGAAATAATCGGTAGCGTCGCCAATCGGCAGGCTGGTCACCGCCGGCAGCGTCTTCTCGCCGACCCATACGTGTCGCGCTTCGCGACGCAAACGGGTGCCACGGCAGTCCGGGCAGGGCTGGGTGCTGAGGAACTTGGCCAGTTCTTCGCGCACGCTGGCCGATTCGGTCTCGCGGTAGCGTCGCTCCAGGTTCGGCACGATGCCTTCGAACGGGTGGGAGCGCTTGACGATGTCGCCGCGGTCGTTGAGGTATTTGAAGTCGACATTCTGCGAGCCGCTGCCCTGCAGGATGAATTTCTGCTGGTCGGCGGGCAGCTCGTTGAACGGTTTATCCAGGCTGAACTTGTAATGGGCCGCCAGCGAACCGAGCATCTGGAAATAATAGACGTTGCGCCTGTCCCAGCCGCGAATCGCGCCTTCGGCCAGGGTCAGCTCGCCATTGACCAGGCGCTTGGTGTCGAAGAACTGCTTGACCCCCAGGCCGTCGCAGGTCGGGCAGGCGCCAGCCGGGTTGTTGAAGGAGAACAGCTTGGGTTCCAGCTCGCTGATGGCATGGCCGCAGATCGGGCAGGCGAAACGCGCGGAGAAAATGATCTCCTCGCCGGGCTCGTCGTCCATCGGTGCGACCAGGGCGATGCCGTCGGCCAGTTTCAGTGCCGTCTCGAAGGACTCGGCCAACCGCTGCTGCAAGTCGGCACGGACCTTGAAGCGGTCGACCACCACATCGATCGAATGCTTCTTCTGTTTATCCAGTTTCGGCAGTTCGTCCAGCTCGCACAGCTTGCCGTTGACCCGGGCCCGCACGAAGCCCTGGGCGCGCAGTTCTTCGAACACCATCAGGTGTTCGCCCTTGCGTTCGCGAACCACCGGGGCCAGCAGCATCAGCTTGCTGCCTTCGGGCTGGGCCAGCACCAGGTCGACCATCTGGCTGACGGTCTGGGCTTCCAGGGGAATGTCGTGATCGGGACAACGGGGAATACCGACCCGCGCATACAGCAAGCGCAGGTAGTCGTAGATCTCGGTGATGGTGCCGACCGTCGACCGGGGGTTATGGGAAGTCGACTTCTGTTCGATGGAAATGGCCGGCGACAGGCCTTCGATGGTGTCGACGTCGGGTTTTTCCATCATCGACAGGAACTGCCGGGCGTAGGCCGACAGCGATTCGACATAGCGTCGCTGGCCTTCAGCGTACAACGTGTCGAAGGCCAGGGATGATTTGCCGGATCCGGACAGGCCGGTGATGACGATCAGCTTGTCCCGTGGCAGGGTCAGGTCGATGTTCTTCAGGTTGTGGGTACGGGCCCCACGAATCAGGATCTTGTCCAAAGTGGCCTCGCTCGGCGGGCGTCGAAAACGTAGGAGTATACGGGCAAATACTGGATGGATGCACACTATTGAAGGTGCGATTGCAGCCATACATGAAGACTGCGCGGCAAACGGTCGCCATATACCCTCTCAATCGATGGGACTGGTAGAATCGCCGCCGGTTCACATGAGGTTTTTCCATGCAAGATCCCCACAGCGAACGCATGAGTCGTGGCGAGACGCGCGCAGCAAGCGGTCTGGCCCTGGTGTTCGCCTTCCGTATGCTGGGCATGTTCATGGTGTTGCCGGTGCTGGCGACCTATGGCATGGACCTGGCTGGCGCGACCCCGGCCCTCATCGGGTTGGCGATTGGCGCCTATGGCCTGACCCAGGCGATCTTCCAGATCCCGTTCGGGGTCATTTCCGACCGTATCGGCCGGCGCCCGGTCATCTACCTGGGGCTGATCGTCTTCGCCCTGGGCAGTGTGCTGGCGGCCAATGCCGACTCGATCTGGGGCGTGATCGCCGGACGCATCCTGCAGGGCGCCGGGGCTATTTCCGCGGCCGTCATGGCGCTGCTGTCAGACTTGACTCGCGAACAACATCGAACCAAGGCCATGGCCATGATCGGCATGACCATTGGTCTGTCGTTTGCCGTGGCCATGGTGGTAGGCCCCTTGCTGACCCGCGCCTTTGGCTTGTCCGGCCTGTTCCTGGCGACCGGGGCCATGGCACTGGTGGGGATCCTGATCGTGGCGTTCATGGTGCCGCACGCCACTGGCCCGTTGCAGCACCGGGAATCCGGGGTGGCGCGCCAGGCGCTGATCCCGACGCTCAAGCACCCGGACCTGTTGCGCCTGGACCTGGGCATTTTCGTGCTCCACGCCATGCTGATGTCCAGCTTCGTGGCCTTGCCGCTGGCCCTGGTCGAGAAGGCCGGCCTGCCCAAGGAGCAGCACTGGTGGGTCTACCTGACGGCGCTGCTGATTTCGTTCTTCGCCATGATCCCGTTCATCATCTATGGCGAAAAACGACGCAAAATGAAACGAGTTTTGCTCGGCGCCGTCATGACGCTGATGCTCACTGAGCTATTCTTCTGGCAGTTCGGCGATAGCTTGCGGGCCCTGGTGATCGGCACGGTGGTGTTCTTCACCGCGTTCAATCTGCTGGAAGCCTCGCTGCCGTCGTTGATCAGCAAGGTCTCGCCGGCGGGCGGCAAGGGCACGGCGATGGGGGTTTATTCCACCAGCCAGTTCCTGGGTTCGGCGTTGGGCGGGATCCTCGGCGGCTGGCTGTTCCAGCATGGCGGTTTGTCGGTTGTGTTCCTGGGTTGTGCCGCGCTGGCTGCACTTTGGTTGGCCTTTGCTGTTACCATGCGCGAACCTCCCTATGTGACGAGCCTGCGCTTGCCCTTATCGCCCGAGGCGATTCGTGAGGCTGGCCTGACCGAGCGTCTGAAGGCCGTCGTTGGAGTAACCGATGCAGTGGTGGTCGCCGACGAAGCGGCCGTGTATATCAAACTCGACACCGAATTATTGGATCGTGCGACGCTCGAGCGCCTGGTGAACAACCCGGCCCCGACTACGTGCGAAGCCTAGGAGAACGTTATGGCCCGTGGGGTTAACAAAGTCATATTGGTCGGTACTTGCGGCCAGGATCCCGAAGTTCGCTACCTGCCGAACGGCAACGCCGTGACCAACCTGAGTCTGGCGACCAGCGAACAGTGGACCGACAAGCAGACCGGCCAGAAGGTCGAGAAGACCGAATGGCACCGCGTGTCGATGTTCGGCAAAGTGGCTGAGATCGCCGGCGAATACCTGCGCAAGGGTTCGCAGGTGTACATCGAAGGCAAGCTGCAGACCCGCGAGTGGGAAAAAGACGGCATCAAGCGTTACACCACCGAAATCGTGGTCGACATGCAAGGCACCATGCAATTGCTGGGTGGCCGTCCACAGGGCGACCAGCAACAAGGTGGCAACAACTATCAGCAGTCGGCCCCTCGTCAGCAGGCACCTCGTCCACAGCAGTCGGCTCCGCAGCCACAACGTGAACGCCCGGCCCCCCAACAGGCCGCGCCGCAACCGGCTCCGGATTTCGACAGCTTTGATGACGATATTCCGTTCTGATGACGGGTTGAGACTACTCAGCCAATAGTTTGAAAAAAAGCCCCAAGCGCACTCTGCCCTTGGGGCTTTTTATTTATTGGCGCAGGCCAGGTTCATGACTTGAGGACCCCGGGCAATCCCGGTCATGCTCACAAATCCAGATCCAATACTTCCTGCATCCTCTCGCCAATCGACTGCCTCAACCATTCGGCATGGAACGCCATGTCCCGCACCGTTACCTCCGAAAACCGAAGTTCGATCGGTTTGCCATTGGCCCCGGCGAAGCACACCACAAAGTGACAAAAGTGGGCGGAAGCGGTCGTTATGTAGGGCCTGATGGAGTGGATGTCGCTGTACGGCACGCATTCTTCGGTGGTTTGCCGGGCAGGGCGGCATTGGGTGAAGGTGAGGCGTTGCTGGCGTTCGTCAAAGCAGAAACCGAGCACCTCAGGTCCGGATGCCAGCCAGTTGAGCACGCAGACGGCCGCGAATGCGCTGATGAACGCGAGCGCTATAAACAGGGGGGCCTCGATCACTCTTGTATGAATGGGCGACAGGTTTTGTCCGACATGAAACAGCTTCGTCGATAGCACTGTCAGCCCATAGACCGGCAAGGCCAGCAGCATTACCACGGCATACACCATCGTGCCCAGGTATCCCGGCCTGGATACGTTGCTTGAGCAATCCCACGAGGGCGGGTGCAGTGGCGCTGATGTAGCGGTCGGGAACGGAGATTCGACCAGGCGCGGTGGGCGTTTGCGTTTCATACGGCTGGCTCTTGGGAAAAATGCCCGGCCATTCTTATCGTTATTCCTCAAGTACGCCTAGTAAAAACAGTAGGGGCGCAGCGGCGAGAAGCTGAAGGGATGGCGCGCGAAGCGCAGCAGATGGGGTTCGTGGCGACGACGCCGCGGTTGTTGCTCGTGCTGGAGACTTGATCGCCTCCAGACACGCCGTTGATGCCTGAGGCAAAACCGCACTTGGATGATGAAGTGCGGTTTTTAGTAATGTCGTGGGTTTATTGATGGTCGGCCAGGAATTGCTCGGTGCTCACCACACTCGCATAGGCAAACCCCAGCGCGGCCATGAACGCCGCGTGCACTTGGGCGGCCGGCACGACGACGCCGTTGAATTCCAGGTCGAGGGTGGCGCAGGCATCGTGGATCACCGTGACGCCGTAGCCCAGGTCTGCCGCCGCCCGCACGACGCCGTCGACGCACATGTGGCTCATGCTGCCGACCACCACCAGTTGTTCGATGCCATGGTGCTCGAGGAGGGATTGTAGTTCGGTCTCACGAAACGAATTGACGAAATGTTTGAGCACCACCGGTTCGTCGGCGCGGTTGAGCACTTTAGGATGCAGTTGTGCGCCTTCCGAGCCTGGGGTGAAGAACGGGGCGTCGTCGGAGGTGAACTCGTGGCGGATGTGCACCACGCGATCACCGGCCTGACGGAAGGCTTCGATCAACCGTACGGCATTGTCGGCGGCGGCTTCGGCGCCGACCAACGGCCATTTGCCCTGGGGGAAGTAGTCGTTCTGGATATCGACTACGATGAGCGCTTGCTTCGACATGGGGGCTTCCTCGATCAGATTGGGTGTGAAGCCAGTATTGGCTTTTACCGTCGCTTCGAGGATTGGCCGCAACGACAATAAGCGAGGGAAAACTGACAATGATGCAGCAAAGGGCGGTCGCCGAGCTTGGGGTGCTCATCTACCCTGGCGCGCAACTGGCGGCGGTGCATGGCTTGACCGATCTGTTCGCCGTGGCTCAGCGGATCGCGGCCGAGCATGCCAGCGTGCAGTTGCCAACGCTGCGGGTAAGTCACTGGCGGGCGGAGGAGGGCGAGGCGCCGTTGCGGGTGTTCGACAGCGAAACAGGCCCGGCGGGCAAGCTGGTGGCGTTGTTGATTCCACCGTCCCTTGCCGGTTTCAGTGAAGGTTTGGTCTCTCAGGCGCTGATGGATTGGCTGCGGGCGCAGCATGCCGACGGCACAGTGCTCGGCGGGGTTTGCGTGGGCTCGATCCTGCTGGCCGAAAGCGGCCTGCTCGACGGGCGCAGCGCCACCACCCACTGGACTTCGGCCAAGACCTTTGCCGCGCGTTACCCGAAAATCAAGCTCAATGCCGACAAACCCATCGTCGACGACGGCGACCTGATCACCACCGCCGGGCTGATGGCCTGGTCGGAGCTGGGGCTACGCCTGGTGGACCGCCTGCTCGGGCCCAGCATCGCCACGCGCACGGCGCAATTCCTGGTGATCGAGCACAGCGACAGCGCGAGCCAGTGCGGCAGTAATTTTGCACCCATCCTCGGCCATGGCGACCCGGCGATTCTCAAGGTCCAGCATTGGTTGCAAAGCAGCGGCGCGGTGGAGGTTTCCCTCGGTGCGATGGCCGAACGCGCCGGGCTGGAAGAACGTACCTTCCTGCGCAGGTTTCGCGCCGCCACCGGGCTCAAGCCCACCGAATACTGCCAGCATCTGCGCGTCGGCAAAGCCCGGGAAATGCTGGAGTTCACCAATGGCACCATCGACCACATTGCCTGGACCGTCGGTTACCAGGACCCGAGCGCCTTTCGCGCGACGTTCAGGAAAATCACCGGGTTGGCGCCGAGTGATTATCGGGCGCGGTTTGGGGTAAATCCACCGGGCACTCCCAAAGGCTGACACTGGACCTTTGTGGCGAGGGAGCTTGCTCCCGCTGGGCTGCGCAGCAGCCCCACCATCCCAACTGACTACATCCGGTGTAGGTTCTTTGCTGCTGGATATCGTGCAATTTGCGGGATGCCTATCATGGGTCGTGCAGAATGAAACAGGCCCGATGCTATCAACTGCGCACTAGACGCCCGTTTGGCTGAGCCATCCCTGCCGATGCCACCGTTGGCCTGATCTCTGCACCTTTCCTGATTCACAGGCATATCCAAAGCCATCGAACGCAGGAAAAAGGGCAACGCATGACACCAGTCAATCGCAACAAGCGGGTAGTGGCCTATTCGGTCAATCCACAAGCGCCGCGCCATGAGGTCGAGACCAATCGTGCACTGGCCCGGTGGCTGGCACAGATCCTGGGATGGGAGTACGACGACAGTCATGACCCTCGGGCCGGTCATGATCTTTATCTGTTGCCCACGCAAACCCTGATCGGCACCGAAACCTTGATGCGCCTGGGGGTCAAGGGGCCGGAGGATGTGTGGGGTGGGTATGTCGAGCATGATTTTATCTGCACCAAGGCGATTACCCACGGTCTGTTGAATAAGGATGCCGTGGCGCCCAAAGGCTGGTCGCCGCTGTTTGCCAAGCTCACGCGAGGCGCGGTACTCGATGGCGTGACGGTCTTTTCGCTCAAGGATGCGCGCCCGGCCGCCGAGCACTTGCTGTACACCGGGCCGATTCGCCTCAAGCCGATCCATGCCTGTGCCGGGCGCGGGCAACGGCTGATCAAGAGCCTGGCGCAGTTCGATGAAATTGTCGCCGGGCCGGACGCCCAGGCGCTGTTTCGCGATGGGGTGGCGCTGGAACAGCACCTCAACGAGGTCAAGACCCAGAGCGTCGGCCAGAGCTTCATCAACGGCAAGGTCCTGAGTTATTGCGGTGTGCAACACCTGACCCACGACAGCGAGGGGGTGGAGGTGTACGGCGGGTCGGGCCTGCTGATAGTACAGGGCGGTTATATCGAGTTGCTCAGGCTCGAACTGCCCGACGATGTGCGCGAGGCGGTGCGCCTGGCGCAGGTGTTCGATGACGCCGCCAATCAGGCCTACCCGAGCTTTTTTGCATCGCGGCGCAATTACGACATCGCCCAGGGCCTGGATGCCGCCGGCCAGCCCCGTGGCGGTGTGTTGGAACAGTCATGGCGCATGGGCGGCGCCAGCAGCGCCGAACTGGCGGCGTTGCAGGTGTTCGTCGAAGCGCCGCAAACCAGCGCGGTGCGGGTGTCCTCGGTGGAGACCTACACCGAGCAACCGCTGCCGCCCGGCGCGAGGGAGGTCTATCGCGGCGAGGCGCACAACGGTGACTTCCTTCTCAAATACGTAACGGTTCAATCCTATGACGGCTAGAAGTGAAACCATTCAGATCGAGATTGACGATGAACGCATGAACGGGACATTCCTGAGTCCCAAGTCGAAGGTTCCTGGCGTGTTGTTCGTGCACGGCTGGGGCGGTAGCCAGGAGCGGGACCTGGAACGGGCCAAAGGCATCGCCGGCCTGGGTTGCGTGTGCCTGACCTTCGACTTGCGTGGGCACACCGGCGGAGCGGGGATCCCGTTGTCGCGGGTCACCCGCGAGGACAACCTGCGAGACCTGTTGGCGGCCTACGACCGCTTGCTCGCGCACCCGGCCTTGGATACCTCGGCGATTGCCGTGGTGGGCACCAGTTATGGTGGCTACCTGGCTTCGATTCTGACTTCGTTGCGTCCGGTACGCTGGCTGGCCCTGCGGGTGCCAGCGCTGTACCGCGACGAGCAATGGCACACCCCCAAGCGCGACCTGGACAAGACCGACCTGCTGGATTACCGCAGCACGCTGGTGCACGCCGGAACCAATCGCGCCTTGCATGCGTGTTCGCAGTTCACCGGCGATGTGTTGCTGGTGGAGTCCGAGACCGATGCCTACGTGCCCCATGCCACCATCATGAGCTACCGGGCGGCGTGCCAGCAGACCCACTCGCTGACTCACCGGATCATCGACGGTGCCGATCATGCCTTGAGCGACCCCGTGTCACAGCAGGCCTACACCTCGATCCTGGTGGACTGGATCACGGAAATGGTGGTGGGAGAGCGCTTGAGCATCATCCATGAACGCTGATCGTGCGGTGTTGGGGGCCCATCGCGAGCAGGCTCGCTCCCACAGGGGATGTGTAGCGATCGAGATAAGTGTGTTCACAACCGATCCAATGTGGGAGCGAGCTTGCTCGCGATGAGGCCAGGCCAGGCAACCCATCACTTGACCCCAGGCTTGACCCGCAACGCCTTGGCCTTCGCCTCGATCACCAGGTACATCACCACGGTAATCAGCAACGGCAGGATGAAATAGATCGCCCGGTAGGCGATCAATCCCGCCAGCAGGCTGCCCCGCGACACTTCATGTTGCAGCAGCGCAACGAACACCGCTTCCAACACCCCAAGCCCCGCCGGAATGTGGGTGATGACCCCCGCAATGCTGCTGATCAGCAACACCCCGAGCACCACTGGATAATCCAGTTTGCCGGGCAGCAACGTGAAGATCACCGCCGCCATCAACGACCAGTTCAGCGCGCCCAACGCCAGTTGCAGCACCGCCATGCGCAGCGACGGCAGATTGATTTCCATGCCGCGAATCGTCCAGGCCCGGCGCTTGGAAAACCGGCAGGCCACCAGGTAACCGGCACTCACCAGCAGCAACAGCGCGCCGACGCCTTGCAACGCATCGCTGCTGAGTTTCCAGCCCGGCGGCATGGTCACCAGGCCGCTGCTGAACACCACCCCGGCCAAGGTCATGTAGCCGAACCAGTTGGTGGCCAGGCTCAGGCCGAGAATTTTGGCGATGTTCCCGCTGCTGACCCCCAGTCGCGAATACAGGCGATAGCGCATGGCGATACCACCGACCCAGGCGCTGAGGTTGAGGTTGAACGCGTAACTGATCACCCCCACCGGCAAGATCTGCCGCCAACCCAGTTTCTGGCGGATGTAGGTGCGACCGATCAGGTCGAAGCAGGCATAGGTGATGAAACTGGTGACGGTCAGCGCGGCGGCAATGATCAAGGTGCGCACCTTGAAGTCTGCCAGGGTGGCGAACACTTCCGACCAATCGATGCGTCGGGCCAAGGTGGTGAACAGCACGATCAACAGCAGGAAAAACGCCAGGGTCAGCGGTCTTTTCCAGCGGCTCCAGCGGCTCCAGCGGGATTTGGGCTTGGACTGTTCCGGCGCATGGGCATCTCTCGGCGCGGCGTGCGCTTCAGAGTGGTTCATGGGGTTCGCTCCGGACCGCCGTCGGCGGTGAAAATGGTTTCAGACGCGGTTTATGGGCCGGCAGCCAGCCGGCCCAGGCCGGGAAATGGCGCAAAAAGTGGAACACCATGAAACCGATGGTCATACGCCACAACAGGCCCCGGGGGGCGTGGTCCTCGGGCATGGCGGTGCAATGGTTGCGGCTCAGATAGTCGAGGCGCTCGAACAACTCGCGATTGAACGCCCGGTCGCGGATCAGCACATTGGCTTCCAGATTCAGGGACAGGCTCAGCGGGTCGAGGTTGCTCGAACCCACCGTGCTCCAATCCTCATCCACCAGGGCGACCTTGCCGTGCAGCGGTCGCTCGCAATATTCGTAGATCACCACGCCGGCCTTGAGCAGGTAGCTGTAGAGCATGCGCGCGGCGAGCTTGGCGATCAGCATGTCCGGCTGGCCTTGCAGGATCAGCCGTACTTCCACGCCCCGCCGTGCCGCGTTGCGGATCTCGCGCAGCAACCGGTAGCCAGGGAAGAAGTAGGCATTGGCGATCACCACCCGCCGCTGGGCGCTGCGCAGCACTTGCAGGTAAACCTCTTCAATGTCGGTCTGGTGTTCGTGATTATCCCGGTAGACCAGGCGCACCTGGCCGTCGTGGTCGTTGATGGCCAATTCGTTGCGCCGACTGCGACGCCGTTGCCACCAGTATTTGGCCCGGGCAGGCCGTCCGCTCTGCAACAGCGCGAAGTGATGGATATCCACCACCGCCGGGCCTTTGATTTCCACGGAGTAATCCTGCTTGGCCTCGGGTCCGAAATCGCCCAGGTGGTCGGCGGAAAAATTGATCCCGCCGATAAACGCAATCACCCCGTCCACCACCACGATCTTGCGGTGCAGGCGACGGAACCAGTTGGTGCGGATGCCCAGGCGCCGTGGGGCAGGATCGAACATTTGCAGGCGCACGCCAGCGTCGCTCAACGAGGCGAGGAATTCGGTGGTCAGCTCTCCGCAGCCGAAGCCATCGAGGCTGACGGTGATGCGCACTCCCCGCGCGGCAGCTTCGACCAACAGGTCCCGCAGTTCATAACCGACCTTGTCCTCGAACAGGATGAAAGTCTCCAGGAGGATTTCTGCCTCGGCCCGGCGAATGGCTTCGAAGACCCTGGGGAAATACTCTTCGCCGTTTTCCAACAGCTTGACGCGATTGTTGCCGTGCCAGCCGTATTCGATATCCGTCAGCGCCGGGTTGCGTTCGGTGGGTGGCACCTCGACCTGCTCAACCGTCGCCTTGTTCATTGTCGCGCTCATAATTCGATCTCCACCGACAGCGGTGCGTGGTCGGAGAGGTGCGACCAGGGTCGTACGCTCAACACCTTGGGATGACGGGCCTTGAGGTTGCGCACGTAGATGCGGTCCAGGCGCAGGACCGGCAGGCGCGCCGGA
The DNA here is from genome assembly GCF_900114515.1 of Pseudomonas sp. NFACC46-3. NCBI lineage: Bacteria > Pseudomonadati > Pseudomonadota > Gammaproteobacteria > Pseudomonadales > Pseudomonadaceae > Pseudomonas > Pseudomonas sp. NFACC46-3. Next base: position 28,656 of record NZ_FOTH01000025.1, read on the forward strand.
AAGCTGCGGGCCGGTTTGCCCCACTGTTCGGCGAACACTTCCCGCAGGCCGCAGGGTTCGAGCAGTTCACTGGCCTTGCCGCGCCAGTCGTTGAAGTCACCCGCGACGATCACTGGCGCGTCGGGCGGCAGTTCGCTCAAGCGCTGGCAAAGCAGCTTGAGTTGCTCGACACGATGACCTTCGCGCAGCCCCAGGTGCACGCAAATGGCGTGCACTTGCTGTCCATCGCCCGGCAGGCGCAGCACGCTGTGGAGCATGCCGCGGTTCTCATGGCCGCTGATGGACACGTCCAGGTTGTCGTGGCGGATGATCTGGAATTTCGACAGCAGCGCGTTGCCGTGGTCGCCCGCCGGATACACCGCGTTGCGCCCGTAGGCGAACTGCGGCCAGAGGCTGTCGGCCAGGAACTCGTATTGCGGCATGCTCGGCCAGTTGCTATAGCGCTGGGGGTGGTGTTCGTGGGTGCCGTGGACTTCCTGCAAGAACACCACATCGGCGGACACGCTGCGCACCGCTTCGCGCAGTTCCGGCAGGATGAAGCGCCGGTTCAGGGCGGTGAAGCCCTTGTGGGTGTTGACCGTCAGCACGGTGAAACGGCTAACCGGGTCGAGAACCTGGGCCTGTTGCTGGGTCGGCTCGTGGGTCGTTTCGCTGGTTTCCGGGCGGTTCATGGCAACACCCCTTCGGCCGGGCGCTCGCCGGGCGCGGTGGCGAGGTCCTTGTCCAGATGGAAGTGCTCCAGCAAGTGGCGTGCGTCATAGGGCGCGCGGACTTTGATGTCGTTGTCGAAATAGCAGAACACTTCCCTGCTTTTACGGGCCCGGGGTTTCTTGTCGGGGTCGATCAACTGGGCGTCGGTGGGTTGCTTGCCGTGGCTCCAGGCCTCGATCCGCGCGCCCCAGCGCTTCAACGCCTCGTCGGTGTAGCCGCTGGCGTACAGCTGCTCGGCGCCGTGCAGGCGCAGGTAGACGAAATCGCTGGTGACGTCTTCACGATAGGGCCATTTGCCGGCCGTGTCGGCGATCACCAGGGCCACGTCGTAGCGCTTGAGCAGCGTGACGAAGTGCGGGTCGATAAAGCTCTCATGGCGGATTTCCACGGCGTGGCGCAGTGGGCGCTTTTTATCAGTGGTGGTGCTGGCGTGGCCGTCCAGGCGCGGCTCGTGCTCGCGGGCCAGGGCGGCGGCACCTTCGGTGTCGTGGGGCAGTTGCTTGAGGAAGTCTTCGAACAGCTCGGGGTCAAATTTGAAGCTGGGCGGAAACTGCCAGAGGATCGCGCCCAGCTTCTCCTTGAGCTCCAGCACGCCGGAGGCGAAGAAATTGGCCAACGGCTTGCGGATGTCCCGCAGGCGCTTGATATGGGTGATGAAACGCGGGGCCTTGACGCTGAACACGAAGCCGGGCGGTGTCTCGGCGTACCACTGGGCATACCGTTCGGGGCGTTGCAGGGCGTAGAACGATCCATTGATTTCGATGCTATTGACCGCTCGCGAGGCGAATTGCAGTTCCCGTTTCTGGGCCAGCCCCTTGGGGTAGAAATCCCCCCGCCAGGGCGTGTAGCGCCAACCGGAAATGCCAATGTGGATCGCCGTCATGTATCCCTCCCGTGCCAATGACCTCGTGCAGCCTGTGTCTTTTGATGACTGTTGCGCGGCCTGGAAAGTTTCGATGGGATGCCCGGCGGCAGTGAAGCTGTGGCGAGGGATGCGCAGTAAGTCCCAAAAACAGGGCCGCTGCGCGCCCCAGCGGGAGCAAGCTCCCTCGCCACAAGGTTTTGTATTGGCCTTGCGAGCGAACTTGCCGGCGCAATATTGATCAGTTCCTTACCGATCCCGTGTGAAGGAGCCTCGCGTCTTGTCTCGATTGAGCACTGTATTGCTGCTGTTCTTGCTGGCGCTGACCGGTACCAGCGCCTACGGCACCGCCGCTGTCCCTGGCACCTCCAAGCCCGATGAACCGCCCGCCGAACCTGCGCCGCTGGTGCAGGGCGGTTTATTGGGGGCCATCAGTTCGAGCATTGACGATGTCCAGGACAAACTCGATCTCAACCAAAGCCTGGTGGATGCCTGGCGCCTGCGGGCGGACCGGGCGGCGGATGAGATGGACCGGCTGGTAGACCAGACGTCCCGTTCGTCCTGGCGCGTGGCGGGGGATTTCCTGTTGTTGTCGAGCGTCTGGATCGGCGCTTTTGCACTGATCTGGTCGGGCGCGCGGCTGCTGCTGCGCCATCTGGGCCGGCGCCGCTGGTTGCGCACCCGCCAGCGCCTGCGCGACCTGCTCGGTTATCTGCTGCCGTACACCGCTGCGGCGTTGATCTGCCTGCCGCTGACCCTGTACGTCAGCCACTTCCTGCAGGTGTCGGTCGGTCGCGCCCTGGCGCTGTGCTTCGCCTACGCCACCAGCAGCGGCATTTTCTCCACCTCGGTGTTGCTGTGCGTGATCGTGATGTTCAACGCGGGTCACAAACGCCGGGCGGTGGCGATGATCCGGCGCTTCAGCCCCCGGCCATTGTTCATGATCGGTTTTCTCGCCGCCCTCAGCGATGCCCTGACCAGCCCACAGATCGCCCGGCAACTGGGCGGCAACATCACCAGCAGCATCGCAGTGTTCACCGGCTTGTTTGCCTCGGTGATCTTTGGCTGGCTGGTGATTCGCATGCGCAGGCCCGTGGCGCACCTGATCCGCAACCGCCCGCTGGCCCAGCGCTTGAAGCAACCGGCCTTGCAGGAGTCGCTGCGGATTTTCTCCGGGCTCTGGTATTGGCCGATCCTGTTGATGGTGCTGGTGTCGGCGGTGAGCCTGATCGGTGTCGGCGAGGACAACCAGAAAGCCCTGCGTTGTGCGCTGTTCACCACCATCCTGCTGATCGCCACGGTGTTCCTCAGCACGGTGTTCCAACACGTCTTCAAGTCGCCCAAGGCCGAGGCCATCCAGCGCAACAGCGCCTACAAGGGCCGCCTGTTGAGCCTGCTGCACGCGTTGCTGCGCATCGTCATGGCGGTGGTATTCATCGAAGTCCTCGGACGGATCTGGGGCATTTCCCTGTTCGAGTTCGCCTCGCGCAATGCCATAGGCCGGGCGATCAGCGATTCCTTGAGCCGCATCGGCCTGATCTTCCTGATGACCTGGCTCACGTGGGTGGTGCTCGACACGGCGATCCAGGAAGCCCTGAAACCGCCGTTGAACAAGCGCGGGGCCCGTCAGCCCAGTACCCGGGTCAAGACCATCCTGCCGCTGTTGCGCAACGCGGCGAAAATCATCCTGGTGGTGATTTGCGCGATCACCACCATGGCCAACCTGGGCATCAACGTCGCGCCGTTGCTGGCCGGTGCCGGGGTGGTGGGGCTGGCGATCGGCTTCGGTTCCCAGCAACTGGTGCAGGACGTCATCACTGGGCTGTTCATCATTATCGAAGACACGCTGTCCATCGGCGACTGGGTTGTGCTCAGCTCTGGCCACGCCGGCACCGTCGAAGGCCTGACCATCCGCACCCTGCGCCTGCGCGACGGCAAGGGCTTCGTGCATTCGGTGCCGTTCGGCCAGATCAAGGCGGTGACAAACCAGTCCCGGCAATTTGCCTTTGCTTTCTTCTCTGTGCAGTTCACCTATGACACCGACGTGGACCAGGCCATCGAGCTGATTCGCGAGGCCGGGCGTTCGATCGCCGAAGACCCGTTCCTCAAGTTCAACCTGCAAGGGCCGTTGGATGTGTTTGGCGTGGACAAGATGGACCTCAACGGCGTGGTGCTCACGGCGCAGTTCCGCACCGTGTCGGGTGGGCAATATGCGGTGAGCCGGGCGTTCAACCAGCAGTTGAAGAAGCTTGTGGATAACCACCCGGCGGTGCACTTTGCGCAGACTTATCCACAGCAGGTGATGTTGCCCAAGCGGTTCGTGGAGGAGCCGAAAGAATCGGGGGAGTCGTGAGCTAATCGGTAACCCTGTGGCGAGGGAGCTTGCTCCCGCTCGGCTGCGAAGCAGTCGTCGCTTTGGGCGGATATTGCCGCGCACGGATGTATTGTTTGGGCCTGCTACGCAGCCCAGCGGGAGCAAGCTCCCTCGCCACAGGTGTGATGTGTAGGCTAATGGTGTTGGATCAGCTTATTCCTGATCTCAGCCATCCCATGAGCATCCAACTCCATCCAAAGATGCTGCTTGCCAGCAATCTGCGCCGCCACCGGCAAACCATCGCGATACACCAGCCGATTGCCCGCCAGCGCCGGCACTTTCGCCCCCGGCAGCAGGGTGCCGGCCAGGTTCAGCGGGTCGACGCCGCACACCGCCACCAGGCTGCCGTCGGTGGGGCGGCGGCGCACTTCGCGCAGCAGCGGGATGGCTTCGGGCAGGGCGAATTGTTCGCCTGCCAGGCCGCTGACGAACCGCCCGCCACGAATCTCGCCCCGCGCCTCCAGGCGATGAAAGGTACGCAGCAGCTCGCGCCAGCTCGGCAACCAATCCGCCTCCCGCTCCAGCAAGCGCCAGAACACCACGCCGTAGCGGCGCAGCAGGGTCATGGCGATGTGTTCCAGGGTCTCGGGCGGTGTCGGCGCCGGGCGGTTACCTTCCACCGGTGCGGGTTGGCTACGGCGCAGCAAGGCCCAGCGCCCGGCGTCGTCCATGCCGCCGACAAACGCCCCGCGCCCGCGCCGACTGCTGCGGGCCTGGCGTTTGCTGGCGGGGGTGATCAGCGCGCGCAAGCCGGCGAAGCTGTCGGCATTCACCAACCCGGCACCCACCAGTTCCTGCAAGGCGATTTCCAGTTCGCTGCGCAGCAGATGGGCCTCGTGGGCCAGTTCGTCGAAAAACAGCGCGCCGTGTTCGGCGAGGGCCTGATGGACTTTTTGTGTCTTGGGCGACAGCTCATCAAGGGCCGTTTGCCCGGCCAGGCTGCTCCACAGCGCCACCTGGCTGCGCGGCAGCAATACCACCGGCGTGCTGCGCAGGGCGCTGGCGGAAGGCTTCTGGTGCGCACTCAGGCGCGTCCATACCCACTTGCCACTGCGGCACAACTCATCGAGCCAACTGGGCGAATAGTCTTTGATCCGCGCCGGCAGCAGGTCGCTGTCCCAGGCTGACGCCGCGGCCGGGAAACCTTCGAACTGGCCGAGGATCGATGGCAGCACGGCAGTGCCCCGGCCCTGGGTGGATGACGACAGGTGCTGCCAGTCGAACAAAAAGCGCATGAAGTCCTGCAACATCACCGGCTCGATTTCCCGGCGCAGGCGCTTGACCGTGTAGCGATGAATCCGCGCCAGCAAATGCCGCTCGCACCATTCCTCCTGGCCGGTGCCCGGCGTGAACCGCCCACGCAGCACATAGCCTTGCTGCTCGAGCTGCGCCAGGGCCTGGGTGACCTGCGGTGTCAACAACCCCAGCGGGTAGGCAATGGCCTTCAACGGCAGCGGGCCAAAGGCGCTGAGTCGGGCGCGGAGCACTTCCACCAGGGCCTCGTCGCCGTCCCAGGCTTCATCGAAACCGGCCAAGGGCGTCAGCGCTGGTTGCCATTGGGCCTGTGGATAAACCGCTTGCAGACACGTCAGCCGTTCCAGCGCCACCCACAAGCCGCGTTCGGCGCTGATCTGCACATGGCTGGCGCGTCCGCCCTCGGCCAGCGTCTGCAACCAATCCAGCCACGGCGCGTGGGCGTTGGCTTCGCTGTCGGCGATGCAGGCCAGGCTCATCAAGGCTTCGTGCATCTCATCAAGATTGGTCGGCGTCGGCCAGGCTTCATCCCGGACCGACTGGATGGCTTCGGCGTCCAGGGCGCCGAGGTCGTCGGTGGCCTGTGGATCGCTCCAGCGCCGGTTGATCACCGCCTGGGTGCGCCGTTCTTCCAGCGGCGCGTCGTCGAGAAAGGTGTAGGGCCGGGCGCTGAGGATTTCCGCCGCCAGCGGCGAGGGCGCCGGCAGGTCGCGGCTGATCAGGCGAATCTGGCCGGCTTCCATGCGCCGCAACAGCGTCAGCCAACCTTCGCTGTCCATGGCTTCGTGCAGGCAATCGTCGAGGGTCTGTTCCACCAGCGGATGGTCGGGGATTTCCCGCTCGCCGGCGAGGTTTTCCAGGCAGGCGATCTGGTCCGGAAACACGCTGGCAATCAGGTCCTCGCTTTTCATCCGCTGGATCTGCGGGGCGACTTTGCGCCCGCCGGCGTAGCGCGGCAAGGCCAGGGCCACGCCAGCGTTCCAGCGCCAGCGCACGCCGAACAGCGGCGCATCCAGCACCGCCTGGACCAGGATCTGCTCGGCGCTGTGGCTGTTGAGGTAGCGCCACACTTCGTCCAGTTCGAAGCTGTGGCTGGTGGACAGCGAGAGCACGATGGCGTCTTCACTGGCGGCGGCCTGCAATTCGAAGTTGAAGGTGCGGCAGAAGCGCTTGCGCAAGGCCAGGCCCCAGGCGCGGTTGATACGGCTGCCGAAGGGCGTGTGGATGATCAGTTGCGTGCCGCCGGACTCGTCGAAAAAACGCTCCATCAGCAGCGTGTCCTGGGACGGCAGGGCGCCGAAGGCCAGGCGCGCCGGGGCCAGGTAATCCACCAGTTGTTCGGCGCTGGCCAGGTTCAGTTGCAGGGTGCCGGTCAGCCAATCCAGGGCCGGTTGCAGATGGCCCGGCGTGGCGCCGAGCAGTTGATCGAGCTGGGCTTGCAGGCGCGCCACGGCCAGGGACAATTCGGCGCTGCGTCCCGGCGCTTCGCCGAGCCAGAACGGGATGGTCGGCGGTTGGCCCTGGGCGTCCTCGACCCGCACGCGGCCAGTTTCGACGCGAATGATGCGGTAAGAGGTATTGCCCAACTGGAACACATCGCCGGCAATGCTCTCCACCGCGAAGTCTTCGTTGACGCTGCCGATGTTCAGCCCTTGGGGTTCGAGCAGCACGCTGTAGTCGGCATTGTCTGGAATGGTGCCGCCGCTGGTCACGGCGGTCAGCTTGCTGCCCCGGCGCCCGCGCAGGGTCCGGGTCACGGCATCGCGGTGCAGGTAGGCGCTGCGCACGCCCTGGCGGCCATTGAGGCCTTCGGCGAGCATCTGCAACAGCGCCTGGTAATGCCCTTCGTCCAGCTCGGCGTAGGGCGAGGCGCGGCGGAAGGTCTCCAGCAGCGCCTGCTCCGGCCATTCCCGGCAACTGACCTCGGCGACAATCTGCTGGGCCAGCACATCCAGTGGCGCCTTGGGAATGTGCAGGATGTCGAGTTCGCCACGGCGCACGCAGTCGAGCAGGGCGGCGCATTCGATCAAGTCGTCGCGGGTGGTGGCGAACAGGCGGCCCTTGGGCGTGCCACCGACCTGGTGACCGGAACGACCGACCCGTTGCAGGAACGCCGAGATCGAACGGGGCGAGGCGATCTGGCAGACCAGGTCGACATCGCCGATATCAATGCCCAGCTCCAGGGACGCGGTGGCGATCAGCACCTTCAGTTCGCCGCGCTTGAGGCGTTGTTCGGCGTCGAGGCGAAACTCCTTGGCCAGGCTGCCGTGATGGGCCGCCACGGCGTCCTTGCCCAGGCGCTCGCTCAGATGACGGCTCAGGCGCTCGGCCAGGCGCCGGGTGTTGACGAACACCAGGGTGGTGCGGTGTTCCCGGGCCAGCTCGGCGAGGCGGTTGTAGACCAGTTCCCACACGTCATTGGCCATCACCGCCGACAGCGGTACTGGCGGCACCTCTATGTCCAGGTCCCGGGGGCGGGCGTGGCCGATGTCGACGATTTCGCAGCTACGTCCCTCACCGACGAGAAAACGCGACACCGCTTCGATGGGCTTTTGCGTGGCGGACAGGCCGATGCGCATCAACGGTTCGGCGCACAGGGCTTGCAGGCGTTCCAGGCTCAAGGCCAGGTGGCTGCCGCGCTTGCTGGCGGCGATGGCGTGGATTTCGTCGACGATCACCGTGCGGGTGCTGGCGAGCATCTGCCGGCCGGAATCGGAACCGAGCAGCACGTAGAGCGATTCGGGGGTGGTCACCAGGATGTGCGGCGCGGTCTTGCGCATCGCCGAGCGTTCTTTCTGCGGCGTGTCGCCGGTACGCACAGCGGTGGTGATGTGCAGGGGGGGCAGGTCCATCCGCCGCAGCTGTTCGGTGATGCCGGCCAGCGGATTTTGCAGGTTGATCTGGATATCGTTGCTCAAGGCCTTGAGCGGCGAGACGTAGACCACCAGCGTTTGGTCCGGCAGGCCGCCCTGTTCCAGGCCGCGATGCACCAGGTCATCGAGCACGGCGAGAAAAGCCGTCAAGGTCTTGCCCGAGCCGGTAGGCGCCGCCACCAGGGTCGAACGACGCTGGCCGATCAACGGCCACGCTTGGGCCTGGGCGGCCGTGACCGCCGGGAATGTCTGGCTGAACCAGGCGCGAACGGCGGGGTGAAAGCCTGCCATGGCGTGGTCGGCTGCAAGGGGCAGATTCATAGGATCAGTGTATGCGGGCGAGGTGGGGAGGATGCAAGTACTGATACTGTGCCTGTGGCGAGGGGATTCATCCCCGCTGGGCTGCGAAGCAGCCCCAAACAAGCAAATGGGATAGATCTGACCCACCCAGGTGGCAATTAAAGGGGCTGCTGCGCAGCCCAGCGGGGATGAATCCCCTCGCCACAAGTCAGCTACCAGCCTTGTAAGATGCGATCCACACTTTACGGATGACGGTTGCGCACTAAACCCGCAAAATGCAACGATTCCGACAACGCCTGCGGGCGTGGTCGACCAAATTCTTGTGCCAATAGACTGGGCCTGCTGACTTTATGCGAATGCGCCTTATGTTACTGGGCGGCGGAAATGCCCTTGGGCAGGCGCTGATTCGCCTCGGTGCAGAAGAAGACATCGGTTTTCTTGCCCCCCGCCCGCCCGAAGACGGTTGGGATGCCGCGAGCCTGACGCAACTGCTCGACGACACCCGTCCGGACGCCTTGATCAACCTGGCGTACTACTTCGACTGGTTCCAGGCCGAGGCCGTCAGCGAGCAGCGCCTGGCCAGCCAGGAGCGCGCCGTCGAGCGCCTGGCCGAGCTGTGCCAGCATCACAACATCGTCTTGCTGCAACCGTCGAGCTATCGCGTGTTCGATGGCTCCCGCGCCACGGCCTACAGCGAGAAAGACGAGCCCGTGCCCCTGGGCGTGCGCGGCCAGGCGCTGTGGCGGATCGAGCAAAGCGTGCGCGCCACTTGCCCGCAACACGTGCTGCTGCGGTTCGGCTGGCTGCTGGACGACAGTGCCGATGGCATCCTCGGACGTTTCCTGGCCCGGGCCGAACAGCCCGAGGAGTTGCTGCTGGCCGACGACCGCCGCGGTAATCCGACGCCGGTGGACGATGCGGCACGGGTGATCATCTCGGTGCTCAAGCAACTCGATTGCGCGGCGCCGCTGTGGGGCACTTATCATTACGCCGGGCACGAGGCGACTACACCGCTGGCGCTGGGCCAGGCGATCCTCACCGAAGCCCGTGCCCTGCATCCGCTGGCCATCGAGTCGCCCACCCCCCAGGCCCACGCCGCACGGCCGGACGCCGCGGAAGAACCGCAGCACGCGGTGCTGGCCTGCAAGAAAATTCTGCACACTTTCGGGATCAAGCCCCGCGCCTGGCGCGCGGCACTCCCGGGCTTACTGGATAGGTTTTATCGCCATGGCTGAAGGCCCTGTTTTAATCACCGGCGGCGCGGGTTTCATTGGCTCGCACCTGACCGACGCTTTGCTTGCCAAGGGACATTCGGTACGCATTCTCGATGACCTGTCCACCGGCAAGCGCAGCAACCTGCCACTGGACAACCCCGCTGTCGAACTGATCGAAGGCGACGTCGCCGATGCCGCGCTGGTGGCGCGGGTCATGGCCGGTTGCAGCGCCGTCGCGCACCTGGCGGCGGTGGCTTCGGTGCAAGCTTCGGTGGACGATCCGGTGCGCACGCACCAGAGCAACTTCATCGGCACCCTGAATGTCTGCGAGGCCATGCGTCAGTCCGGTGTGAAGCGAGTGCTGTTCGCCTCCAGCGCAGCGGTCTACGGCAACAACGGCGAAGGCGAGTCCATCGACGAAGAGACCCCCAAGGCGCCGCTCACGCCGTATGCCTCGGACAAACTGGCCAGCGAGTTCTACTTCGACTTCTATCGCCGCCAGCACGATCTGGAGCCGGTGGTGTTCCGCTTCTTCAACATCTACGGCCCGCGCCAGGATCCGTCCTCGCCGTATTCCGGGGTCATCAGCATCTTCAGCGAACGGGCACAGAAAGGCCTGCCGATTACCGTGTTCGGTGATGGCGAGCAGACCCGGGATTTTGTCTACGTCGAAGACTTGGTGGACTTGCTGGTGCAGGCCATCGAGAAGCCAGAGGTGGAAGTGGGGGCAGTGAACGTCGGCTGGAACCAGGCCACGACCCTCAAGCAGATGCTCCAGGCCCTGGCCGCCGTGGTGGGTGATCTGCCGCCGATCAGCTACGGCCCGGCGCGCTCCGGCGACATCCGCCATTCCCGGGCCGACAATCGCCGGCTGGGGCAGCGCTTCAGCTTTCCCCAGCAAACGCCGCTGAGTGTGGGGCTGGCGCGGCTGTTGGGCCGCTGAACGAAAAAGGCGCCTTTCGAGGCGCCTTTTTCATGAACTTGCTGGAGTGAACACTGTGGCGAGGGAGCTTGCTCCCGCTGGGCTGCGAAGCAGACCCAAAGTATTTGCGACCGCTTCGCGCTCGAGCGGGAGCAAGCTCCCTCGCCACAGGATGTGTTGTCAGCTGTTCATTGCGTTGCCATTTAGAACTTGTAACCCAACCCCACCATGTAGATCCATGGGTCCACGTCGACATTCACCTTGGCCCGGGTACCGCCGGCCACGGCGTTGTTGTCCACATAGGCGGTGGTGTCGATGTCGATGTAGCGAATCTGGCCGTTGATCATGATGTTGTCAGTCAGCATGTAGTCAGCGCCCACTTGCCACGCCATGCCCCAGCTGTTGCTTGCGCGAAAGTTGCTGAAACCGTTGGCGCTGGCTGTGCTGCCGACGTGTTCGTCGTAGATCCAGGTGTAGTTGATGCCGGCGCCGACATAAGGCTGGAACGCCGACTTGGCGTCGAGCGGGTAGTAGACCAGGCTCAGGGTCGGCGGCAGGTGCTTGAGGCTGCCAAGCTTGTTGTTGGCCGCGCCCAGGGCGGTGCCTTTGATTTTCACGTCGTGCTCGAACGGCGAGGCCGCCAGCAGTTCGATCCCCAGGTTGTTGGTGATCATGTAGGCGAAGTTCAAGCCCAACTGCGTGTCGCTGCTCATGGTCGCCTTGCCGCCCAGGTCGGCGCCGGCCAGCGGGCCACGGTCGACCTTGACGCTGGAGCTGTCGGCTTCCGGATTGACGGTGATGGCACCGGCGCGAACGATAATATCGCCGGCTGTGTGGGCCTGGGCGAGTGGGGCGGCGAGCGCGAGGGCGGCGAGGGAAGCGCAGAGCAAGGACTTGTTCATGAGGGCTCCAGAGGGCATCGAAATTTGATGTCTCATGGTACGAAGCCGTCTGGTCCGGTCTTTTGACCCAGCTCAATGAGTCAGGGGGTGTTTAATTGACTCAGCTCAATAAAAGCGCTGATGAGAAAATTCGAGGGAACCATCGCGAGCAAGCTCGCTCCCACATCATTCGACCGCATGCTTTCTGAAGAAACACGATCAACTGTGGGAGCAAGCTTGCTCGCGATAGCTATCTGACTGACCGCACATCACGACCGGATTCACTCCGGCAGCTCATACACATAAATCTTCTCGGCCTCCATCTGATACCCGGCATCGGCCAGTTCACTGGTGGACGGCTTGACCTGCATCGGCCCTTCGACCCAGTACGGTTGATACAACTCGTCGAGCTTGACCCCGACTTCACTTTTCACATGCACGATCTGGTTGGACGGCGGTGGCGGTACGTGGATACAGGCGCCGAAATACGGCACCAGCAAAAAGTCGGTGGTGCGACCTTCCTCGCTGACTTCCAGCGGCACGATATAGCCCGGCAAACGAATCTGCTGGCCATCGAGGGCCTTGACCACCGGGGCGTTGGGCAAGTCCTGCTTGGCCGCAGGGGCGGACTCGGCGGCCAGGGCGTCGCTCATCTTCGACAAGTCGTGCAGCGGGGTCATGTTCGGCACTTCTGGCGGGGCGTCCGGCGGGATCATTTCCGACCAGGCCAGGTCCCTCGGCTCGGCCGCCCACAGCGGCAGGGCGACCATCATCAACAGCGCAAGCAGGGCGCGGGGCATTTTCAAGGTCCTCATAGACGGATCGACAGGCCGTCGGCCAACGATTGGCGATAGGCGCGCCAGGCCGGCACGCTGCCCATCAGCAGGGCGGCGACCAGGATGCCAGCCAGCAGCGTCCATTCATATTCACTCGGCCAGCCCAGCGGCAAGTACAAGCCGTAGGCCGATTGCACGTAACCCTGGGCGGCAGCGATGCCGATGTACAGCAAGGCCAGCCCGGCGATGACCCCGGCCAGCGCCAGGGCGAAGGCTTCGAGCACCAGCAGCGTTGCGATGTGCCACGGCCGCGCACCCACCGAGCGCAGGATCGCCATTTCCCGGCGCCGCTCGTTGAGGCTGGTGAGGATCGCCGTAAGCATGCCGATCAAGCCCGTCAGCACCACGAACAGCGAAATCACGAACAAGGCTTTTTCCGCCGTGCCCATCAAGCTCCACAACTCCTGCAGCGCCACGCCGGGCAGGATCGCCAGCAAGGGTTCGCCGCGGAACTCGTTGATCTCGCGCTGCAAGGCAAAGGTGGAGATCTTGTTGTTGAGGCCGAGCATGAACGCGGTGATCGCTTGGGGCGTGAGGTCCATGTTGCGGGCCTGGTCGGCGCTGATGCGGCCATTGCCCTGGGCCGGCACGCCGTTCTTCCAGTCGATGTGGATCGCCTCCATGCCGCCGAGGCTGATGTGCAGCGTGCGGTCCACCGGGGTGCCGGTGCGCTTGAGAATCCCGACCACGGTGAAGGGCTTGTCGTCGTGCTTGACCAGGCTGATCGCCGCCACGCCGTGGGCCAACACCAGTTTGTCGCCGAGCTTGTAGTGCAGCGCCTCGGCCACTTCGGCACCGAGCACCACTTCGAACGGATCGGTTGCGAAAGCCCGGCCGTCGGCCAGTTCCAAGTGCTGCTGGCGGCCGTACTGGTAATGCTCGAAGTAGGCCTCGGTGGTGCCCATCACCCGATAACCACGGTGGGAATCGCCCAGGGACATGGGGATCGCCCACTTCACTTTCGGGTTACTGGCGAAGTGTTCGAAGCTGTCCCAGCGGATGTTGTTGGTGGCGTTGCCGATGCGAAACACCGAATACAACAGCAGGTTCACGGAGCCGGAGCGGGCGCCGACGATCAGGTCGGTGCCACTGATGGTGCTGGCGAAACTGGCTCGCGCCTCGGTACGTACCCGCTCCACTGCCAGCAACAAACAAACAGAAAGGGCGATGGCAAACGCGGTGAGGATCGCGGTGAAGCGGCGGTTCGCCAGGCTGGCCATGGCTAGACGGAACAAATACATCTCAAACCTCGAGTGGCGTGGCGGCGCGATTGAGATCGGCCAGCGACAGGTTGCGGTCGAACAGCGGCGCCAGGCTCTGGTCGTGGCTGACGAACAACAGGCTCGAGCCGGCCTCGCGGCATTCGGCGAACAGCAGTCGCAGGAAGTTTTCCCGGGCGTCGTAGTCCAGGGCCGAAGTCGGCTCGTCGGCGATCACCAGCTCCGGCTGGCCGATCAGGGCCCGGGCGGCGGCGACCCGTTGCTGTTGGCCGATGGACAGCGAGTCGGCGCGCCGCCCCAACAGGTTCGGATCGGTCAAGCCCAGGTGGGCCAGCAGCGTGGCGGCGGCTTGATCGACGCTGCCGTGGCGCTGGACCGCCCGTTGCGCACGCAGCTTGGAAAAGTGACAGGGCAGCTCGACGTTTTCGCGCACCGAGAGAAACGGCAGCAGGTTGAACTGCTGGAAGATATAGCCGGTGTGGTCGACGCGAAAGCGGTCGCGACTGCCGGCGCCCAGTTCGCTGAGTTCCTGGCCAAGCAGGCGGATGCTGCCGCGGTCCGGTGTCTGCACCCCGCCCAGCAGCCCCAGCAAGGTGGTCTTGCCGCTGCCGCTCGGGCCCTTGAGAAACAGCGTCTCACCAGCCTCCAGGCGGAACGCCGGGATATCCAGCAACGGCGGATGCCCGGGCCAACTGAAGCCCAGGTCGGAGAGTTCGATGAGTGCTTGGGTCATATGAAACCGGTCAAATTAAAGATCAACTCCTGTGGGAGCGAGCTTGCTCGCGATAGCGGTTTGTCAGGCAGCATCTGTGTTGGATGTGCCGGCCTCATCGCGAGCAAGCTCGCTCCCACATGGGCTTTCGGTGTACTTAGAATTTCAGGCTGGCCGCCTTGGCCGTCACTTCCACGCCTTGCTGGCCGCTCGGGCTGATCAGTTGTACCTGAATTTTCTGGGTGGCCGGGAAGGTTTTGAACAGGGTCGCCAGGTCCAGGTTCTTCAGTGCACCCGGGGCGGCGCAGGTGAATTGGTAGTGGGCATGAATCTCACTGTGCTCGCCGTGGTGCTCGTCGCCGTCTTCATCATGGTCTTCGTGGTCCGGTTCATCGCCGAACAATGGGCTTTCCAGTTCCTGTTGGGCCACGGTGCATTTGGCGGCGGCTGGCAGGTTGAACAACGCCAATGGTTTGTCCAACTGCGCGCGTACGGCGGCGACCTTGGCCTTGTCGGCATCGCTGGTGGCGGCATGTTCGAAGCCCACCAGGTTCATCGCCGGGCTTTCCAGTTCCAGCTCCAGGGTCTGGCCGTCCAGGGCGGCGTTCAACCGGCCCACACCGTGTTCATGGGCACCCAGGCTGCCGTGCTCGTGGTCATGATCATGCTCGACCGCCCCATGAGCGACGGCCAATGGCAGCAGGGCGAACGGCAAAGCGAGAAGCAGACGACGCATGACGAGTCTCCGATAAGGTTATGTAATCTTATAACGAAAGTGCGGAGAGTTTGACCGTCTGCTTGGCGTCGCGCAAGGGCCATGGGAGCATGCGAACATGAAATATTCAGGAGCACGGTGATGTTGCGGATACGCGGAACCGTCGGCGATTGGCCGGTGGACTTGTCGATCGAAATGGATGAGAGCGACTGGGCGCAGCTCGGCGCGCAATTGCAAGTGGCCAAGTGCGAGGGTGTCGCGGCCCCGGCGACCAAACCGGTGGCCAATCCGGTGAGTCAGGACGATGCCCAGTGGCAGATCGCCAAGGAACTGCTGCGCAAGGCCGGGCAATTGAGCGGCCCGGACCTGCTGGAGCAACTCGAAGGCCTGACCGGCAGCGCCTCGGCGGGCAAGCGCCTGTTGGTGCGCTTGCGCCACTGTGCCGAGGTCAAGGTACTGAGCGGCGCCGATACGCCGCTCTACAGTTGGGTGGGAGAAGAAGCGGCAAGCTACAAGCCGCAAGCTTCAAGCTGAAGCAATCTTGCAGCTTGCCGCTGCCCCCCTAATACAACGCCGCGAACAGCTTGCGACGATAGTTCGTCACCAGCGGATGATCGTTGCCCAGCAGTTCGAACACTTGCAGCAAGGTCTTGTGGGGCAAGCCTTCGCTGTAGCTGCGGTTACGCATGAACAGCTTGAGCAGTGCATCAAGGGCCGCTTCGTACTGCTGGCGCGCCAGTTGCTGGATCGCCAGTTGGTACACCGCTTCATCGTCCTGCGGGTCTTTTGCCAGTCGGGCCTTGAGGTCGGCGGCGTCCGGCAGGTGCTTGGCCAGGCCGAGGAACTGGATTTGCGCCTTGGCGCCCGCGAGCGCGGCTTTGTGCTCGTCGCTTTTTACCGCATCGAGCACGGTCTGCGCTTCGTCCAGCTCGCCGCGTTCAGTCAGGCAACGGGCGTACAGGATCAGCGCCTTGGCGTTGGTGTTGTCTTCACCCAGCAACACCGTGAGCAGGGCTTCAGCGTCGGCGAAACGACCGTCGTCGAACAGCGCCTGGGCTTGTTCGAACGGGGCGGCGGCGGCTGGCGGTGGCATCTGCACGTGGGGTTCGAGCATCGCCCGCACCGCCGATTCCGGCTGGGCCCCGGCAAAGCCATCGACCGGCTGGCCATCCTTGAACAGCACCACGGTGGGCAGGCTGCGGATGCCGAAGCGGGCGACGATGTCTTGCTCGATGTCGCAGTTGACCTTGGCCAGCAGCAGTTCGCCCTGATAGCTCTCGGCAATGGTTTGCAGCATCGGCATCAGGGCCTTGCACGGCGCACACCACTCGGCCCAGAAATCCACCAGCACCGGTTTGTGGAAAGAGTTCGCGATCACCGACTGGTCGAAATCGGCGGTGGTGGCGTCGAAGATGTAGGGCGTTTCCTGAGTCATGGGCAATCTCGTAGAGCGCTTGAATGGGGCAACTATACGGCTTGGTGGGGGGTGGCTGAAAGCGGGGTGGTCTTTCGCCCTGTGGTGTCTGACAGGACGCCTTCGCGGGCAAGCCCGCTCCCACAGTTGATCTTCAGTGGGTACAACATTCGCGTTCACTCTAGATCCCGTGTGGGAGCGGGCTTGCTCGCGAAGCTTCTCAGGCGCGCCGCGCGTGATACAGGCTCACATGCCGAAACTCTTCAGGCTCGGCCAGGTCCGGCAAGGTCATGGCCTGGAGCATGTCGATGCGTCGGTACAGCGGATGCTGGAAGTCCCGCACCCGGGAATCGGCCACCAACGCCTCGCGACCACGGCTGAGGAATTGATCGAGCAGCGGCAGGTTGGCCCGGTCGTAGAGCACATCGGCGACCAGGATCAGGTCGAAGCGATCGGCCTCGGCGAAGAAATCCGTTGAATACCCCAGCTCCACGTCATTGAGCGCGGCATTGCCCCGGCACGCGGCAATCGCCAGAGGGTCCAGGTCGCAGGCCACCACCTCCAGCGCTCCAGCCTTGACCGCCGCGATGCCCGCCACGCCGGAACCGGCGCCAAAATCCAATATGCGCTTGCCCTTGACCCACTGCGGCTGTTCGGCCAGGTAGCGCGCCATCGCCAGGCCGCTGGCCCAGCAGAAACTCCAATAGGGCGGCTCGTGGAGAATGCGCCGGGTTTCTTCCGGGCTGAAGGCACGGTCCATGTTGTCGCCGTCGATCAGCCACAACTTCAAGTCGGCGCCGGGTAGCGGGCAGGCCACCAGGCGCGCGTCACCCAGCAATTCACTCAACGCCCGTTGCAGGTCCTGCGGTGCACTCATGGCGCCTTGACGAATTGCAGGGCGCCCAGGGCCTGGGTGGTTGGTTGGCTGATGCGTTGCTCCGGCAGGTGCAGGATCAACTGGCCCGACTGGCTGGCGCGGCCACGCAGTTCCACCCGGGCGCCGACCGGGAAGGCGTCGGGGTTGAAGCGCAGGCGGAAGGGCAGGGCCTGGTTGGTACCGATCAGGCTGGAACTGGCGAGCAATTGCTGCGGACGGTCCTTGTCATCGATCACCAGCAGCGCCAGTTCAACCTCGGCCCCGGCCGGTACGCCTTGCAAGGTGCCGCTCAATTCGCGCTGATACGCCGGCAGTGGCCCCAGTTCGGCGGCCTGGCGGGCTTTTTCCTGGGCCTGTTTCGGCGCCGGGGCCGGTGCGGGCGCCGCGGGCTTGGGGGCGTCGCTGCTGCACGCCATCAGCAGGCTGAAAAGACTGAGCAAAACGAGCGATCGTAGCGGCATGTGTGGCTCCAGCAAGGTGAATTCCATGGATCTGACGGTAAGCCCGTCTGTATACCGTAAACCCTATGGCTTGTCTTGCCAGTGGGATGCGCTACCATGGCCCTCCCTTTTTTTGTTGCCTGCCACCATGCACTGTCCCTTCTGCGGTGCCAACGACACCAAGGTCATCGACTCGCGACTGGTCGCCGAGGGCGAACAAGTCCGCCGCCGCCGCGAATGCCTGGCTTGCGGCGAACGTTTCACGACGTTCGAGACCGCTGAACTGGTGTTGCCGCGCCTGATCAAAACCGACGGCAGCCGCCAGCCGTTCGATGAAGAAAAACTGCGCGCCGGCATGCAGCGCGCCCTGGAAAAACGCCCGGTGAGCGTCGAGCGCCTGGAAGCGGCGCTGGTGCACATCAAGCACAAGCTGCGGGCGACCGGCGAGCGCGAGGTCAAATCCCTGGTAGTCGGTGAGTTGGTGATGGCCGAGTTGCAGAAGCTCGATGAAGTCGCCTACATCCGTTTCGCCTCGGTGTACCGGCGCTTCCAGGACCTGAACGAGTTCCGCGAAGAAATCGACCGCCTGGCTCGCGAACCGGTGAAAGAATGACCGTCTCGGCGCAGCAGGCCGTCCTCGACGCCCACTACATGGCCCGTGCCCTGGAGTTGGCGCGACGCGGTCACTACACCACCCATCCCAATCCCCGGGTCGGTTGCGTGATCGTGCGTGACGGGCAGATTGTCGGCGAAGGCTGGCATATCCGTGCCGGCGAGCCCCATGCCGAAGTCCATGCCCTGCGCGCCGCTGGCGAACAGGCCCGCGGCGCCACGGCTTACGTGACCCTTGAGCCGTGCAGCCATCACGGGCGTACGCCGCCGTGTGCCGATGCGCTGGTCAACGCCGGCGTGGCGCGGGTGGTGGCGGCGATGCAGGACCCCAACCCGGAAGTCGCCGGGCGTGGCCTGCAAAGGCTGGCCCAGGCCGGCATCGCCACCGAAAGCGGCGTGCTGGAGGGTGAAGCACGCAAGCTCAATGAAGGTTTTCTCAAACGCATGGAGCAGGGGCTGCCGTTCGTGCGGGTCAAGCTCGCCATGAGCCTCGATGGCCGCACCGCCATGGAAAGCGGCGAAAGCCAGTGGATCACCGGCCCGGCCGCACGTTCGGCGGTGCAACGCCTGCGCGCCCAGGCCAGTGTGGTGCTGACCGGCGCCGATACGGTGCTGGCGGACAACGCCCGGCTGACCGTGCGCGCCGATGAACTCGGGCTCGATGCGGAGCAGACGGCGTTGGTCATGAGCCGCCCGCCGCTGCGGGTGTTGGTGGACGGTCGTCTGCGGGTGCCGCTGGATGCCGCGTTTTTCAAGGCCGGTCCGGCGCTGGTCGCTACCTGCATGGCGGTGGAAGAACAATACGCCAACGGTCCCGAATGCATGATCGTGGCAGGCGATGACGGCCAGGTCGATCTGCGTCGGCTTCTGGTGGCGCTGGCTGCCCGGGATGTCAATGAAGTGCTGGTGGAGGCTGGTCCGCGCCTGGCGGGCGCTTTTGCCCGGCAAGGGCTGGTGGACGAGTTCCAGATTTTCATCGCCGGCAAGTTCCTCGGTTCTTCGGCGCGGCCGCTGTTGGACTGGCCGCTGGCGCAGATGAAGGACGCTCCCCAGCTGAAAATCACCGAAATCCGCGCCGTGGGCGATGACTGGCGAGTCATCGCCGTTCCCGTTCCACCGGCCAGCGTATAATTCCCGGCTTTCGCGCAAGCGGCGGCCTGTTCTCGAGGAGGACTCCATGTTTACCGGCATCATCGAATCCATCGGCAGCATCCGTGCACTCACCCCCAAGGGCGGCGATGTGCGGGTCTACGTCGAAACCGGCAAGCTCGACCTGGGCGACGTCAAGCTGGGCGACAGCATCGCGGTGAACGGCGTGTGCCTGACCGCCGTTGAACTGCCAGGCAACGGCTTCCTGGCGGACGTGAGCCGTGAAACCCTCGACTGCACGGCCATGAACGACCTCAAGAGCGGCAGCCCGGTCAACCTGGAAAAAGCCCTGACCCCCACCACTCGCTTGGGCGGGCACCTGGTCAGCGGCCATGTGGACGGCGTCGGCGAAGTGGTCTCGCGCACGGATAACGCCCGGGCCGTGGAGTTTCGCATCCGCGCGCCCAAGGAATTGGCCAAGTACATTGCCCACAAAGGCTCGATCACCGTCGACGGCACCAGCCTGACGGTCAACGCGGTGGATGGTGCCGAATTCCTGCTGACGATCATTCCCCACACCCTGAGCGAAACCATCATGGCCTCGTACCGGCCAGGTCGCCGGGTCAACCTGGAAGTCGACTTGCTGGCCCGTTACCTGGAGCGCCTGCTGCTCGGTGACAAGGCCGCGGAGCCTGCATCCGGCAGCAACATCACCGAAAGCTTCCTGGCCGCCAACGGCTACCTCAAATCCTGACCCAAGGGGGTGCCGCGTGGCGCTCAATAGCATCGAAGAACTGGTTGAAGACATCCGCCAAGGCAAGATGGTCATCCTCATGGATGACGAAGACCGCGAGAACGAAGGCGACCTGATCATGGCCGCCGAATGCTGCAAGGCCGAGCACATCAACTTCATGGCCAAGCATGCTCGTGGGCTGATCTGCATGCCGATGACCCGCGAGCGCTGCGAGCTGCTGAAGCTGCCGCTGATGGCACCGCGCAACGGCTCGGGCTTCGGCACCAAGTTCACCGTGTCCATCGAGGCTGCCGAGGGCGTGACCACCGGTATTTCCGCGGCTGACCGCGCGCGCACCGTCCAGGCGGCTGCCGCGAAAGACGCCAAGGCCGAAGACATCGTCAGCCCCGGCCACATCTTCCCGCTGATGGCCCAGGCTGGCGGCACCCTGGCCCGCGCCGGCCACACCGAAGCGGCCTGCGACCTGGCGCGCATGGCCGGCTTCGAGCCCAGCGGCGTGATCTGCGAAGTGATGAACGACGACGGCACCATGTCCCGTCGTGCGGAGCTGGAAACCTTCGCCGCCGAACACAACATCAAGATCGGCACCATCGCCGACCTGATCCACTACCGGATGATCCACGAACGTACCGTTCAGCGGATTGCCGAGCAGCCCCTGGACAGCGAACTGGGCCAGTTCAACCTGGTGACCTACCGCGACTCGGTGGAAGGCGATGTGCACATGGCGCTGACCCTGGGCACCGTGTGCGCCGAAGAGCCGACCCTGGTGCGGGTGCACAACATGGACCCATTGCGCGACCTGTTGATGGTCAAGCAACCCGGCCGCTGGAGCCTGCGGGCCGCCATGGCTGCGGTGGCCGAGGCCGGCAGCGGCGTGGTGCTGCTGCTCGGTCACCCGCTCGATGGCGACGTGCTGCTGGCGCACATCCGCGAAACCGCGGATCAAGCCGCCGTGAAAAAACCGACCACCTACAGCATCGTCGGTGCCGGTTCGCAGATCCTTCGGGACCTGGGCGTGCGTAAAATGCGCCTGATGAGCGCACCGATGAAATTTAATGCGATATCCGGTTTCGATCTGGAAGTTGTAGAATACGTGCCCTCCGAATAATGGCCTGCGGATTCCGGCATTATTGTTCACTTAAGGCTTGTTAGATTCATTGTGGCGAGGGAGCTTGCTCCCGCTTGGGTGCGCAGCACCCACAACTGGGCCGCTGCGCAGCACCCACAATCGGGGCCGCTTCGCAGCCCAGCGGGAGCAAGCTCCCTCGCCACAAAAGCTTGAAATGGACAGCATGACGGGATCTGCGGGTGCTGTAGATTCGAGACTAATATCACTGAGGAGCGCGTATAGAACGCGCTCCGGCTCTTTAAGAGATCTGACGAATGACCCTGAAGACCATCGAAGGTACCTTCATCGCCCCCAAAGGCCGCTACGCTCTGGTAGTGGGCCGTTTCAACAGTTTCGTGGTCGAGAGCCTGGTTGGCGGTGCGGTCGATGCCCTGGTTCGCCATGGCGTGAGCGAAAGCGACATCACCATCATCCGTGCCCCTGGCGCCTTCGAAATTCCGCTGGTTGCGCAGAAAGTCGCTCAAAAGGGCGAATATGCGGCGATCATCGCCCTGGGCGCGGTCATTCGTGGCGGTACTCCGCACTTCGAATATGTGGCCGGCGAATGCACCAAGGGCCTGGCCCAGGTCTCCATGGAGTTCGGCGTGCCAGTCGCTTTCGGCGTACTGACCGTTGACTCCATCGAGCAAGCCATCGAACGTTCCGGCACCAAGGCCGGTAATAAAGGTGCCGAAGCTGCCCTGTCCGCCCTGGAAATGGTCAGCCTGCTGGCGCAGTTGGAGGCCAAGTGATTAGCGACGAAAGCGATCGTTTCAACCCGCGCGATCCAAAGCCTGCGGATGCCGGCAAGCCGTCGAAAAGTGCCAAGCGCCGCGAAGCCCGTCAGCTCGCGACCCAGGCGCTGTATCAATGGCACATGGCCAAGCAATCGCTGAACGAGATCGAAGCGCAGTTTCGGGTCGACAACGATTTCAGTGATGTTGATGGCGCTTACTTCCGCGAGATCCTGCACGGGGTCCCACAGTTCAAGACTGAAATCGACACCGCGCTCACGCCTTGCCTGGACCTGACCATTGAAGAGCTGGATCCGGTTGAACTGGCGGTGCTGCGCCTGTCCACCTGGGAGCTGCTCAAGCGCGTCGACGTACCGTACCGCGTGGTGATCAACGAAGGGATCGAGCTGGCGAAAGTCTTCGGCTCCACCGATGGCCACAAGTTCGTCAACGGTGTGCTCGACAAACTTGCCCCGCGCTTGCGTGAAGCCGAAGTGAAGGCGTTCAAGCGCTGATTGGCGTTTGCAGCGGCTATGGGCGAATTTGAGCTGATCCGTCACTACTTCGCCGCCGCGCCTTGTGCGCAGGGCGGCGAGGGCGTTGCGCTGGGGATCGGCGACGACTGCGCCCTGCTGGCCGTTCCTTCCGGGGAACAGCTGGCGGTGTCCACCGACACGCTCGTGGCCGGTGTGCATTTTCCAGACCCTTGCGAGCCGTTCCTGCTCGGCCAGCGCTCGCTGGCCGTGGCGGTCAGTGACCTGGCCGCCATGGGCGCCAACCCTTTCGCCTTTACCCTTGCCCTGACCTTGCCGACGGTGACCGCCGATTGGCTGCAAGCCTATGCCCGCGGTTTGAACCACATGGCCCAGGCCTGTGGCGTGGCGCTGGTGGGGGGGGACACCACACGTGGGCCCCTGAGCCTGACCATGACGGTGTTTGGCCACGTGCCGTCCGGCCAGGCCCTGACCCGTAGCGGCGCGCGGCCCGGCGACCTGCTGTGTGTGGGCGGCGAATTGGGCAATGCCGCCGGCGCATTGCCGCTGGTGCTCGGCCAGCGCAGCGCCGAACCTGCGATTGCCGAGCCGTTGCTGGCCCATTACTGGTCGCCACGTCCGCAGATCGACCTGGGCCTGGCGTTGCGGGGCAAGGCCAGCGCGGCGATGGATATTTCCGATGGCCTGCTGGCCGATTGCGGGCATATCGCCCAAGCGTGCGGGGTGGCCTTGCAGGTTGAACGGGACCGACTGCCGCTGTCCAACGCTCTGGTAGCGTTTCTTGGCCGGGCGGATGCCGAGCAGGTCGCCCTGAGCGGCGGTGACGATTACGTGCTGTTGTTCGCCGTGCCACCAAGCCGATTGTCGGCGTTGCAGGCCGCCGGCTGGCCGATCCACGTGATCGGCCGTGTACTGGCCGGGCAAGGCGTCACGCTGGTCGACAGCCTCGGGCACGACATCACCCCGCCAGTGCGGGGCTATCAACATTTTCGGGAGACACCGTGACAGATCATCCCAACCAGGTCCCGGCAGAGTTCGTTCCGCCTTCGGTCTGGCGCAATCCCTGGCATTTCCTGGCATTTGGCTTCGGTTCGGGTACTTTGCCCAAAGCCCCGGGCACCTGGGGCTCGCTGGTTGCGCTACCCTTCATACCGTTGTGGCAGATGTTGCCGGACTGGGGCTACTGGTTGATGCTGGGCATCACCATGCTGTTTGGCTTCTGGCTGTGTGGCAAAGTGGCGGATGACCTTCGGGTGCACGATCATGAAGGCATCGTCTGGGACGAAATGGTCGGCATGTGGATCACCTTGTGGCTGGTACCGGAAGGCTGGTATTGGTTGCTGGCGGGTTTCCTGGTGTTCCGTTTCTTCGATATCCTCAAGCCGTGGCCGATCCGCTGGATCGACAGGCATGTACACGGCGGTGTCGGTATCATGCTCGATGATGTGTTGGCCGGGGTTTTCGCCTGGCTGGCAATGCAGGGATTGGTGTGGTGTTTCACCTGAGGGAGTCAGGCATGGGCGTAAGCCGCGCACTACTGCTGTTGCTGTGTTTAGGAGCCTGTTTGGGTGCAAGGGCGGTCGAGTCGACGCCGCTGCCTGACAAGATCCGTGCGGCCAGCGAAGAGTGGGCCGATTACACCCAGGCCGATGGCCAGGGCATGGGCTGGGATATCTTGCGCGCGGTCTTCGAGCCTGAAGGCGTCAAGCTGGAGATCCGCAGCGTGCCCTACACCCGCTCGATCGGGTTGGTGCAGCGCGGCGAGGTCGACGTGCAGGTTGGCGCCTATCGGGATGAATCCGAAGGCGTGCTCTACCCGCATTGGCACTACGACGTCGATCATATCTATGCCTTGGGGCTGGCCTCCAAGCCTTCACCGACGCTGGCGACGATTGGCAACTATCGACTGGTGTGGATGCGCGGGTACGAATACAACAACTACCTGCCCAACATCCGGCGTTTCAATGAGATTCACCGCGCCGTAGGTATCTTGCCGATGCTGGCCCATGATCGTGCCGATTTTTATATCGATGCGTTGATGGAAATCCAGGATGTGCTTGCCAAGGCCGACGATCCTAAGCAATTCAAGCTTTCGCCCCTGATCAATTTGCCGCTGTACCTGGGTTTCGCCAACAACGAAAACGGCCGTACGTTGCGGGCGCTGTTCGACCGACGCATGGAAGTGCTGGTGAAGAGCGGCGAGTTGAAACCGATTTTCGAACGCTGGAAGCAACCCTATCCTTTCGACGAGAAAGGCAAGCCGCCGAAGCCATGATCAATCTTATCGATGTTCATTAGCGATAATTCAGCCTAAGCGTCTGTCGGATCGTGCTGTTACAATGCCCGCCTCTGCGAATCTCCAGTACTAGAATCAGGAGCACACCGGTGCCTGTCGTTTTTGTTGCCGCTTCCAAGCTGCCAACGCCCTTTGCGCAATTCACCATGCATGGTTTTCTCGATGAAGCCACCGGCCGCGAGCACGTTGTGCTGAGCCTGGGTGACTTCGCCGACGGTGCACCGGTGCTGGGCCGCCTGCATTCCGAATGCCTGACCGGCGACGCCCTGTTCAGCCAGCGCTGCGATTGCGGTTCGCAACTCGAGGCCGCGCTGCAAGCCATTGCCCGTGAAGGCCGTGGTGTGTTGTTGTACCTGCGCCAGGAAGGGCGTGGTATCGGCTTGTTGAACAAGATCCGCGCCTATGAACTGCAAGATGGCGGCGCCGATACCGTGGAAGCCAACGAACGCCTGGGCTTTGCCGCCGACCTGCGTGACTACAGCATTTGCTTGCCGATGCTCGAACACCTGGGTATCAAGTCCCTGCGGCTGATGACCAACAACCCACGCAAGGTCAAGGCCTTGACCGACATGGGCATCGTGGTGGCCGAGCGTGTACCGCTGCACACCGGTCACAACCCCCACAACAAACTCTACCTGGCAACCAAGGCCAGCAAGCTCGACCACATGATGGGTAACGAGCACCAAGGCGAGGTTGACCGGGCGTGACGCGCGGTCAGGTTCGGCGGCGGCTATCGGTCAGTTGGTGGAAATACCTGGCCCTGGCCTTGCTGCCGCTGTTCGTGATCAACGCGGTGTTCGGCCAGGGCGAAGCGATTCTGCCGGTGCTGGCGATGCCGCTGTTCATTGCCGGCGTGGCGTCGATGTTTGTCAGCCTGCGATTCTTCGGGCCGTACAAGCAAGCCCTGATCGCCACCCAGAAAGCGCTCGACACGCCCGAAGAACCCCAGGCCTGGATTGACCTGGCGGCCCGTCGCCGCTCAGCCTTCCTGGTGGCCGGGCTACCGGCCTGGGTCGGTGCCCTTGCGGTGTTCGTGGGCCTGGAAGCGGTGCCGTTGATGCTGCTGGCGTTGTCGACCGCCGTGTTGTTCTACCTGTACCGCATCCCGCGCCAACTCGGCTGATGAACCGCTGGCTGGCGGTCTTGCTGCTGGCCGCCAGCGCCTCGACGATGGCGGCTTCGCGGGTCGTCAGCCTCGCGCCGTCGTTGTCGGAAATCGTCGTTGAACTGGGCTCCGCCGACCTCTTGGTGGGCGTGCTGGATGGCGGTGACCGTCCGCCAATCCTTAAGGACCTGCCTTCCGTAGGGCGTTACGGCCAATTGGACATGGAACGCTTGCTCAGCCTCCAGCCCGACCTGCTCCTGCTCTGGCCCGGCAGTGTCGGCCCGGCGCAGCGCGAGCAACTCCAGGGCTTGGGTATTCCCGTTTATGTCGCCGAGTCCCGCAGCCTCGACCAACTCATCGCGCAAATTGAAGACATTGCCATGCAGCTCGGCCGCCCGGAGCGGGGCGCGCCGCGGGCGGCGCAGTTGCGTGTGCGTCTGGAAGCGTTACGCCATCGCTATCGACGGGACCCGCCGTTGCCGGTGTTCTACCAAGTCTGGGACCGGCCGCTGTACACCGTCGGGGGCGGGCAGATCATCAGTGATGCGCTGGCGGTGTGCGGGGCTCGCAACGTCTTCGCTGACCTGAGCGTGCCGGCCCCGCAGGTGAGTGTGGAAGCGGTGCTGCAACGCAATCCGCAGGTCATCCTGGCCACGGAGCAGGCGCAGCTCGATGCCTGGAAAACCTGGCCGGTGGCGCAGGGGCGGTTGTTGCTGGTCAATGACAAGGGGCTGGAGCGGCCCAGTGGGCAGATGATCGAGGCGACGGCGCGGCTATGTGAGTTGATTGCGCCAGACAGATAGATTGCGGCGGGCCCAATCGCGAGCAAGCTCGCGATGAGGCCCGCCCAAACACCACAAATTCCAGATCAGAGGGCGGGGGTCCAAGTCACCCCAAGCAACCAGGTCCGACCTTCCTCCCGATACCCATACTGGGCTCCATCATGGCTATACAGCGCCCGGCTGTAACCCTTGTCCAGCAGGTTATCCACCTTCATCTCCAGCTTGACCTCCCGGGTCAACGCCCAACTGCCGCGCAGCCCGAGCAAGGCATAGCCACCCAGGGCATTGCGGTTGTTTTCATCGTCATAGCTGCCACTCACCGCTTGCCAGGTGGCGCCCAGGCCCAGACGGTCGAATTGCCGGTCCAGGTCCAGGCTCAAGGTCCGCCGGGCGCGGCGTGCCAGAGTGTGGCCGCTGTCGCGGTCACGTGGGTCGATGATGGCCAGGCCCAGGTTGCCCTGCCAGCCGAACACATCCTGCAGGTAGGCCATCTCAAAACCGTTGATCCGCGCCGAGGCAACGTTCTGTGGGCGTGAGTTACTGCCAAAGATGATCGCGTCTTCCAGGTCCGTGCGGTAAAGCGAGGTCTCCAGGCGGGCGCTGTCGCTCAGTTGGCTGCGCCATTGCAGCTCGTAGCTTTTCGCCGTCTCGGGTTTCAGGTCAGGGTTGCTGAAGTCCGGGTAGTACAGGTCGTTGAAGGTCGGCGCGCGGAAGCTTTCGCTGTAGGTCAGCAACAGGTCGTTGTCCGGGTTGATCGGCAGGGTAAGCGTGCCGCTCCAACTGTTCTGGCCGCCAAACTGCTGATTCTGGTCGCGACGCAGGCCCAGTTCGGTGGAGAACGTTTCGGCCTGGAAGCGGTGCTGGATGAACGCGGCACGGTTCCAGCGGCTGTCTTCGTCGAACGGCGTGCTGCTGTTGACCCGGTCCTGATACCAGTCGCCGCCGACGATCAGGCTGTTGCGCTCGTTCAGCGTCACGTCGTTCTGCCAGGTCA
Organism: Pseudomonas sp. NFACC46-3; assembly: GCF_900114515.1. Taxonomy (NCBI): domain Bacteria; kingdom Pseudomonadati; phylum Pseudomonadota; class Gammaproteobacteria; order Pseudomonadales; family Pseudomonadaceae; genus Pseudomonas; species Pseudomonas sp. NFACC46-3. Next base: position 56,229 of record NZ_FOTH01000025.1, read on the forward strand.
AGGAATCGCGGTAGGTGTTGAACACTTCGCGGACATCGCTGAGCTTGTCGAAGGTCTTTTCACGGTTCTCGCTGTGGCCCAGTTCCAGGCGTGACTTCCAGGCCTCGTTGATTCGCCCGTCCACATAGGTGCTGAAGCTGCTCACCGCGAACTCGCTGTAGGGTTGCTGGGGCAGGGACTCGAACGTGGCCGGATCGAAGCGGCCGAACGGGTTGTCGTATTCGCTTTTGCCGCGGTTATCCAGCAGGTTCAGGCCAACTTCCAGGTCATCGCTGGCCGCATGGCTCAGGCTCAGGCTGAAGGACTGGTTGCGATTGGCATCGTCGTCGCGATCGCTGGCGTAGGACTCGTGGGTCCGATTGCTTCCGGCGCTGTCGTCGAGGCTGGCGCCGAGGTTGAAACGGGTCTGCTCGTCGCCACCGGACAGGCCCAGGCTGCGCTCCCAGGTCTGATGGCTGCCGACACCCACATGCAGGCGCGGTTGCAGGCCTTGCTCGTTGCCGCGACGGGTGAAAATCTGAATGACACCGCCCACCGCATCGGCACCGTAGATCACCGAACGCGAACCGCGCAGCACTTCCACGCGCTCGATCTGGTTGATGTTCAGGCGTTGCAGGTTGCTGTCACCGGAGGTGGCGTTACCGATGCGCTGGCCGTCCACCAGCACCAGGCTCTGGGCCGATTTGGTCCCGCGAATGTAAATCCCCGGCAGGCTGCCGCGCCCACCCAGCGGAGCCACCTGCACGCCTGGCACACGGCTGAGCAAGTCCGTGACACTGGCCGGCTGCAAGCGCTCGATGTCGTCGCGGGTGAACACGGTATTGGCGGCGCTGCTGTCGTTGCGGGCCTCGACCTGGCGGTTGGCGCTGATCACGATGTCGGGCAGCTTCAGGGCCTGGTCGCGTTCGAAGGTGTCGGCCAGCAGGTCGGGGGTGGGTAGCAGAGAGAGGGTGAGGGCGAGGCGGAGTTTCATGGGGGTTCCGATCATGTGTGCTTCACACAAGCCAATGTGGGAGCGGGCTTGCTCGCGAAAGTGGTGTGTCAGTCGAATTCGATATTGACTGATACACAGCTTTCGCGAGCAAGCCCGCTCCCACAGGATTTTGTATCGTTTGAACGTTACAGGCCCAACAACTGCAACCGCTGGCGCACCGCCGTTTCGATCCCCACCTCGTCCAATCCACATTCGGCCAGCATCTGCGCCGGCTTGGCGTGTTCGACATAGAGGTCCGGCAAGCCCAGGTGCAGCACCGACTTGAGGATGTTGTCCCGGGCCAGGAATTCGCTGACCGCCGCGCCGGCACCGCCCATGATGGCGTTTTCCTCGATGGTCACCAGCAGGTCATGGCTGCCGGCCATCTCGCGCACCAGGGCTTCGTCCAGGGGTTTGACGAAGCGCATGTCCACCACGGTAGCGTCCAAGGTGTCGGCGACTTTCAAGGCCTCGGCCAGTTGCACGCCGAATACCAGCAGGGCGGTTTGCTTGCCCTGGCGGCGAATCACGCCCTTGCCGATCTCGATTGGCTCAAGGTCGGGCGAGATCGTCGCGTTCGGGCCGGTGCCACGCGGGTAACGCACTGCCGCCGGGCCATTGAACAGGTGGCCGGTGGTGAGCATCTTGCGCAGCTCGTTTTCATCGCTCGGGGTCATCACCAGCATGCCGGGGATGCAGCGCAGGAACGACAGGTCAAAGCTGCCGGCGTGGGTCGGGCCGTCTTCGCCCACCAGGCCGGCGCGGTCGATGGCGAACAGCACGTCGAGGTTCTGTACGGCGACGTCATGAATCAGTTGGTCGTAGGCCCGTTGCAGGAACGTCGAATAAATCGCCACCACCGGTTTGGCGCCCTCACAGGCCATGCCGGCGGCGAGGGTCACGGCGTGCTGCTCGGCAATCGCCACGTCGAAATAGCGTTGCGGGTAGCGTTCGCTGAAGGCCACCAGGTCCGAGCCTTCCTTCATCGCCGGGGTGATGCCCACCAGGCGCGGGTCGGCGGCGGCCATGTCGCACAGCCATTGGCCGAAGACACCGGAGTACTTTGGTCCGCCGGCCTTTTTCGGTGCGGCCGCCGGAGCGTCCAGGGGTTCGAGCTTGGTGATGGCGTGGTAGCCGATCGGGTCGACTTCCGCCGGGGCGAAGCCTTTGCCTTTCTTGGTGACCACGTGCAGGAACTGCGGGCCCTTGAGGTCGCGCATGTTGCGCAGGGTGGCGATCAGCGTGGGCAGGTCATGGCCGTCGATGGGGCCGATGTAGTTCCAGCCCAATTCTTCGAACAGTGTGCCGGGCACCAGCATGCCCTTGGCGTATTCTTCGGTGCGGCGGGCGATTTCCCAGGCGCCGGGCAGGCGCGACAGCACTTTCTTGCTGCCTTCGCGCATGCTGGCGTAGGTGCGGCTGGAGAGGATCTTTGCCAGGTAGTTGGACAAACCGCCAACGTTGCGCGAGATCGACATGTCGTTGTCGTTGAGGATCACCAGCATGTTGGCGTCGACTTCCGGCGCGTGGTTCAGCGCCTCGAAGGCCATGCCCGCGGTCAGTGCGCCGTCGCCGATCACGGCAATGGCCTTGCGCTCGCTGTTTTGCAGGCGAGCGGCAATCGCCATGCCCAGGGCAGCGCTGATGGATGTACTGGAGTGACCGACGCCAAAGGTGTCATATTCGCTCTCGGAGCGACGCGGGAAGGCGGCGATACCGTCCTTCTGACGCAGCGTGCCCATGCGCTCGCGACGACCGGTGAGGATCTTGTGCGGGTAGGCCTGGTGCCCGACGTCCCACACCAGCCGGTCGTCCGGGGTGTCGAACACGTAATGCAGCGCGATTGTCAGCTCGATGACGCCCAGGCCCGCGCCGAAGTGCCCACCGGTCTGGCCGACCGTGTAGAGCAGCTCCAGGCGCAACTCATCGGCCAGGGTTTCCAGCTCGGCTTCACCCAGGCGACGCAGGCCGTCCGGCGTGTTGGCGCGGTCCAGCAGGGGCGTGGTCGGGCGCTTGCGGGGAATCTCTTGAAACGTCGTGGGCATCAGGCGAATCGTTATAGGTATAGAAAGAGGCGGCAGTTTACCTTATGGATCGCAAGCTGCCCACGCGTTGGCCGGAACTTGGCCGATACGCACTTATGAATGGGTTGACCCTGTATCAGCTGCGTCGTTCGACGATATAGCGCGCCAAGTCGCGCAACGGCTCGGCCGCCGCGTCAAAGGGTCGCAGCGCGGCCAGGGCCTGGTCGCGCAGCTCCAGGGCGTAGGCCTTGGCGGCGTCGAGGCCGAGCAGGGCCGGATAGGTCGGTTTATCGCGGGCGATGTCGGCACCCTGGCGCTTGCCCAGGGTCTGGGTATCGCTTTCGACGTCGAGGATGTCGTCCTGCACCTGGAACGCCAGGCCGATGGCTCGGGCGTAGGTCTGCAAGGCTTGCAACTGGGCGGGCGTGGCCCGGCCGCTGGCCAGGGCGCCGAGCCGGACGCTGGCCTCGATCAAGGCGCCGGTCTTGTGCCGGTGCATGTATTCCAGGGCGCTCTGGTCCAGCTTCAGGCCCACCGAGCCCAAATCGATGGCTTGGCCGCCGACCATTCCCGCAGGGCCTGCCGCCAGCGCCAGGGCACTGACCATGTCCAGGCGAACCGGCGCCGGGCATTCGCTCAGGGCCGGATCCAGCAGGGCGCTGAACGCCAGGCTCTGCAGGCCGTCGCCGGCCAGGATCGCGCAGGCTTCGTCGAATTGCTTGTGGGTAGTGGGCTGGCCGCGACGCAGGTCGTCGTCGTCCATGGCCGGCAAATCGTCGTGCACCAGCGAATACGCGTGGATCAACTCCACCGCACAGGCGGCGCCGTTGGCTTGCTCGGCCTGGCCGCCCAAGGCTTCGCACGCGGCGTAGGCCAACAGCGGCCGTACACGCTTGCCGCCGTTCATCACGCTGTAGCGCATGGCTTCGTACAGGCGCGCCAGCTCCGGGCTCGGGGCGCTGAACAAGCTATCCAATGCAGCATTGACCCGGGCCTGGCTGCTGGCCTGATAGGCGCCGATCATTCAGGCTGTTCCGCGTCGAAAGGCTCTTCGGTCAGCTCGCCGTCGCGCTCGAGCAGCAATTGCACCTTCTGCTCGGCCTGGGCCAGCGCCGCCTGGCAGTCGCGAGTCAAGCCGATACCCTGCTCGAAGGCGGTCAGCGAGTCTTCCAGCGACAATTCGCCGTTCTCCAGCCGTTCCACCAGCGTTTGCAGGTCGGCCAGAGATTGTTCGAAATCCAGTGCAGCTTTTTTGCGGGCCATGGCGGCTATTCCGGTTGACTGTTAAACCGGCGCGACACTAGCAGACATGGGGTTTTGGGGCAAATCAGGGCAGGGGGATCGAAGCGGGACAACGGGCTTGCACCGACCTGCTTTTGTGGCGAGGGAGCTTGCTCCCGCTCGGCTGCGCAGCAGTCGCAATCCGGTTCAGCCCCCGCAGGTTGGGGCCGCTTCGCAGCCCAGCGGGAGCAAGCTCCCTCGCCACGGAATTTCAGCGGGCCGGATAACTGACCCGATACCGGGTACTGCGCCCACCGCCGGGCATTCGCTCCAGGCAGCCTTTCTCCAGCAGTTCGGCGAGATGGCGGGTTGCCGTCGCCTTGGAAACCTTCGCCACTGCTTGGTATTGGGCTGCGCCGATTCCGCCCTCGAAGCCTTTTTCACCGCCATCGAGCATTCGGTTGAGTACCTTGATCTGCTCAGGCGTAAGCGCGCTGTTGCGATGAACTTGCCAGAATCTCGCTTTGCAAAACACGCTGTCGATCCGCTTCATCGCCTGCTGGAGGCTGCGCAACAACGTCTGCAGAAACCAGGTCAGCCAGGCGGTGATATCCGGTGTGGCCTTCTGGCTGTTCTCCAGAATCCGGTAATAACCGGCGCGGTCGTCGAGGATGCTCACGGACATGGCGTAGAAACGGATTGCCTGCGCCTCGCCCTGGGCCAGTGCCAGGTCGGTCAGGGTGCGGGTCAGGCGGCCATTGCCATCGTCGAATGGATGCAGGGTGACGAACCAGAAATGAGCGATGCCAGCACGCAACAATGGATCGAGGTCGGCCTGATGAAGACTGGTCTCGAACCAGTCGATGAACGTTTGCAATTGCTGTTCAAGACCCTGGCGGGGAGGAGCCTCGAAGTGAACGGTGGGGCGGTCCAACCTGCCAGGGACTACCTGCATCGGTTCGTCACCGCGCAGCGTGCCTACTCGGATCTGTCGGTGGGCAAAGTCGCTGGTTTGATCAGGAAACAACCACTCATGCCATTCCAGCAAGCGTTCGACAGTCAGGGGCTGGTTGAAATGCCGGGTAGCGTCCAGCAAGAGGTTCGCCAAGCCTTCGCTGCGTTGGCTGACCGGCGTGTCGTCGCCTTGTTCCAGGCCGAGGCGGCGGGCCAGGGACGAGCGCACCGAGCCGACATTCAGTTGCTCTCCTTCGATAGCCGAGGAGGTCACGATGTTTTGCAGCAAGGTATCCAGTTCGCTCTGGGCACTGAGCGAAGCCGTGACCGCGCCCGTCATGCCGAGCAACTGGCCTTGGGTCTGCACGCATTCGCGAAGCAGCGGTGCCAATGCTTCAGCTTGCCAGCGGAAGCCGGGCCAGTCGGGCTGTTGCCAGATCCAATGGGGTGCCATGCGCCTGTCCAAAGATGAGTGAGCCGAATAATAGCGCTATTCGGCTCATTTCGTGAGCCGAATACGCCTGCTATTCGGCTCACGCACCTCTCAGTACGTGATTTCCCACACAGAATCGCGCGTTCCCCGATTGTTAATAATTCGCCGAATCGCTAACCTTCGCGCCATCTACAGCCCCGTTGCGACGGGGCCTTCAGACGAAGCCCGAATAATGACAAGCAGCGCTGAGGATCAGCGCCGGGTTGCGTCGTGCATGGCAGGAGGCATACGTGCGTTTTCTTTCTTTATTGATCGTGTTGCTCGGCGCGCCGTTGGCGTGGGCGCAGCCTTCTGCCGAGATGTCGGAGCCGGTGGGCGGTTGGCGCTACAGCGGCTTGCTCGATCGCACTGAAAACCCGCAGGTCGCCTATCCCACGCCGCCCATCGACCGGGGCGTGCAGCGCAACCGCACGATGATCGAGGGCCGGCTCAAGGCCATGGGCACGGCTCGCCAGCCCCATAGCCTGGCGGTCAACGGCAATCCACTGAATCTCTACACCGACGACGAGGGGCGTTTCGCCCGGCCGTATGCGTTCGGCGCCGGCTCCAACAGCGTCGAGGTGCGCAGCTCCGAAGGCCAGTCCCTCAAGCGCGTGCAATTCTATGAAGCCAACAACCTGCGCACTCCCGCGCAGATCCGCGTGGTGCTGGGCTGGGACGACCCCAAGGCCGAACTCGATCTGCATATCGTCACACCCGACGGCCAGCATGCGTTCTTCGGCCGGCCGGCGCTGACCAATGGCGGCGGCCTCGACCCGGATGGCGTCGATGGCCCGGGCCCTGAAATGTTCACCATGACCGCGCCGATGCACGGCACCTACCTGGTCTACGTGAACTACTGGGGCAACTACGGCAGCGGTGGCTACAACTTTGACGAGACCAGCAACGACAACGAGGTGATCACCTCGCAGATCAACCTGGTGCTCAATGAAAACACCGTCGATGAAAAACGCGAGACCTTTGTCGTGCCCCTGCGTGCCATTGGCGATCTGCTGCTGGTCAAGACTTTCAACTACTAACGCTCCACGGATGAACAGGCCCTTGTGAATATGAGCGACAACACTGCTTCCCCGACCACGCCGACACCTGTCGCTAAACCTGTGCGCCGTTGGCCGGCGATACTGATCGGGCTGTGCCTGGTAGCAGGTGTGGCCGCCGGGTTGGGCTGGTTCATGACCAAGCCCAAGGCGCCGCCCATGGCGTTGGCGTTGGAAAAGCTCGGCCTGAGCCGCCCCGACGGCTTGCTCGAGGCGCATTCCCTGAGCCAGTTGCCCAAGGACCTGTTGGCTGTGCCGTTCCTCAAGGCCACGCTCACCGAAGACTTCGTCTTCTATTACGAGGCCCACGCCGACCGCCTCGGGCTGATGGGCAGCCTGCGCCGGATCATCTACGAGCATGACCTCAAGTTGCAGGACAGCCTGATCGAGGAGCTTTTCGACCAGCCAGCCGATGTGGCGCTGTGGCGCGGTGCCGACGGTCGCCTCAAGGATTTTCTGTTGGTAATGGATCGCGGCGGGTTGGCCAAGGTGCTGGAGCCATTGGCCAAGGTCGCCCTGGATGATACGCAACTGAGCAAGCTCAGCGACCTGAAGGTCGGCGGTGATGACGTCGCGCTGTACCAGCTCAGCTACAACGCCAGCAAATCCCTGCTCTTCGCTTCCCATGGCGACAAGCTGGTGGTGTTGTCCAACCCGGCGAAACTCTATGACCCGGCCAACGGTCCATCGGATGAGCGCGGCAGCGTGTCGACGACCGCCCTGGCCGCCTTGCTCAATGGCGACAAACTGTTCCCCGAAGCCTTCGGCTTGCCGCCCAAGGCGCCGGAGGTCAAGCAACGTATTTCGGTCAATGCCAATGTGCTGGCCATGGGTTACCAGCGTTTCATTCCGAACTTCGCCGGGCTGCGCTTCGACATGGACGACAAGGGCTGGCACAGCTTCCTGGCCATGGACGAGCTGGAAAACCAACCGGACTTCGACTTCAAGCCGATCTGGCAAGCCATGCCCATGGGCGCCAGCGCCTGCGTTGCCTTGCCGTTGGCCGCAGAACCGCAGAAGCCGCTGTTGGTGAAACTTGGCGCCGACGAAAAAGCCGCCCAGGCCATGGTCGACCATGTGGCCGGCGCGGCAGGTCTGTGCTGGTACGCCGATTCGCGGTTGTATACACCGCTGCTGGTGGCGAGCCTGAACGAAGACGACGGCAAGCTCGACGCGGATTTGGGCAAACTGTTTGGCTCGATGGTGGGCGCCTATGAGAACAATGCCGCCGAGCACGTGTTCCCGGTCGTCGAGAAACAGGAAGGCGCTATGCACCAATGGCAGCGCCAGGTGAGCTCCAACTTCGGCCCTTACCTGGCCAAGGACTCGCTGCAACCGGACGCCATCACTGGCAAGGCATTCCTGCGCGTCAGCCTGGCGCGTCATGGTTCGACCCTGCTGTTCTCCCTCGACGACAAGCTGGTGGACAAGGCCCTCGGCACCCTCGACAAGCGCTTCCCGCCCATGGCCGACGTGGTGCCCAAGGATGTGCTGATGCCGATTTATTTCGGCCCCGATGCCATGGCGCAACTGATGCAGCGTGAAACCCTCGACAGCTTGCCCCAGGACATGGAACCGGTGTTCTACAACGCCGCGCAAACCTACCTCATCCCGAAACTGCGCACCCTGGGCGGCTATGGCAAGTACGCCCTGACGTTGCCTGCCGGCAGCGAGCCGGACGGGCACTGGCAGTGGCTGCCACTGGAATGGAAAGCGCTGTGACAGGACTGATCCGCAACCCCGGATGGGCGCTGCTGCTGGCACTGCTGTGGGGTGGGCCGGCGCTGGCCGTCGAGACGCCGCTTTCCGTCGCGGCGCGGCCTTCCGTTGAGACGCCGCCGCTGGATGTGCGGCAATCCCAGGTGTTTCGTGCCTGGTTCGTGCGCATCGCCGAGGAGCAGTTGACCAAAGGCCCGAGCCCGCGCTGGTACCAGCAAGACTGCGCCGGCCTGGTGCGGTTTGCCGCCAACGAGGCGCTGAAGGTCCACAACGATAAGTGGCTGCGCAGCAATGGCCTGTCCAACCGCTACCTGCCGCCGGAGCTTGAACTCAGTGACGCCCAGCGGCGCCTCGCCCAGCAATGGCAGCAGGGCGGCGGCAAGGTCGGGCCCTACGTCAACGCCATCAAGCTGATCCAGTTCAACAGTCGCCTGGTGGGCCGCGATGTCACCCAGGCCCGTCCCGGCGACCTGATGTTCTTCGATCAGGGCGACGACCAGCACCTGATGATCTGGATGGGCCGCTACATCGCCTATCACACCGGCACCACAACCCCTACCGACAACGGCATGCGCTCCGCAAGCCTGCAACAACTCATGAACTGGAAGGACACCCGATGGATACCCGACGCAGCCAACCCCAACTTCATCGGCGTCTATCGACTCAACTTTCTCTCCCAATGACCGGTGCTCGCATGCTGCGCTTGTGTTCAAAATTGCCCCTGCTGTTCGCCCTGTTGCTGGCACCTGTCGTGAATGCCGAAGACACGGTGGAGCCCAGCGGCTACACGCCGGTAGCCGGTGAAAGCTTCTTCCTGCTGGCCGACAGCAGCTTTGCCAGCGACGAACAGGCCATGGTTCGCCTCGAAGCGCCGGGCCGCGACTACCGTCGGTTCCGCATGGAGCCCTACGGCGGTGCCGACATCCGCGTCTATCGCATCGACAAGCCGCTGGATTTCCTCAAGCGCCAGAAGAACCTGCACCGCGTGGTCAGCGACGGCCAGTTCAAGGGCGAAGGCCTGTCGAACACCCTCGCGTACCTGTGGGACAACTGGTACCGCAAGTCTCGTCGAGTGATGCAACGGGCGTTTTCCTACGAGTCCCGCCAGCAAGTCACCGAAGAAGTGCCGGAACTGAAGATCGGTGACGCCCTGGTCGCGCCGACACCGTATGAAGCACCGCCACAATTCGCCTTGATCCCGGGCTTGCCGGTGGTCAGCCAGTTCCGTTATCCGCTCTGGGAAGCCAAGCCGATCCAGCCGCCTGCGGGCGTCAACCTGGCCGGTTCGTCCAGTGAGTTCGTCAGCGTCGCGCCGGGCAACGTCTACGTGCCGCTGGGCCAGTTGAAGCCCGGCCTGTACCTGGTGGAAGCGCTGATCGGCAAATACCGCGCGACCACCATGGTCTTCGTCTCCAACACCGTGGCCGTGAGCAAGATTGCCGGTGATGAGTTGCTGGTCTGGGCCGCACGCAAGCATGAAGGGCGTTCGGTGCCCAAGGTCAATGTGCTGTGGACCGACGGCCTGGGCGTGATGAGCAGCGGTGCCACCGATGAAAACGGCCTGCTGCGCCTCAAACACGTTAGCCCGGAGCGTTCGTTCGTCATCGGTGAAGACGAGGAGGGCGGGGTATTCGTCTCGGAAAACTTCTACTACGACAGCGAAATCTACGACACCAAGCTCTATGCCTTCACCGACCGGCCGCTGTACCGGCCAGGGGATTGGGTATCGCTGAAAATCGTTGGTCGTGAGTTCAAGAACGCCCGTGATTCGGTGCAACCGAGCGCCGCCGACGTCAATGTCAGCGTGCTGGACGCCACCGGCACCGAGCTGCAAACCCTGGCCCTGAAACTCGATTCCAAGGCCGGCACCCAAGGCCGTTTCCAACTGCCGGAAAACGCTGTGGCCGGCGGCTATGAACTGCGCTTGCGCTACAAGGACCAGCTCTACAGCAGCGCCTTTCGTGTAGCCGAATACATCAAGCCGCACTTCGAGATCGCCCTGAACCTGGCCAAGCAGGACTATCGCACCGGCGAGCCGGTCAAGGGCAACCTCGTGCTGCTGTACCCGGACGGCAAACCTGTGGTGAATGCCACGGTGAGCCTGAGTCTGCGCGCCCAGCAACTGTCGATGGTCGATAACGAACTGCAATACCTGGGGCAATTCCCGGTCGAGCTGACCAGCAGCGAAGTGACCACCGATGCCAAGGGCAACGCGACCCTCGACCTGCCGGCCGCCGACAAACCGAGCCGCTACACCCTCACCGTGTTCGCCAGCGATGGCGCCGCGTATCGGGTCAAGACCACCAAGGAAATTCTCATCGACCGTGGCGCGGCGAATTTCCGCCTGAGCGCACCCCAGCGTTTCAGCGCCGTCGGCCAGAAGGTGGCGTTCAGCTACGCCAACGAAGGCGGCAACGAACAAACCAAAGCCGTGACACCGGGCAGCTACGCCTGGGTACGGCTGGAAGACCAGACCACCGGTGAAGGCAAGCTGACGGCCAAGGACAAGGGTTTCAACCTGACCTTCGACCGTCCGGGCACCTATAACCTGACACTCAAGGACGACCATGGCCGGGTGGTTGGCGCCGTCGCCCATGCGGTCACTGGCGAAGGCATCAAGTCCGTGCCGGGTACTGTCGAGATCGTCCTCGATAAAGCCGAATACAAGGCCGGCGACGAAGCCTTGGCCCTGATCACGTTCCCGGAACCGGTCAGCGATGCGCTGCTGTCCCTTGAGCGGGACAAAGTCGAGGCCACGGCGCTGCTGTCCAAGGGCGGCGATTGGCTGAAGATGGAAAAACTCAGCGACACCCAATACCGCGCCCGCATTGCCGTGAAGGATAACTTTGCGCCCAACCTGACCTTCTCGGTGCTGTACACCAAGGGCGGCCAGTACAGCTTCCAGAACGCCGGCATCAAGGTGATCACGCCGCAGATCGACGTTGCCGTCATCACCGACAAAGCCACCTACCGCCCGGGTGACACGGTGACCGTGGACCTGAGTACCCAGTTCTCCGGCAAGGCGATCCCCGCGCACCTGACGGTCAGCGTGGTGGACGAAATGGTCTACGCCCTGCAACCGGAAGTGGCGCCGACCATCGATCAGTTCTTCTATCACCCGCGTCGCAACAACGTGCGCACCAGTGCCAGCCTGTCGTTCATCAGCTACGACGTGGCACTGCCAGGCAGTCCTGGCGCGCCGGGCAAGGCCAACCGCAGCGAACGCGGGGTCAAGGTGCTGGAGCGGCCGCGTCGTGAAGACGTCGACACCGCTGCATGGCAACCGGAACTGGTCACCGACGCCAACGGCAAGGCCCGCTTCACCTTCAAGATGCCGGACTCCCTGACCCGCTGGCGCATCACGGCCAAGGCAATTGCCGACGACGGCCAAGTGGGCCAGAAGAAGCAGTTCATCGCCTCGGAAAAACCGCTGTACCTGAAATGGAGCGGCCCGACCCGTTTCCGCACGGGCGACAAGCCACAACTGGGCCTGTTCGCGTTCAGCCAGTCTGAAAAACCACTGAAGGCCGAGCTGCTGATCCGCTACGCCGGCGCCGAACAGCGCATGGTGGTGGACCTGAAAAACGGCATCAACTACGTGGCGCTGCCGGCCCTGGAGCTGAGCAGTGGCGACTTGAACGTGCAGCTGCAATTGAACGGCGAAACCCAGGACGCCCTGGCCATGCGCTTGAACGCCAGCGGCAATGGCTGGCAAGTCACCCAGAGCCAGCGCCTCGATGTGGCGAGCGGCGACACCCCGCTGACCTTGCCGGCCGACGCCAGCGATATTCGCCTGCGCCTGGACGACAGCCCGCAAGCGTTGTTCCGTTCGGCCCTGGATGACCTGCTCAGCTACCCATACGGTGGCGTCGAGCAGACCGCCAGCCGCCTGTTGCCGTTGAGCATTGCCTATCCGACCCTGGCGTCGAACCCGCAGATCCGCGACCGCTTGCGGTTGATCATGCAAAACAGTCGCTTGCGCCTGGTGCAGATGGCCGGCCCCTCGGCGAGCTTTACCTGGTGGGGCCAGGACGGTGAGCCGGATGCATTCCTCACCGCCTATGCCTATTACGCCGACTGGCACGCCAGCAAGGCCCTGGACCTGAGCCTGCCGCCGGAACACTGGCAACGGGTGCTGGAGGTCTACGCCAAGCAGGCCGGTAATACGCCGCTGCTGCAGCGTGCGCTGATCCTGTCGTTCGCCAAGCAGATGCAATTGCCGGTGAACACCTTGCTCAGCGGCCTGATGGACGACCTGGCCAAGGCCAGTGAAGACAGTAGCGAGAGCGTGCTGGACAGCGGTGAAGACAGCCTGGTCATGTACGCGCCGGATTCGGCCCTTGGCTTGGCCAGCGCCCGTGTCCTGACCGCGTCCCTGGCGAAACAGGCGAAGGTGCCGTTGCCGGCGGCCTTCAGCCGTCAAGCCGATGCGGCGCAACAGCAACTGGAGCTCAGTTCGCAGCCGTTCGTCGAGGCCCTGGTGTTGTCGTTGCAGGGCTTCGATCAGGCTCGCGCCACTGCATTGCTGGAGCGTGTGTTGCCGCAGCAGTCCACCTTGGAGCGGGCCCTGGCCTTGACCTGGTTGCAGCGCAGCATCGAACAGGCAGCGCCGGCCGTGGCCCTGGCACCGGGCGAAGGCTGGGCAGCCAAGCAGGGCGCGACCGGTGAAACCTACTGGCAGTGGCAGGGCGCGCAGCTTCCAACGATGCTGACCCTGACCGGCGCCCAGGAGCGTCCATTGCAAGCGGCACTGAGCTTCCAGAGCCAGCAACCGCCGGTAGCACCGATGGCCGTGTCCATCACCCGGCGCCTGTCGCGCCTGGTGCCGGGCGATGAGGCTTTCACCTTCAAGCTCGAAGCCGTGGGCAACAAACCGTTGTCCAGCGACAGCCTCTACCTGGATGAAGTGATCATCAACAGCAAGGCTCCGACGCCACTGCGCTACGGCATGCTCGAAGTGCCGCTGCCACCGGGCGCCGATGTGGAGCGCACCACCTGGGGTATCCAGTTGATGGGCAAGGCTGACAGCGAACCGATGTCCCTGGAAAAAGCCCGCTTCGAGCCCGGCCAGATGGCGTATGCGGTGCCGGTGGATGCCCTCAGTGGCGAGCTGCGCCTGCGGCACTTGGTGCGCTTCTCCCAGAAAGGCCAGTTCACCTTGCCGCCGGTGCGCTTCACCCAGGTCTACGCGCCGCAACATCAGGCGCGGGAACAGAAACCGGCGCTCGGTCAGGTCACGGTCAACTGATATGCGTTGGCCGCTGGTTGGGTGGCTGCTGTGCTTGATCCCTGCGCTGGTAACAGCGCAGGACGAGCCGTTGCGCCTGGCCTTCGACGGTCAATTGCTGCGCGTGAGCCAGACCCAGGTGCTGGATCGCCAGCCGCTGCCCGATACCTTGCAGGCGCCGCTGGGCAGTCTGTGGAAGATCTTTGTCTACGCCTGGCTGGTGGACACCGACGCCCGTGAACCGGTGTATGAATGCCGGGGGGAGTCGAAGGAAGAGGTCTATTGCTGCAGTGCCGGGCAGAGCATCGGTCGCGATCAAGCCTTGGTGAAATCTTGCGGCTTGTATTTCGAACCGCAGCGGCTCGGGCTTTTGGCCTCGGATTGGCGCGCCTATTGGCAGGCTCGTCAGGCACCGGCCTGGTTATTGGACCTGTCCATGTTGCAACCCCAGACTCAGGTGCCTGTCGCCGGACTGCTCAAGACCCTGGCCACGCTGCCGGCCCAGGATCAGGCGCGGCGGGTGCTGCTGGACGTGGTGCTCAACGCGGCGGACGGGCGACTGGTCGGTGAGTTGGGCAGCCGTCTGCGGGTCAAGACCTGGAGTTGGCTGGGTGATCAGGGGCCCTCGTCCCGTCAGGGCGGTTTCGCCGGTTGGCTGGCGGACGGCACTCCGGTGTGGGCCGGTGGTCGCGGCACCAGCCAGCAGGTCTTGAAGGTCTACGGCGAAGGCTTGGCGGCGGCGCTGCCATCGCGCTGGCCGGCGGAAACCGGGCGTTGCGTGGAAGTCGGCCTGTTTGCCCGTTATCCGTTGCAACGGGTAATGGCGGGCGACCGTCCTGCCTTGCCGGGCCAACTGCGCGGCGATTACCGCGTCGAATTCAGCAACGGCAATCAATTGGACATCCACAGCGATGGCGAGCTGTTCCTGATGCCCGGCAAGCTGGTGGCGCGTCTGGACCGGGAGGAATACGTCGCCCGGGTCTTGCAGCGCGAAGCCAAGGCCGAGCCTGCCGAAGCCGCCAAGGCACTGGCGGTGGCGATACGCACCTATTTGCTGCAGAACGCCCAACGCAACGGTGATTGCCTGAGCATCGACGACAGCAGCCATCGCCAGCGTGTCGCGCCACGCCCGGCGGCGCCCGAAACCCGCGCCATTGCCGCCTGGACCAGCGACCTGGTCCTGGCCGGCACCGATGTCACCTACCACTCTGACCAGCCTGGCCCGGACAAACTGTCCTGGGCACAAGCGGTGGATCAAGCCAACGCCGGCCAACGCTACGACGCCATCCTGCTGCACGCCTACCCGCGCGCCAGCCTCAGCCGCTGGGACAACCCGGTGGCATCCTGCGAAGCGCTGCCCGCCGCCCAGGACTGGCTGCTGAAGCAACGGCGGGGCTGGCGTGAGCGGCTGGAAAGTGAAGTGGGCTACAACGAGATCAGCGCTTTCGCCGTCTGCCGCGTCGCTTTCGGCCGGCCTTATGTCGACCGCGAGCGCCAGCGCATCTACGTGCGCGGCGTGCTGTCGCTGCAAGACCGCCTCGACCTGACCCATGAATATCTGCACCTGGCCTTTGAAGCTCATCCCAATGGCCAGGACGAAAACTATATCGAAGGGCTCGCCCGTCACCTCTTGCTGGAATAGACCATGACACTCCGTTATCCACAGGTCTTGTTGTTGCTTTGCGCCTTGACCGCGTTGCCTCCGGCCATCGGCGCCGAGAACATCAAGCTCGACACGCCGGTCGGCGGTTGGCGCAACGGTGCGCCGGGCGGCGAGGATGAAAACTTCAGCCAGACCGTCAACTACCCGGCCTCGTCGGTCAATACGCCCCAGGGCCAAGCCAATACCGCTCGCATCACTGGCCAGATCCAAGGCGCGCCCAAGGGCAATGCGCCGGGCCAACTCATCGTCAACGGCGTGAGCCTGCCGTTGAAGCTCGATGAGCAAGGCCGCTTCGACCGGCCATTTTCATTCCCCAACGGCAGCAACAGTGTGGAAGTACGCAGCCCCGACGGCCAACAGCGTCACCGCACGCAATTTCTCAACACCAGCGGCGGCGCCACGCCGGCCAAGCTGCGGGTGTTGCTGACCTGGGACAGTGACGGCACTGACTTGGACCTGCACCTGGTCACCCCCGATGGTGCGCACATCTGGTACGGCGACCGTGCCGTCGCCAACGGCGCCGCCCTCGACGTCGACGTCACCACCGGCTACGGCCCGGAAATCTTCGCCATGCCGGCGCCGATCAAAGGCCAGTACCTGGTGTATGTGAACTACTACGGCGGCGGTTATCGCTATCAGGACGACGGCGAGGAAGGTGAGGGCGGTGGAGAACAAGCGCAACAAGCCCTGACCACCGCACAAGTCACAGTGATCACCGAAGAAGGCACGCCGAACGAGAAGATGGAAACCTTCGTGGTGCCGATGCGGGCGGTGGGCGAGCTGACGTTGGTCAAGAGTTTCAGTTACCCATAAGGCCATCCCCGGTCCCCTGTGGCGAGGGAGCTTGCTCCCGCTGGGCTGCGCAGCAGCCCCATCTGAAGCTGACTGCACTTTTACCTGACATACCGCGGCGCCTGCTTGGGGGGGGCTTCGCGCCCCAGCGGGAGCAAGCTCCCTCGCCACAAGAGCGGTCGGTGCTTGTGATCAATAAAATCTCACGCGTGAGCTATTGTGGGCTTGCGAAAGTACCTGTAGTGTTTCTCACGCGTGAGTTTTTCACAGTGGGGTCAGTACCATGTCAACCAGCTCTCCATCGGATCCGCCAGACGGGTCTGTAACCGATTCAGCGAGCCGCACGGGAGAGCGCGCCAAACCCTCCGCGAAAAAGCCGTCGAGCTTCTACATGAAGCAGATGCGCGCGGGCCTGAGTGCCGCCGGGTATGTGAAACACGAGACTTGGGTGCTTCCTGAAAACCGAAGCCTGCTCAAGCAAATGGAGAAACAGCTACGCCAACCGATTCTGGCTGGCTCATTCATGTCGGAGAATTACATGAGCGCAGGTAATAACTGGAACATCGACCGCCTCTACAGCGCCCTTCAGGCCCTGGACGAAGTGGTCGCGAACGACATCACTCTCTCCCTCGTCCAAGGCTCCGAGTCCAGCATCAAGCTGGAAATGAATGATTTTGGTGGCCTGCCGATCTACATCGCGGTGGTGGGTGACCAGATCATCGTCGATACCGTCCTGGTGGACGTCGAGTCGATCAACGATGTCGCGGCATTCAATGACGCCGTGCTGCGCAGCCGGGAAATGTTCCCGCTGTCGTCCATCGGCATCGAGACCATGCCCAACGGGCAAGTCGTCTACAACATCTTCGGTGCGTTGAGCGCCGACTCCAGCCTGACCAACGTCGTGACCGAGGTCAAAACCCTCGTCGACAACGTTCAGCGCGCCAGCGAAGCCTTCGAACGCTTCTTCATTTAATTCACCGAACAGGAACTATCCAATGACTCAGTCCATCTGGAGCAAATTGTTCACCGCACTGCGTGGCGGTGCCAGCGAAGTCGGTGAATCGATCGTCGACCAACAGGCCCTGCGCATCCTCGACCAGGAAATCCGTGATGCCGACAGCGCGCTGGCCAACGCCAAGCGTGAGCTGGTCACCATCATGGCCAAGCACAAGCTGGCGACTGATCGCGTCGGCGAATACAACGCCAAGATCAAGGACCTGGAAGCCAAGGCCCTGGCCGCGATCCAGGCCAACCGCGAAGACCTGGCGCTGGAAGTGGCTGAAGCCATTTCGACCCTGACCAACGAACTGGACGCCGAGCAGAAGCACGCGACCGAATTCGGTGGTTATGCGGACAACATGCGCAAGGACATCACCAAGGCCGAAAGCCGGATCAAGAGCCTGCGCCAGCAAGTGGACATGGCCAAGGCCCGCGAAAGCGTGCAGAAGGCCCAGGTCAGTGCTTCGATCGCCAGCGGCGGCGCCAATGGCAAGCTGGAAACTGCCGTCGGTACGCTCAACCGCTTGCAGGCCAAGCAACAGCAACGTGCCGCTGAGCTGCAAGCCCAGGACGAACTGGCCGAGGCTTCGACTGGCTCCGACCTGGAGCGCAAGCTGCGCGACGCCGGCATCACGCCGAACGAAGGCAGCGCCAATGCGATCCTGGAACGCCTGAAGAAAAAATCGGCTGAGTGATCGCTGAGCGCACCGAACCCGTGGCGAGGGAGCTTGCTCCCGCTGAGGCGCGAAGCGGCTCCAAAAAAAGGGGCCTGCTGCGCAGTCCAGCGGGAGCAAGCTCCCTCGCCACAATAATGTCCGGCGCTCCTGGATTTAATTGTGACGCAGGTACTTTTATCCAACCCCCGCAACAGGTTTAATGCTGTCCGGCCATTACGCTCGAGCCCTCAGACGCCAGAGCGATGATCCCGCCAGGAACGAAGCCCCACGGAGTCAGGGACGAATGTCGATTTTCCTTTTGTTGCGCACGTACGCGTCGTCCTTCTTCCATCGGTTCGGCTGGGCGGGCCTGGCCATTGCGTTGGGCGTGCACCTGTCCACGGCCTGGATCGGCCTGGTGCTGCTGGGCGAGCAACACCTCATCGCCGCCGCCACGTTTATCTACTTCTATCTCACCACCACGCTCACCGTCGGCTATGGCGATCTGTTGCCACAGACATCCGCCGGGCGAATTTTCGTGGCGACCTGGATCATGCTCGGGGGTATTGCCCTGTTGACGACGGTCATCGGCAAAACCACCAGCAGCGTCATCGATGTATGGAGAAAAGGCATGAAGGGCAAAGGCGATTTCACCGGCAAGGTCGGCCACACGGTTCTCATCGGTTGGGAGGGCGCCTCCAGTGAGCGGGTCATTGAATTGCTGCTGCAGGACGAAACCTCCAATGACAACCTGATCGTCATCTGCGATTGCGATCTCGAAGAAAACCCCATGCCCGGCAAGACATCGTTCATCAAAGGCGACAGCCTGTCCTCCGTCGCGCTGTTGCAGCGTGCTGGCGTGCCGGGTGCCGAACGCGTGCTGGTGCGCACCCACTCCGACGACCTGACCCTGGCCACCGTGCTGGCGGTCAATCAATTGGGCCCTGCCGGGCATGTGGTCGCGCACTTCAATGACAGCGAAATCGCCGCCCTTGCCAGCGCCTATGCGCCGAGCCTGGAATGCACCTCCAGCATGGCCATCGAAATGTTGGTGCGTGCCTCCCAGGACCCGGGCTCGTCCGTGGTCATCAATGAATTGCTCTGTGTCGGCCAAGGCGCCACTCAGTACCTGATGAAACTACCCGAGGCGTTTGAAGCGACGTTCGGCGAGCTTTATGCCCGATTGAAAGAGCAGCACAACGCTACGCTGATTGGTTACCGCGCCAAGGGCGCCCGACACCCATCGATCAACCCGCCCGGCGCCACCCGCGTCGTGGGCGGGGAACTCTTCTACATCGCCTCCACGCGTCTCAAGGAAATTTCCCATGGGGTGGTTTAAACAGTTGATGGGGCTTGAGGCCCCGAACGCGAACACGAAAGCCAGCAATAACGCGCCTGTCACCGGGCCGCTGGGCCTGGCCTCCGGCAAGCAGGTCATGTTCGACTCCACGCTCAAGTTGTTGCTCGACGGCAACAGCACGGTGGTCATTCCGGGCTCCCAACAGATCTGGAGCCTGGGCATCGTCGACCTCGGGCAGTCGAACTGGCTGTCGCGCTGCTACATGAACGACGAAGACTACTGGCTGCAAGTGCACACCAGTGGCGATATCGCCGGGCAGGTCGAGTCGGTGATCCTGTTCAACTACCTCAGCTACGTCACGATCAGCAGTGAAGCGGAGTTACGTCGCCTGGCCGGCCCTGAAAGCCTGATCGGCCTGCCGACCTACACCCATGACGGCGTCGAGTACACCCGCGAATGGGGCACCGAGGCTGGCCAGACAGAACTGGTGACGTTGAGCGAGCGCGTGAGCAATCCGGATGAGTCCTACAGCGTCGAACACCGTTCGATGCTGTACGCCCGCGACACCGGCCTGACGGATCGTCGCGAGTTCCTGCTGTTCTCCGTTGAAGAGGACGCCGAAGGCACCGTCAGCTTGAGCACTTCGCTGGGTATTTCGCTGTACACCACTGACCTGAACACTCTTTGAATAAGGAACAAGTCCATGCTTGAAGCGCTCTCCATTTCCCTGAACAAAGCCGCCGTGCTTGGCTTTGTCATGTACATCCTCGGCGCCGCCGTGCTGTTCGCGCTGTTCCAGTTCATCTACACCCGCGTCACGCCGCACAAAGAGTTCGAGCTGATCCGTTCGGGCAACGTGGCTGCGGCCATCGCCCTGGGCGGTGCTGTCATCGGTTTCGCGATTCCGGCCAGCAACGTGATTGCCTATTCGATCAGCATGCTGGATTTCGTTGTCTGGGCAGTGATCGCCGCTGTCGTCCAGTTGTTGGCGTTCCTGGTGACCAGCCTGGTGCTCAAGGGCGCTTCCGCGCGGATCAGGAACGGTGAGATCGCAGCGGGTATCTATATCGCCGCCGTGGCCATCAGCGTCGGCATGTTGAACGCCGCGTGCATGACGCCTTCCACGAACTGATTGCGCTACGGAGAACCCGATGAAACGAAGCAAGTACGTCCAGCTTTCGCTGGCCGCGTCGGTCGCCATGGCGATATCCGGCTGCGGGCCGACGGAAAAAACCTACGAGTTGAAAAAGAAGTACAACTTCCAGTCCGTGCAGCAATGTGTCGATGAAAAGCTGCCGGTAGACATTTGTGCTGACGCCTACATGACTGCCATGACGGAGCATCGCCGGATTGCGCCGGTGTACGACAACCAGGCCGATTGCGATGCCGACTTCGTTCCCGATTGGTGCCAGCAGGACTCCGCCGGCAAGTTCATCCCCAAGCTGGGCGGTTTCGAACTGAGTGCCGAGGGCGAGGTTACGCAATCGGAAGTGGACGCCGCCAAGGCCCAATTGCCGGCCTCGGAAGCGATGAATACCGGTGGAGGTTTCAGCAACCTGCTGACCGGGCTGCTGATCGGCAACATGCTGAGCAGCAACCGCAACAGCTATTTCTCCGAGCCGGTCTACCGCTACCGCGATGATCGTGGCAGCTTCGGCTCCTCCACGCTCAGCCAGCGGGTGTCGACAGGCTCGACATTCACCAAGTCCAACCAGGCGCGATACGGCAGCTACACCGACTCCATCAAGTCCACCAGCAAGCCGATGTCCGTTGCCTCATCCACCTCCCGTGGCGGCTTCGGCAGCAAGTCCAGTGCCCGCAGCGGTTGGGGCGGTTCGAGCAGCTCCGGCGGTTGAGGAACCAGCGCCATGAAGAAGATCCATTGCGCAGAACGTCATGACTGGAAACAGACCGCCGAGCAGCTCGGCTTTCTGTTCCACACCATCGACGACGAACCCTATTGGGACGAAAGCGCGTACTACCAGTTCACCCTCAAGCAGATCGAGGACGACCTGGAAGACCCGACCACCGAGATCCATGATATGTGCATGGACCTCGTGGCCCGCGTGGTCCAGAGCGAAGAATTGCTGGAACGCCTGAGCATTCCCGCGCCGTTCTTCGACCTGGTGCGCACTTCATGGCTCGAAGGCCACCCACACTTGTATGGGCGCATGGATTTCTCCTACAACGGCACCGGCCCCGCCAAGCTGTTGGAGCTCAACTACGACACGCCGACCAGCCTCTATGAGGCGGCGGCGTTTCAGTGGGGCTGGCTGGAGCAATGCATCGAGCGCGGCTTGCTGCCGGCCCATGCCGACCAGTTCAACAGCATCGACACCAAGCTGCACCAGGCTTTTGCCCAGTTGCAGATCAAAGAGCCGTTTTATTTCGCCTCGATGAAAGGCTCGGTGGAAGACAAGGGCACCACGGACTACTTGCGCCTGATCGCGGAAAAAGTCGGCATTGAATCGCGGCACATCGATATCGAAGACATCGGCCTCAACAGTGACGGGCGTTTCGTTGACCTGGAAGAGCGCTGGATTGCCCACCTGTTCAAGCTGCATGCCTGGGAGTTCATCTTCCACGAGCCGTTTGGTGAAGCGATCGCCCAGTGTGATACGCAGTTTTTCGAGCCGGCCTGGAAGTCGATCATCTCCAACAAAGGCATCCTGCCGCTGCTGTGGGAGTTCAACAAAGGCCACCCGAACCTGCTCGCGGCCCACCTGGATACCGACACGAGCAAAGCGGTGCCCAAGGGCTGGGTGCGCAAGCCGTTCTTTTCCCGGGAAGGCGCCAACATCGAGCTGCAAACCGCTGATGGCCTGATCGTAAAAGAAGACGGCCCCTACACCGACGCCCCGTTCATCCTCCAGGAGTTCGCGCCACTGCCACGCTTTGGCGACAGCTACACCCTGATCGGCTCCTGGGTCATCGGCGACCAGGCCGCCGGCATTGGCGTGCGGGAAGACAACAGCCTGATCACCAAGGATTCCAGCCGGTTCTTGCCGCACCTGATCCTTGACTGAGCGATGCCCCCGCTTTTGTGGCGAGGGGTCTATCTGTGGCGAGGGGATTTATCCCCGCTGGGCTGCGAAGCAGCCCCACGAGACCTCAACTCAATCTGTCTGCAATACCGAGGTATGGTTTTTTAGGGCTGCTTCGCAGCCCAGCGGGGATAAATCCCCTCGCCACAAGAGCGGTTGGCAGTGGGCCAGTGAAGAAGCAAGCGACGCCCCCCTCTGGGAGCGAGTGTTCGCCGCAGGCTTTTTCAGGTCCACCAGTACCGCACCAAATGAAAGAAGATCGGCGCGGCGAAGCACACCGAGTCCAACCGGTCGAGCATGCCGCCGTGGCCTTCGATCATGTGGCCCCAGTCCTTCACGCCGCGGTCGCGCTTGATCGCTGACATGACGATGCCGCCGGCAAAGCCCAACAGGTTGATCAGCAAGGCGATGAGGAACGACTGCCACGGATTGAACGGCGTGATCCACCACAGCGCGCCACCGATCAGCGAGGCTAGGAAAATGCCGCCGACAAACCCCTCCACGGTTTTCGAGGGCGACAGGTTCGGTGCGATCTTGTGTTTGCCGAACAGCTTGCCGCACACGTACTGCAACACGTCCGAGAGCTGCACCACGATCACCAGGTAGGCGATCAGCAACAGGTTGCGCCCTTCGAAACCGGCGATGTCCAGCGTCAGCAGGGCCGGGACGAAGGAGATGCAGAACACCGCGATCATCAAGCCCCACTGGACCTTGGAAGCGCGCTCCAAAAAGTGCGTGCTGTCGCCGCCCAGGGACGCCAGGATCGGCAGCAGCAGGAACACATACACCGGGATAAAGATCGAAAACAGCCCGTACCAGTCGTAGTAGATCAACAGGTACTGCAGCGGCAGCGCCAGGTAGAACGCGGCCACCAACGCTGGATAATCGCTGCGGCGGGTCGGTGTCAGGGTCAGGAATTCCCGCAGGGCGTAGAACGACACCGCGTAGAACAACAGGATCACTGCGGCGTTGCCGAGCCAGAACGCGATGCCGATCACCAGCACCATGATCCACCAGGCGTTGATCCGCGCGTTGAGGTTGTCGATGACGGAGTTCGGCGCGCCGCGGGTTTTCAGCTTGAGAATGAAACCGATCAACGAAGCCAGCACCAGGATGGCGCCGATCCCGCCAAACAACATCAGGGTATATCGATCCATGTCAGACGTGCTCCGGGGCCAGTGCCAGCAGCGCGGCGCGGCTGCGTTCAAGAAATTGCTCTTTGCTTTCACCTTCTTCGATGCACAGCGGCGCGCCGAAACTGGTGGTGCATAACAGCGGCAGAGGCAGTACCCGGCCCTTGGGCATGACGCGGTTGAGGTTGGCGATCCACACCGGGATCACCTCGACCTCGGGGTGTTTTTTCATCAAGTGATAGATCCCGCTCTTGAAGGGCAACAGGCCTTCCTCCGGATTGCGTGTGCCTTCCGGAAAGATGATCAGTGAGTCGCCGTTTTCCAGCGCATCAAGCATCGGCTGCAATGGGCTGTAGGAAGGATCCTTGCGTTCGCGGTCCACCAGCACACCGTTGAACACCCGGTTGATGATGTAGCGACGCACCGGGCTGGTTTGCCAATAATCGGCCCCCGCCACCGGGCGGGTGAGCTTGCGCAGCGCCGGCGGCAGCGAGGCCCAGAGCAACACGAAGTCACCGTGGCTGCTGTGGTTGGCGAAGTAGATCCGCTGCACCGGCGTCGGCGCGCAGCCGAGCCACAGGCTGCGAGCGCCCGTGACCATGCGGGCGGCGGAGGTGATGAGGTTGGCGACCACGGGTTCGAACATGAAGATTCCTTGTCCTGAGAAGCTCGGGTAGTGACGCAATCGTTAACAGCTGACCATTAACTGTGGCGAGGGAGCTTGCTCCCGCTGGGCTGCGCAGCAGCCCCCAAGAGGCTGAACACAATTCATCTGATACACCACAGTGCCTGGTTTTGGGGCTGCTTTGCAGCCCAGCGGGAGCAAGCTCCCTCGCCACCAAAACTATCTAGATACTTGAAGCTAACCAGGGGCTGGCCAGGATGAAGCCCAGCACCAGGACGACTTGTACGGCCAATAATCGTGACTGCCGACGCAGCAGCAACAACGCGCCGTGCCGGCGTTCAGTCCAGAGACGCCCTGCACGTGCGGCCGGTTGCAGGCCCAGGGAGGTGAGGGCTTGATCCAAGGTATAGGTGCGCTCGGCCAGGGACTGGGTGCTGTCAGCCATGCGCTGGAACAGATCGGCATCGAATGCCACGCGCAGCGCCCAGTATTTTTCCAGCATGCCGAGCACCAGTAGCGCCGCACTCAACAGCAGCAACCACGGATCGATGACGCCCACCAACCATTGCCCCAACCCCAGCAGCGCCCCAAGCAGCGTCAACCCGGTGGAAAACTGGTCCAGCGAATGCCCCCGGCGCAACAGGCTCGCCACGGTGTGGAGCTCCATATCAGTGATCATGGACATTCCCCTGTGCTGTGGATAACTGCTCCAGCGCGCGACGGTGTGCCGCGTGCAAGACGATACGCGGTCGAGCGCGCTGGATTTGCACGATCGCCGCATCAACGCTCGCTGCCCGCCCGCTGTGCAACAACCAGGCAACCACCGCCGTGGCGCTGCGCGAATAACCCAGGGCGCAGCAGACCAGCACCGGCCCTTGCTGGCGCAGGCTTTCAATGGCCTCTGCCGCTTTCAGGCATTGCTCGGCGGTCGGCGCTGTCAGGTCGAGCACTGGCAATGAGCGATAGGCGACGCCGCTGCTGTCCAAGGACAGTTCTGCGCAAAGGTCGAGCACGCCGGTAAACGCACTGTCTTTCAGCTCCATCGGCGTGGGGATACGCCCCAGCCACACGTTATCCGCTATCAGGTCCGGTTGCGGATGCTTGCGCGTCCAGCCGCGCGAATTGATCCACGCCGCCGCCAGGTAAGGCGCCAGCAACCAACGCGCTGCCGGGCTCAAACGACCATCGGCACGCTTCTGGAAACCGTCGGCACCGAACATCAGGTAATTCAGCGCCACCATGAGCACCGCGACCGCCGGCCAGATCAGCCAGAGCCACGCGCCGCCCAAGGCAAACGCCGGGATGAACAACGCCGCCGCACCCAAGCCATAACGCAAGGCCAAGCGTCGGCGGGCAGGATCCGTCGTCAGTCGCGCACTCAGCAGCGGACTCGGACGGTCCAGCGGCCACAGCCAGACACACAGCCAACCGGCCAACGCGCCCGTGGGCAGGTCAATGAAGTGATGTTGATAAGTGGTCAGCACCGACACGCCGATCAACGCGAACCAACCGTGCATCACCCAGCGCCAGAAGCCCTGCAGATGCCGCTGATAGCAGACCCACAGCACCACCAGCAACGCGATGTGCAGCGACGGCGCCTGATTGAACGGCTTGTCGAAACCCGCCAGCACTTCGAACAACCAACCAAACACCCCGTCCATTTCCGGGCGGGGGAAAGTGAAGCGCAACGGCCAGAGCAAAAAGCAACTGACCGCAATCACCTGCGCCGTCAGCAGGCGCAAGGCGTGGCGCTTGAGTTCTTCGCGGCTGGTGGGCAACAGCAAGGACAGGCCGTACAGCAGATCAATCGACCAGTAAGGCACGATGGTCCAGGCCATGAACGGCATGTGGCTTTCCCAGGCGAACACCAACGTGCCGACATCGTCACGCTGGGAGGTGACCCAGGTGGCGAAGCCGTAAGTGGTGAAGAACAGCGGCGCCAACAACAGCAACCACAGCACCGCCGGTTTCAGCAGTGCGGGCTCGCGGGCCGGCGCGATGACGGCGCTCATTACTGCACTCGCTGGGCCAGCGAAACGCTGAAAATGCCCCATTCATCGACCCGCAGGGTGATCTTGCGGAAGCCCGCCGCCTCAACCAATTGATCCATTTCCGCCTGGGTGCGTCGGCGCATCACCCAGGCTTGCCCGGCGCGGTGGCTGGTGAGGGCGCGGGCGATCAGTTCCAGTTGCGGGTGCCATGGCTGGCCGGTGTAGACCAGGAAACCGCCAGGCTCCACGGCTTCGGCCAGGCCGGCGAGGGAGCCGCCGACCAGTTGGTTGTCGGCAAACAGCTCGTACAGGCCCGATACCACGGCGAGGGTTGGTTTCGGCTCCAGCGCCGCCAGATCCTGGCGGTCGAAGGCATCGCCCTTGACGAATCGGGCGATGTCGCCCAAGCCTTTTTCCACGATCAGCGCACTGCCGTCGCGCACGTTGATATCGCTGTAGTCGCGCAGCAGGATCGACTCGGGCAACGGGCTGACACCTTGCAGCGCTTCGAGAATGTAGCGGCCATGGCCGGCGGCGATGTCGACGATGCGCACCTCGCGGTCTTGCGTACGCAACTCGCCCATCGCCAGGCGCAGCAGCTCCTCGACGTGCAGCTTGCGCTGGCGAATGCCGCGCCAGCCGATGGAGTTCAGGTAATTCTGGTCAATCATCTTGCCCAGCGCCGAGGTGCCGGTGGGGCGGTTGCGGTAGACGTAATCCAGAGTACTGCCAGAGTCGAACCCAGTGTCGAAACCCAGTTTCACCCCGGCCGACAACTTGCTGCCAAAGCGCATGCTGGCGCGGGTCATGCGCCAGTAGAGGTCGCGCAGCGAGTTGTGCGGCAGCGGTGTGGCCAGGGTTTCGGCTTCGGCGCAGGTCGCGCCCAGGCGATCGGCGTCGAGCAGCGAAGGGCGGTCCAGCGCTCGGGCAAAGTTTTGCAGGATGAAGCGGCGCGCACTGGCAACGGCGGGCGCACGGTTCTTCTCGCCGAGGGTGTCGTGGAAGAAGCCCGGCAGGATGTGCTTCTCCTTGTGCAGGCTGCCCAGGCGCTCGAAGAACTGCTCTTGGGGTTTGCGGTGCACCACGAAGTCCGAGCCGGAGATCAACAACTGCGTCGGCACCTGGATCGCCTGGGCATCGGCGACCACGCGATCGGCGGCTTCGTACAGGCCCAGCAGCACGTTCACCGAAATGGCCTTGGTGATCAGCGGATCGCTGTCATAGGACGCCACTCGCTCCGGGTCATGGCTGAGGAACTTCGCCTTGACGTAGCTGTTGACGAAAAAGTTGCCGCGAAACTTGCGCATCAGCGCCAGGCCCGGACGGGCGAAGGGCACGTAGAGCTTGACCTTGAACGCCGGCGAGGCCAGCACCAGCGAGCGAATGCGTGGCGCGTAGTCGTGGACCCAGGTGGACGCGATCACCGCGCCGACGCTTTGCGCCACTACCGCGATGTTCGCCTCGTCGATCTGGTGCGTGGCGCCGATGTGATCGCAGAAGGTCTGCACATCCCGCGCACTGGTGGCAAAACTCGGGCTGTCGCCCCGTTCGCCCGGCGACTGGCCATGGCCACGGGCGTCCCAGGCAAAGAAGTCGAACCCGGGCAGGTCCAGTTCATCCACCAGGTGCGCAATGCGCCCGGAGTGTTCATGACCACGATGAAACAACAACACAGCCTGGCGGGGTTCACCCGCCGCCGCGTCGACAGCCGGCCAGTGCCGGTAGAACAACTCCACGCCATCGTGGGTAGTGAACGTCAGTTCCTGGGCTTCGCGCATTGCAAGTTCCTTTATGCTGAGGGAGCGTTTTCCTTCACTTGGCCCAGGCCATGACGGACCCGGTTGACCAAGGTATACACCAGCAGGGCGGCAACCACCGCCATCACACCATCGACCCAGAGTGCCCCGAGCCAACCCAGGGCAATGCCGGTTGCCAACACGCCCAACACAAAGGCGCGATCACTCTTGCCCATCGGCCCGTCATACCGCCGCGAAGCTCCCACCATGGCCCCCAAGACGCCTGCGTATTCGCTGAACAACGCCAACAGCGTGACCAACAACACGAGCAACAGACTGGTATCGGCAAACAGGGCAAAAGGCAGGATCAGGGCAGCGTCGGCGATGATATCGCATAGCTCATTGAGGTAGGCGCCCAGATGCGATTGCTGGCCAAACTCCCGCGCCAACATGCCATCCACGGCATTCAACGCCATGCGCAGGAACATCCAGATCGGCACAAGCACGAAGATCCACGGATGGTTGGCAAACCAGGCGATGACCGCACCGACCAACACCGAAACGATGCCGGCGAGCACCGTGACCTGGTTGGCGGTGACACCGTTGTTGTAGAGACGTTGAACCATGGGGCGCAGCAGGTTTTGAAAGGCGGGCTTGAGTTGGTAGATGGAGGGCATCGGGGTGAGATCTCGGCCGGTTGCGGGGCTGGGCTTATACAGGTGCGAGATTACGATAGGTTGAGGGGTTGCTGGCGGGTATTTCTCGAGAATGCGCGCGGGTAGGCATCTAAAACGCAATTTGCGGGTGTAAACCCCGGTGTGAGCGGGCTCAACCAATAAAGACCGGCCTACGCCAACCCCCGTGGCGAGGGAGCTTGCTCCCGCTGGGCTGCGCAGCAGCCTCCAAAGAAGACAACTCAATTTGCCTGGCTCACCGAGTCATGGGATCCAGGGCTGCTGCGCAGCCCAACGGGAGCAAGCTCCCTCGCCACAGGAGCGGTGGTGTATCAGTTAAGGATCAAACGACGAAAATCCTGTGGGAGCTTGCTCGCGATAGCGGTGGGCCAGGCAACGTCAATGCCGGTTGAGCCACTGCTGCGGTTCTTAGGTCGCATTGGTCAGTGTCGCTGTGCTGATTTATACTGAACCCGGCATGAGCACGGTTTGTATTATAAATATTATATTAAACAATAAGTTATGTTGTTTTGTGGGTTAGGTGAAGTCTGGGAGGTACACCGTGGTTATCGAAGAGCGGCTTAAAAGATCTATCGCCCTGCGCAAGGACGATGTGTTTCTGCGCTCCGAATTTTCCGACTTCGGCAGCCCCGCACAGGTATCCCGAGCATTGCGTCATTTGGTTGCCAACGGTGTATTGGTCAAACTCGGTGTGGGTGTTTTCGCGAAAGCCAAGGCCAGCGTTCTTACGGGCAAGCCGATTCCGGTCCGTCCACTGGAAATCCTGGCGCCTCTGGTTCTACAAAAGCTCGGCGTGAAGATTACGGCTGGCCGCGCCGTGCGTGATTACAATGCCGGCGACAGTTTGCAGCTCCCTGCCGGTATCGTTTTCGACACAGGCTCACGGCGCATTAACCGAAAACTCGGCTTTGGTGGTCGTTACGTTATCTATGAAAACCATCACGCCTGAGCAGGTCGAGTTAATTGATGCGGTGTTGGCCGAGGTCGATGTCGGCTTGCTCACGGCCGGCATCCTGGAAAAAGACGTCCACGTAACGGATGCTTTGCTGGCCCTGATGGCGATGCAGTTCCCCGGTATTCGCCTAGTGTTTTGCGGCGGTACAAGTCTGTCCAAGGCTTACCGGCTGATCGAGCGTATGTCCGAAGACGTCGACTTGAAGATCGTTTTAGATAAGCCCAATGCGCTGACTGCCTCGGCTCAAAAGCGGCACCTCAGTCATCTGAAGTCTGAGGTTTGTCAGGTGTTGGCTGGGCTCGGTTTCGAGGAAACCGTGGAAGAGCGTGTTGCCCGCAACGAAAACCGATACTTCGCCAGTCGCTGGCAATATGCCCCGCAATACCCTCACGACGCCAGTTTGCGCCCTTATCTAAGTCTTGAGCTGACTGCGCGAACCCCACAGTTTGAAGTGACTCAGCAGCCGCTGGAGTATCTGGTTAATCGACTCGCTGAAAAGGCTGGTCAATTGGGTGATATCCCCTGCGTAGCGGTTGAGGAAACGCTCGCGGAGAAGGTCATTTCGTTTCTTCGTCGCTATGCCCAGCACCAAGCCGGGGCCTTACTTCAGTCGTGGGACGATACGTTGGTGCGGCATATCTATGACGTTTACTGCATTAACTTGGGTGATCCCTCTGTCGGCGAACGAGCCGCTATCGGTTTCAAAGCCTTGGTGGAATTCGATGCTCTGGAGTTTGGTCGGCAGTTTCCTCCGTTCGCTGCTGATCCTGGAAAAATCCTGCGGGAAGCGCTTCAGCAGGCGGGTTCGGATGCGGTGATTCGTCGTCAGTATGAATCCAAGCTGATGCCTCTGATCTTTGGAACTGTCCGCCCGAGCTTTGATGAGGCTTATGTCGTGTTTCGTCAACACGCCGAAGCATTGATGCGGATTCTATAAAAACTCCCGGTCTATGAACGGGCTAAGGAATTCTGCACTCAGGTGTCTTCTGTCGAGCGCAGTGGGTCAGCTGCCTACTGACCTAAATACAAGGAGTGTTTCAAATGCTGCGAGTGGAGTGGCTCGATTTGCACGCCTAACGTTTAAATTTAGCGAATCGCCCTACGTCCACCGCTTCTTTCACTGACTTAATTCCTCAGCCATCGTCGGCAAAGTCTCGCGTTCGTCCCTGTCCCGCGAGACTCCCGCATGTTTGCCCCTGACAAACTCCTGGCTTTGAACAGCACCATCGGCTCTTTGGTGGTGGCGGCCATGGACCCCGATCAGCCGGATGTCGAAGCGGTACTGGCGGACTTCCGCGCCTGCCTCAACGACTACGACGCCTGGGCTGAAAGCTTTTGGGCCGGCTGGGCGCTGGATCTTGAACAAGTATTCAAGGTCGGCAACGAGGTGTCCCTGGCGGCGCCGAAGAATCTTGATCAACCCATCAGCGCCACGGTGGCCGCATGTCCGGCGAGTGGTCCGCTGACGTTGGTGCACATGTTCCAGGCGGCGCGTTTTGTGCCGATTGGCGACACCCCGGTAATGCTGGAGCCGGTCACCGGAGGCGAGCCCGGGAAGGAAACGTTCGGTGAGCCAGTGCATCACGTCATTGGCCCAAGCGGCGTCCTGGAGATCCCCGAATGCTGGCGTGGCGGGCGTTACCGCATCACTTTTTTCCCCCATGTGACGACCGATCACGTCAAGGCGCTGTATGCGTCCTATCAAGGGGTGATGGACGAACTTGAGGGGTGGCTGAAGGCCGAGTGGGACGAGTTTCAACCCCTGTGGGCGGCGTTTTCCGAGGCCGGGTTTCGCGAACGTTATGACCTGGTGCAGCAGGCCGATTGGCGCGGTTTCGAAAACGCCCTGCATCAGTTATGGGATGACGTTAAACAGGTTTTCCAGCTGTTGGCCGATCTGCAGGCCAACAGCGAAAAGCTCCTGGAGTATCTGACCCAGGTAGAACTTGAGCAGTTACTGAGCGCTTCATCCGAGGCCATCGCCAAAGGACTGATGGTGTTGAGTGACGAGCCGTTGCTCTTCGTTCACATGGTGGCATTCGTCAGTTGGCTGCGGATGTTGCCGCCTCAGTACATGGCCGAAGTCGTAGGTGAAATGCGCGCTTCGGTGCTGATCAATTTCCTGTTGATGCGCTTGACCGGCGCCCTGGGCATGGGCGTGCGGATGAGCGGAAAGGTACTTGGCCAGCTCCGCTCGGCGCGGGCTCGGGAGTGGTTAACCGCATCAAGCCTGAGGCTGGCCCAACGCTCCACCGATCGGCTCGACCGGCATCCCGATGTGCTCAAACCGTTGGTGGTCAGCGCCCAGCGTGCGCCATTGAAGCCGACGCCTGTCGGACCTCTGCATATCACCCCCGAGCACTCCCCACCCTTGGCGGTCAGCAATCCGGCCGCTGTGGCGCGGGAAAAATCCCACGGTTCAACCCGGCTAAGCAAACACGAACCCCACGACGACGCCCCCGCCCAGTCGAAAAACCCCAATGGCGACAGCGCCGATACCGCCGCCCAGACCCAGACCAGCGGCTGCCCAGTGTCGATGGTCACCGGCGAAGAACTGCTGACCCTCGACGATGGCACCCTCGATGGCCGCTTGCCATTCGTCTTCACCCGTTTGTACCGCACCAGCGCCGCGGACCTGGACGTCGGCCTCGGGCGCGGCTGGAGCCATGCCCTGGCCCATCGCTTGGAGCTTGAGGGCGAGCAGGTCACCTGGGTCGACCAGGAAAACCGCCGCACGACGTTTCCCCTGCCCAACGCCCAGCGTCCGGC
>NZ_FOTH01000072.1:0-5984 GCF_900114515.1 Pseudomonas sp. NFACC46-3
GTCTTGCCGCCACGCGTCGTGCGGCCCGCGACAGCTCATGATGTAACCGACCTGCGTGACAGATTGATGTTCCCTTGGATGGGTTTTTCAGGCCGCCGGATGTGCTTTTGTGGCGAGGGAGCTTGCTCCCGCTTGAGTGCGAAGCGCTCATCGCTTTTTTGGGGCCGCTTCGCGACCCATCGGGAGCAAGCTCCCTCGCCACAGGTCCCAGGCTACCTTCCAGAGTGTGGGAGTTATCAGTAGTCAGGCCAACGCAGTCTCAGCCGGCGAAACAATACTGGTCTTGCCGCCACGCGAGCGTCCGGAGCTCAGGTATTCGGCAATCGATTCCTGGGTCACTTCCCCGAGGAACACCCGCTCGGCGTCCATCACCGGCAGCCACGAACGGTTGAACTCGTACATGCGCGACAGCAGGATCCGCAAATGCTCGTCATAGGCGGCGGTGGCGTTGAATTCGCGCAGGTATTGTCCGCAGGTGCCGGTCTGGCGGTACAGGTCGCGACGGCGTACATAGCCCAGGGCCTTGTTCTCGGCACAGGTGACCACCACGTAGCGACGGTCATGTTCGTCCATCAACTCCAGTGCCTCACTCACTGGTGTCTCGGGGCTGACCGACGGGGCGTTGTCCGCCGCGTCTTCGGCCTTGACCAGCAACAGGCGCTTGAGCGTGCTGTCCTGGCCGACGAAACTGCTGACGAACTCGTCGGCCGGATGCGCCAGCAACGTGTCCGGGTGATCGAACTGGACCAGCTTGCCGGCGCGGAAGATCGCAATCTTGTCCCCCAGCTTGATGGCCTCGTCGATGTCGTGGCTGACCATGATCACGGTCTTGTTCAGCGCCCGCTGCATCTCGAAGAACTCGTTCTGGATCATTTCGCGGTTGATCGGGTCCACCGCGCCGAAGGGTTCGTCCATCAGCAGCAGCGGCGCATCGGCCGCCAGGGCACGGATCACGCCGATCCGTTGCTGCTGGCCACCGGACAGCTCGCGAGGGTAGCGATGCAGGTACTGCTTGGGTTCGAGCTTGATCATGCTCATCAGTTCGCGGGCACGGTCGTGGCATTTCTGCTTGTCCCAGCCCAGCAGGCGCGGGACCACTGTGATGTTCTCCTCGATGGTCATGTTCGGGAACAGGCCGATCTGCTGGATCACATAGCCGATGTTGCGGCGCAGGGTCACTTCGTCCAGGCCGGTGGTGTCCTCGCCATTGATCAATACCTTGCCTGAGGTGGGCGGGATCAGGCGATTGATCATCTTCAGCGTGGTGCTTTTGCCACAGCCCGACGGCCCGAGGAACACGCAGATCTCGCCTTCGTTGACGATCAGGTTCACCGAGTCCACGGCCTTGACGTCCTTGCCGTTGCTCTTGAAGGTTTTGCTGAGGTTTTGAAGTTCGATCATTTGAGGAGTCCTTTTGGGGTCAGCGAGCGTTGCAGCCATTGCAGAAGCAGGTCGGCGAAGATGGCCAGGAGACTGACCAGCACGGCGCCGACGATCAGCATCGACATGTCGCTGCGGCTGATGGAAGCGAGGATGAGCACGCCCAGGCCACCGGCACCGATGGTGGCGGCGATGGTCATGACACCGATGTTCATGACCACGGCAGTGCGCACGCCGGCCAGGATCACCGGCACGGCGATGGGCAGTTCGACCATGCGCAGGCGCTGGCCGAAGGTCATGCCGATGCCCCGGGCGGCTTCACGGATACCCGGTTCGACGCCGGTCAGGGCCAGGTAGGTGTTGCGCATGATCGGCAGCAGGGAATAGAGAAACACCGCGGTGATCGCCGGCATCGGGCCCAGGCCTTGGCCGAATTTGGAATAAAACGGCAGCAACAGGCCGAACAGCGCGATCGACGGAATCGTCAGCAGCACGGTGGCGCTGGCCTGTAACGGGCCCGCGAGCGTCGGGAAGCGGGTCATGAAGATACCCAGCGGCACGCCGACCACGATGGCCAGGGTCACAGCGATGCCCACCAGGGTGATGTGCTGCCAGGTCAGGTGCAGCACCAGCGGCCAGTCCAGATGGGAAAAGGCGTCAAGAAAATCCATGGCTTTTCCTCCAGGTCATTGGGTTGAGAGCAGGGAATGCTGGCGCAGGAAATCGGCGGCAACGGTGGAAGGGCTTTCGTGGTTGACGTCCACGCGGGCGTTGAGCTGGCGCATGGTTGCGTCGTCGAACAGCTCGGCCAGGGGCTTGAGCTGCGCGGCCAGTTGCGGGTGCGCATCGAGGAACGCCTGGCGCACCACCGGCGCGGCGGTGTAGTCGGGGAAGTAGTGCTTGTCGTCTTCGAGCAACTTCAGCTTGAAAGCGTTCAGCCGGCCGTCGGTGGTGTACACCAGGCCGGCGAATACCTGGCCGTTGCGCAGGGCGGTATAGACCAGGCCGGCATCCATCTGCCGGATATTCTTGCGGGTCAGGTTCATGCCGTACTGCTCGACCATGCCCGCCAGGCCATCGGAACGATTGGCGAACTCGGTGTCCAGGGCCACCAGGTGATTGTCGTTGGCTTCGGCCTGCAGCACCGTGTTCAACTGGCTGATGCTGTTGATCTGCGGGTATTGGCGAGCGACTTTCTCCGGCAGTGCCAGGGCGTAGGTGTTGCTGAATTTCGACGGGGCCAGCCAGACCAGGCCTTTTTTCGCGTCGAGTTCTTTCACCCGGGCGTAGGACTGGGCGCTGTCGAGTTTCTCGGTGACATGGTTGTAGGCCACCAGCGACACGCCGGTGTATTCCCACAGCATGTCCAATTGCCCGGTTTCATGGGCACTGCGGGCCAGGTTGCTGCCCAGGCCACCGGTGATCTGCGCGTCGTAGCCCTTGCTGCGCAGGTATTGCGCGGTGATTTCCGCCAGCAGCGTCTGTTCGGTGAACACCCGGGCGCCGAGGCGGATCAGGGGCTTTTCAGCGGCTTGGGCGAATCCTGCGAACAGCAGGACGCAGCCCAGTATCAAGCTCAACTTCTTCATAAACGATTCCTTTATCCGGCCAGGCTTATGACGGGCGCAGACCGCGTTCCAGCCAGAGGCGGCTGGCCAGTGTCACCAAACCGTCGAGCAGCAACGCCAGCAAGGCGGTGCAGGCCGCGCCGAGCAGCAGCTGCGGCTGATTGTTCAAGGCAATGCCGGGGAAGATCAGGCTGCCGAGGCTGTTGGCGCCGATCAGGAATGCCAGCGGCGCGGTGCCGACGTTGATCGCCAGCGCCACCCGCACGCCGCCGATGATGATCGGCACGGCATTGGGCAACTCGACTTTCCACAGCACCTGGCGCGGGGTCATGCCGATGCCGACGGCGGCTTCCTTGAGGGAGCCCTGGACGTTTTTCAGACCTTCATAGGTGTTGCGCACGATGGGCAACAGCGAGGCTAGGAACAGCGCAAAGATGGCCGGCCCGCTGCCAATGCCCAGGATGCCCAGGGCGATGGCCAGCACGGCCAGGGGCGGCACGGTGTTGCCGATGTTGAACACTTGCATGAAGCGTTCGGCGCGCCCGACCATGCCGGGGCGGCTGAGGGCGATGCCAGCGGGAATGCCCACGAGCAGGGCCGCCAGCATGGAGGCCAGGACAAGCAGCAGGTGCGCTTGCAGGTAGAACAGCAGATCGTCGTGGTAGCGTTGGATCGTATCGATGCCGATCCAGTGGACCAACAGGGCCAGGAGCGCGACGACGACCGCACCCCCGATAAGCCCTTTGCCATAGCGGATAGCCACAGGCGGACTCCTTTGTCTTTCAGTCGGCGCACGCTTTCCCGGGCGGCAAACCATCACTGGTTGCCGGGAAAACGTTCGCGAGAAGCAGCTCTTTTCCATACCGGTAAAACGGCAGGTAAATCGAGCCATGAGCGCAGCCTCGTCAGGCTAACTTGCTGATTTTTCAGACCCTGACGAACAGCCGTAGCAGGGTGGTGGACGCCTCCACGCGGCTAAAGGTTCCCATGCCAGGGAAGATCTGGCCACCCTGGATGTGCTCAACGGTTCGGTTCCTGGCGCAAGTTGAGCTATAATCGCCGCCCTTTTTTGAATCACCTGCCAGGCGATTTCCCATGACCAAACAGGCCGCCGAAGTCGCGAAACGCCGCACTTTCGCCATTATTTCCCACCCCGATGCCGGTAAGACCACCATCACCGAAAAGCTCTTGCTGATGGGCAAGGCGATCGCGATCGCCGGCACGGTGAAATCTCGCAAGTCCGACCGCCATGCCACCTCCGACTGGATGGAAATGGAAAAACAACGGGGTATTTCCATTACCACGTCGGTCATGCAGTTCCCGTATCGCGACCACATGATCAACCTGCTCGACACCCCGGGCCACGAAGACTTCTCCGAAGACACCTACCGCACCCTGACGGCAGTGGACTCGGCCTTGATGGTCCTCGACGGCGGTAAAGGCGTCGAGCCACGGACCATCGCGCTGATGGACGTCTGCCGTCTGCGGGACACGCCGATTGTCAGCTTCATCAACAAACTCGACCGTGACATCCGCGACCCGATCGAATTGCTCGACGAGATCGAAGCGGTGCTGAAGATCAAGGCCGCGCCGATCACCTGGCCGATCGGCTGCTACCGCGACTTCAAGGGTGTGTACCACCTGGCCGACGACTACATCATTGTCTACACCGCCGGTCACGGGCATGAGCGCACCGAGGTGAAGATCATCGAGAAGCTCGACTCCGATGAAGCCCGCGCGCACCTGGGCGACGAGTACGATCGTTTCGTCGAGCAATTGGAGCTGGTGCAGGGCGCCTGCCACGAGTTCAACCAGCAGGAATTCCTCGATGGTCAACTGACCCCGGTGTTCTTCGGGACCGCGTTGGGCAACTTCGGTGTGGACCATGTGCTCGACGCCGTGGTCGATTGGGCCCCGCGCCCACTGGCCCGTGTCGCCAATGAGCGCACCGTGGAACCGGTGGAAGAGAAGTTCTCGGGCTTCGTGTTCAAGATCCAGGCGAACATGGACCCCAAGCACCGCGACCGCATCGCCTTCATGCGCATCTGCTCCGGCAAATACGAAAAAGGCATGAAGATGCGCCATGTGCGCACTGGCAAGGACGTGCGCATCGGCGACGCCTTGACCTTCTTCTCCTCGGAACGCGAACAACTGGAAGAAGCCTTCGCCGGTGACATCATCGGCCTGCATAACCACGGCACCATCCAGATCGGCGACACCTTCACCGAAGGCGAAACCCTGGGCTTTACCGGCATCCCGCACTTCGCCCCGGAACTGTTCCGCCGAGTACGCCTGAAGGATCCGCTCAAGTCCAAGCAATTGCGCCAGGGCCTCCAGCAACTGGCCGAAGAGGGCGCCACCCAGGTGTTCTTCCCGACTCGCAGCAACGACATCATCCTCGGTGCGGTCGGTGTGCTGCAGTTCGACGTGGTCGCCAGCCGCTTGAAAGAAGAATACAAGGTCGAGTGCTCCTATGAGCCGATCACCGTGTACTCCGCCCGTTGGGTCGAATGCGGCGACAAGAAGAAACTCGAGGAGTTTTCCAACAAGGCCGTGGAAAACCTCGCCTTGGACGGCGGCGGTCACCTGACCTACCTGGCCCCGACCCGGGTCAACCTGGCGCTGATGGAAGAGCGCTGGCCGGATGTGAAATTCCGGGCGACGCGTGAGCATCATTAAGCCTTGAGCTTCATCCCCCAAACCCCGTAGCGAAATCTGCGGGGTTTTTTATTGGTGCGCCAGGCATGGCGCGTTGCGCGCAAGCGCAACCAGCTTGGCTGTGGTGGTCACGCTGGTGACTTGGAGGTGAAAGTCCTCTACACACCCGGCAAGGGGAAGTGTTAGCCAGAGGCAAGGGTGTCGCGGGTGACTGCGAATCTGAAGGAAGCCCGAGGCAAAATGCTGGCCTGACGAACAGGAAGCGGATTAGGCGGTGCAGCGGGGTAAGGTAGCCAAAATTGCCAAAGCCCAATACTTGCACGGAACGCTGTGACGTAGATCCGACAGGCATAAGCAGGAAGGTCGCGCGAATTACCC
>NZ_FOTH01000003.1:0-120451 GCF_900114515.1 Pseudomonas sp. NFACC46-3
GCCGGACGCTGGGCGTTGGGCAGGGGAAACGTCGTGCGGCGGTTTTCCTGGTCGACCCAGGTGACCTGCTCGCCCTCAAGCTCCAAGCGATGGGCCAGGGCATGGCTCCAGCCGCGCCCGAGGCCGACATCCAGGTCAACCGCGCTGGTGCGGTACAAACGGGTGAAAACGAATGGCAAGCGGCCATCGAGGGTGCCATCGTCGAGGGTCAGCAGTTCTTCGCCGGTGACCATCGACACTGGGCAGCCGCTGGTCTGGGTCTGGGCGGCGGTGTCGGCGCTGTCGCCATTGGGGTTTTTCGACTGGGCGGGGGCGTCGTCGTGATGTTCGTGTTTTTTCAGCATGGTGTTGCGCTGTGCATCCCAGCGCAGTTGCATCCGGCCCTTTTTCACGCCGGCCGCGATACCGCGTGCCGCCACGGTTTTGTAGCGGTCCACGTAGGTCATGAAGCCGTTGACCACTGCAAAGATCGCACCGATGAAACGCTGCAAGGCGCCCAGCAGGCGCGCGCCCACATTCCCCAGGCGCATAGACAGATAAGCGATACCGGCACCCGCCCCGGTGAAGGTCAGGACAACACCAATCAACAGGTCGATCAACAACTGGACCGTCGCCCTCGACAAGGCTTCGGCCGTTTCGCCGGCAACCTCACTGGGCGGCAACATATCCAACCAGAGGCTGGCGGTGCGCACCAACAGGCACAGCGCCGCTTCGTCGCTGGCCAACAGTTGCAGCTTGGCCATCACCCGCGGTGTTTTTTTCGCCAGGTCCTCCAACTGCCTGGCGCTTTCGCCCAACCGCTCAACAAACTGACCGGGATCCTTGAGGATGTCCGAGAGCAAACTGATGCTGTCCCACACACTTTCAATCGCCGCCCAACTGCCGGCGAGCAACCCGTTGCCCACCGCCGCCGCCGAAGTCGACAACGATTGTTGTGCCCATCGCGGCTTGAAGCCCTGCCACTCACCGCGCAACCAGTCCGTCAGATTGGTGGTCAAGCCATCGTAGGAAGAAAACAGATTCGCGATTTGCTTGGCGGACACCTCTCCCTGAACGTGAACACGATAGGATTTGCCCGCCTCCCCCATGAAGGTTCCCAGGCCGTGGGCATCCAGGGTGACCGGCGTGACCTCGCCGCTGGCCACATCCACCACGTCCACCACAATGTCGCCCAGTGGGATGTCGTATACCGATTCGAACTTGCTTTCGATCGTCATCGGCCCGCCCTTGGGACACTGGACGACCGTGGAGAGGAAGTCATCATCGCCGGTGCTGACAGCGGTGGTGCTGTCGCCAAAGCGGATCAACCGCTCCATGCCCATAAGCGAGGGCAAGTCAGCCATGTGACTGGCTCGATCCGCCGCTCGGCTGTACCAGCGCTCGAGTTGCTCGCGATAGACCGAAAGGGTGTCTTTGAAGCTGTCGAGTTCCTGCTCGATTCGGCTCACCTGATCCATCAGGACAGGGCTCGCTCAAAGGCCGGCAGGAAAAAACGATCGAACATGGGCAGACGTCTCGCAGCACTCAGGGAGCGCGAGACTTTGCCGGGGATGACTGGGGAATTAAGTCAGGGGGAGGAGACAGAGCCCGTAGGGCGATTCGCTAAATTCGTCTGACCTGCACAACGAATCGCCAGTGGATAACCCTAGAGATCGCGAGCTTCAAGTGATTTGAGCTTGATTTCGGCCAGCGGATGCCCGGCTTTCGCCGCCAAGGTCCACCAACGCGCCGCTTCAACCGGGTCCGGCGCCTTGCTGGCTGTGCCGGCCAGGCTGATCACGCCAACCTGGTAGGCGGCCTTGCCATCACCGGCCAATGCCGCCAGCCGCAACAGGCGAATCCCTTCTTCCCGGGCGCCCAGCCCTTGGCCGCGAAACGTGAGGATATGCCCATAGAAGCTTTGCGCACCGACGTCGCCCAAGTTCGCCATGCGAGAGAACTGCCCCTCGAGCCAGGCCCAGCCACTCGGCTGACGGACGAACCAGGACCAGTGAAACAACCGACGCGCCAGCCAGTAACCGGCCCGCGCCTTGAATCGCCAGAGCACTCAGGCCTCCGCCGACTCGGGGTACTCGTATTCAAATACCCGGACCACTTCCGAAGCGTGCCAGGAAGCAGCGGCCACGCCATCGGAAGGCCCGGAAAAGCGCCCCAGGCGTTCTACACATTCGAAAAACCCCGTGCGCGGCAACCGACTGGCACCCTGGCTGATCACCAATGAACTGCGCAGCGGCTGTTCCGCCCGGGCGTCCAGCGCCGCCAGGTGTTCAAGGGCCGCAGTCAAGGTCTGCATGGCCGGGCTGGGCAGCTGCAGACGCTCCAGCAACGCGCGGTAGGTCAATAAATGCCGCTGGCGGCGCGCCTGGTCCAACTCACCCAACAACCCATCCCAATGCTGCCGACTGATGCGTACGCTCACGATTCTTCCCTCCAACCCGGCACCGTCAACTCCCAGGCCAGACTGCGCCGAATCGCGGCATCGGGCTGACGCTCGCCGCTCTCGATCAAGGCCAGATAAGACGGGCTGATACCTACCGTGCGGGCCAGCGCCTCGATGGCGATGCCCTTCCCTTCGCGTAAACTGCGTAATTGATCCAGGCCAGGGAGAACCTGGCCCGGTGCCGCCGCGTGACGGACTGTCGCTTCGCGCGGCGGAGCTTGATCGATGCCTGCTGCCTTCAACAACGACTGGTACTGATCCCACGGCAAAACCGCGTATTCGGGCTCTCCGTCACGTGTGATTATTTGAATATCCATGTCTACCCCGTAGGACAACAACACTTAGCGAGACAGCCTTTTTTCTTAGAAGTGTAATCCTAATACCGGCTAAGGTCGCGGGGCGATGAATTCTCTGGGGCAAGTGCTACCGAATCAGGTTTTTTTCTGACCTTGGAGTTGAAGTTGTTCCGGGGTATCGGGAAGCCTTTCGACCTGGGCAAGCTTTTCGGGCGACTGCCGATAACGCCAGGCGCGGAAAGCCTCGAGTTCAGCGTCGAGGGTTTTCATGACCCAGGCCAGCACGGCGATATCGTCGAACATGCCAAACATCGGCAAGATATCTGGAATCGCATCCAAGGGGCTGAGGAAATACATGAGCCCTGCCACCACCGACAGCATCGACTTGGCGCTGACAGCGCGG
Source organism: Pseudomonas sp. NFACC46-3 (assembly GCF_900114515.1). Taxonomy (NCBI): domain Bacteria; kingdom Pseudomonadati; phylum Pseudomonadota; class Gammaproteobacteria; order Pseudomonadales; family Pseudomonadaceae; genus Pseudomonas; species Pseudomonas sp. NFACC46-3. The sequence goes on from NZ_FOTH01000003.1 coordinate 3,140, forward strand.
TATTCGCCCCGCCAGTAGGCCAGGCACAAGGCCTGCAACAGATGCAGGTCCTCCTTGAGTTTGCCCAGTCGTCCGCCCTCCCGGGCACCTTTGCTGGCGACGGCGAACAGCAACGTAGGCAATCGACCGCGGGCCAGCAGGCGGCCTGCCAAGGGCAGAAATCGCGCAAAATTCCACGGGGCCTTCATTTTTTCTCCGACTGAAATGTTATCCACACAAATTGTGGATAACCTTGTGAACAGAGCTGCATTTCACCGCTGAAGCCCCCGTTTCATAAGGGCCCGGCTTAGATCGGGCGTTTTTTACTCACATAAAAAAACCCAATATTTCATTGACTTGACCGGCTGACTGCGTCTAGCACAGCGCCTGTAATGCCTATGACTATACCCTGCATCGTGCGTTCGGTTTTTTTGCCATTTTGCCGCAGCCCAGATGCGACAACGCCCCGCATGAGCGAGGCGTTGGCGTTATAGCAGACGCGATTACTTGGCTGCGTCTTCTTTTGCCGGATCCTTGATCGCCAGCAGTTCCAGGTCGAACACCAGGACCGAGTTGGCCGGGATTGCCGGGCTCGGGCTCTGGGCGCCATAGGCCAGGTCGCTCGGGATGTACAGCTTGTACTTCTCGCCGACGTGCATCAGTTGCAGGCCTTCGACCCAACCCGGGATCACGCCGCTGACTGGCAGGTCGATCGGGCTGCCACGTTCAACGGAGCTGTCGAACACAGTGCCGTTGGTCAGCTTGCCGGTGTAGTGAACAGTCACTACGTCGGTCGGCTTGGGCTGTGGACCGTCGGCTTTCTTGACCACTTCGTACTGCAGGCCGGAAGCGGTGGTGGTAACACCGGCTTTCTTGCCGTTTTCTTCGAGGAATTTCTTGCCGGCGGCTGCCGACTCTTCGCTCATCTTGGCCATGCGCTCTTCGGCACGTTTTTGCAGCGCGGCAAAGGCTTCGACCAGTTCTTCGTCTTTCAGCTTCTGTTCTTTCTTGCCGACGGCATCTTCGATGCCCTGGGCGACCGCTTTGGAGTCCAGGTCATCCATGCCTTCCTGAGCCAGGCTCTTGCCCATGTTCAGGCCAATACCGTAGGAAGCTTTCTGCGCCGGGGTCTTCAGCTCTACGCTGGTCTGCGAGTCGCAACCCGCGAGTACCAGGCCAACCAGGGCCACCGCCGCCGCCAACCGATGCTGTTTCATGCTATTTCCTTGTTCATGCGCCTAAAGGGCAATCGAATAAAGCCGCGAGCTTATCAGGCGGCCACGACCAATGGCTACCGGCATGTGAGCCACAAAGTCATGATAAGTTCAGGTCCGCAAACGCTTTTTAAGCCTGGACGAATGAAGCATCTGTCATCTGTTACGTACAGGGACAAATTGCCGCTCCCCTACAGGCCAGAGGTAATGGCCACTTGCCCGCCGCGCAGCACTGAGGCATAAGGGCTTATCAAAAAAACAAGGACGTTACCGTGCGCCTTCTCTCTCGCATCCTCTTGCTGCTCCTCGCGCTGCTGATCATTGTCGTGGCCGTGGTGCTTTATTACGTCGCCAATCCTCGCTTGCCGTTCTACACGCCCGTCGAACAGGTGAATTACCTGGACCAATGGAGTGCCGCCGAGCGCCAGACGTATTACTTCACGCCCCAGGGCACCCAGGTCAAAGGCCTGCGCTACGACTGGTTCACCGCCCTCGAATTACCGTTTTCGCAACAACGCTTCGCATCGCCCGAGTACCTGGCGCGCTTTGGGTTCCTGGTCGATCCGGCGCAGAAAGCCTCGTCGGCCAATCCTGGCAACTTGCCGGTAGGGTTTGCGCGGCACCAGAACCCGGGCAGCACCGAGCAGTTCCTGGATATCACTTGCGCGGCGTGCCATACCGGCGAATTGCGCTTCAAGGGCCAGGCAATACGGATCGACGGCGGCACGGCTCAGCACGTGCTGCCCTCCAGTGTTCCTACATTACGCGGTGGCAGTTTCGGACAAGCATTGGTCGCCAGTCTGGCGTCTACCTACTACAACCCTTGGAAATTCGAGCGCTTCGCCCGCAAAGTGCTGGGCAAGGACTACGAAGCCCGCCACGAGGAATTGCGCAAGGCCTTCAAGGCCTCCCTGGACACGTTCCTGCGGGTGGCCTGGAACGACACCCATCGTGGCCTCTACCCCACCGAAGAAGGGCCTGGCCGTACCGACGCCTTCGGTCGTATCGCCAATGCCAGCTTCGGCGACGCCATTTCGCCGCAAAACTACCGGGTGGCCAACGCCCCCGTGGATTACCCGCAGTTGTGGGACATATGGACATTCGACTGGGTGCAGTGGAACGGATCGGCCCAGCAACCGATGGCCCGCAACGTCGGTGAGGCGTTGGGGGTCGGCGCCACGCTGAATTTCTTCGACGCCCAAGGCAAACCGCTGCAGGGCGATGCGCGATACCCCTCCAGCGTGCGTGTGCGCGACTTGAACAAGATCGAAGAGACCCTGCAACTGCTCAAACCGCCTGTATGGCCGCAAGCGCTACTGGGCCCAATCGACAAACCGCTGGCCGCCAAGGGCCGGGCACTGTTTACCGAAAACTGCGCCGGCTGCCATGTACCCAAGGTGGTCCAAGGGCCCGACAGGCCGGTCCAGCAATTGCACATGCTGCCCGTGCAGGTGATCGGCACCGACCCGGGCACTGCCAATAACATCGCCGATCACCGCTTCGACCTGACCAGCCTGCAGTGGGATCCGGCCGAGCTGGCGAAGCTGGAAGTGCAACTGCACCCGAGCCCAACAGAACCGCTGGACCTGAGTCAACTCTCGGTCGCCAAAGGCCTGGCCTACGTTACGGCATTCGTCGAAAACCGCGCTTACCGCGACGCCGGCGTCACCCCCGCCGAGCGCCCGGCGCTGGACGGTTTCGGCTTGCCCATCGGCGTACGTGAAATGCGCGCCTACAAAGCCCGGCCACTGGCGGGTGTCTGGGCCACGCCACCGTTCCTGCACAACGGCTCGGTGCCGACGATCTATCAACTGCTGTCCCCCCAGGATGAGCGCGCGACCACGTTCTATAAAGGCAACTTCGAATACGACCCGCGCCACCTGGGCTATCGCACCGAAGCCTTTACCAACGGTTTTCTCTTCGATACCCGCATTACCGGCAACCACAACAGCGGCCATGAATTCCGCGCGGGCGAGCGAGGCAATGGCGTCATTGGCCGCTTGCTGCAACCACAGGAACGCTGGGCCTTGCTGGAGTATTTAAAGGTGCTGGGCGGGCCATTGGAGTCGCAACTGTAATGATGAACCCCACAGGTAAAAGGAAGTTTCAATGTTGATCACGCTCTGGCTGCGCCTCGGTGCCTTTTTGGGCAAGACGCTCCTGTGGCTGCTGGGCATCGGGCTGCTCGGCTGGGCACTGTCCACAGCCTGGTTTGCCTGGCAACACAAGGGGCCGGTCCCGGACAAGGAACAGGTGGCGCCCGGCGAAGCGGCCATGACCCAGGACATCATCCAGACCGCTATTCGCATCGTCGATCAGCACCGCGAAAGCACGCGTTATCTGCGCGATGCCCACGCCAAGGCCCACGGCTGTGTCATGGCCGAAGTCCAGGTGCCGAGCGACCTGCCGGCACCGTTGCGCCAAGGGGTATTCGCCGAGCCGGGGAAGGTCTGGCAGGCGACGATTCGCCTGTCCAACGGCAATGCCTATCCGCAGTTCGACAGCCTGCGCGATGCACGGGGGATGGCGATCAAGCTGACGAACGTACCGGGCAAGCAACTGCTCGCTGATCGGCAATCACAAGGTGAGCAGGATTTCGTGATGTTCAACCATCCGAACTTCTTTGTCAGTGATGTCGCCGAATATCGTCAGAATGTGGCGGCTCAGGCTGACGGGAAAAAGGCGATGGCCTTTTTTCCGAGCCTCGACCCGCGCAGTTGGCAGATTCGGCATTTATTCATCGCCCTGGCGACCCTCTCACCGCCACCGGCCAGTCCGACCCAGACCACTTATTTCTCGGTATCGCCCTATAAGTTCGGTGAGGCCAACGCCAAGTTTCGCGTCGCACCGGATCCGGACAGTTGCCCAAGCTACACCTTGCCGGCCCAGAACCAGGACCTGCCGAACTTCTTGCGTAGCGCATTGAACCAGCAGTTATCCACAGACCGGGTGCCGGCGTGTTTTGTCTTGCAGATCCAGCGCCAGGATCCGAGCAAGTACATGCCGATCGAAGACACCAGTATTGAATGGCAGGAAAGTGATGCGCCGTTCGAGACCGTGGCACGGATCAAGGTTCCGGCTCAGGATTTTGATACGCCCAAGCTGAACCTGGCTTGTGATAATCAGTCGTTCAATCCTTGGTTCGGCATTGAGGCGCATCGGCCTATTGGTGGGATCAATCGCTTGCGTAAAGCGGTGTATGAGGCGGTCAGCGATTACCGTCACAGCCGTAACGCCGAGCAATAGAGGCAGGCAAATGCCAGACAGCAAAAAGCCCGCTCAATGAGCGGGCTTTTTGTTGGTACCTGGCGTTCAGCATTCCAGATAACCGAATATGGCGCAGCGGACGGGACTCGAACCCGCGACCCCCGGCGTGACAGGCCGGTATTCTAACCGACTGAACTACCGCTGCGCGTAACACGTTGAACGAATGGTGGGTGATGACGGGATCGAACCGCCGACATTCTGCTTGTAAGGCAGACGCTCTCCCAGCTGAGCTAATCACCCTTCGCTTTCGGTGTGGCGCGCATTCTACGGAGCACTCTTTAAGCTGGCAAGCACTTTTTAAATTAATTTTTTCAGGCCTTCCAAAGGCTTAGCGAAGGGTTGGCCTATGGCGCCGCGAAGAGAATAATGCCCCCCTTTGTATAAAGGAGAGACTCACCCCATGTGGTTCAAAAACCTGCTTATCTATCGCCTGACCCAAGATCTGCCTTTTGATGCCGAGGCGTTGGAAACTGCACTGGCCACCAAACTGGCGCGTCCATGTGCAAGCCAGGAGTTGACCACTTACGGTTTCGTCGCGCCGTTTGGCAAAGGCGAAGACGCGCCATTGGTGCATGTCAGCCAGGATTTCCTGCTGATCGCCGCGCGCAAGGAAGAACGCATCCTGCCGGGCAGCGTCGTACGCGATGCCTTGAAGGAAAAGGTCGAAGAGATCGAAGCCGAGCAAATGCGCAAGGTCTATAAAAAGGAACGGGACCAGCTCAAGGATGAAATCATCCAGGCGTTCCTGCCGCGCGCGTTCATCCGTCGCTCGTCCACCTTCGCCGCCATCGCGCCGAAACAGGGCCTGATCCTGGTGAACTCCGCCAGCCCGAAACGCGCCGAAGACCTGCTGTCTACCCTGCGCGAAGTGATCGGCTCGCTGCCGGTACGTCCACTGACGGTAAAAATGGCCCCGACCGCCACCATGACCGACTGGGTCAAGACCCAGAAAGCCGCGGACGATTTCTTCGTGCTCGATGAATGCGAACTGCGCGACACCCACGAAGACGGCGGCATCGTGCGCTGCAAGCGCCAGGACCTGACCAGCGACGAAATCCAGCTGCACCTGAACACCGGCAAGGTCGTCACGCAACTGTCCCTGGCGTGGCAGGACAAGCTGTCCTTCGTGCTCGACGACAAGATGGTGGTCAAGCGCCTGAAGTTCGAAGACCTGCTGCAGGACCAGGCGGAACAGGACGGAGGCGACGAAGCCCTTGGCCAACTGGACGCCAGTTTCACGCTGATGATGTTGACGTTCGGCGAGTTCCTGCCGGCGCTGGTTGAAGCCTTGGGTGGGGAAGAGATTCCGCAGGGGATCTAAAGGCTGTTGATCTCTAGTGTGGGAGCGGGCTTGCTCGCGAAGACTGACTGACATTCAACGATGATGTTGACTGACACTCCGCTTTCGCGAGCAAGCCCGCTCCCACATCGGGTTTTGTGGTGTTTTTAATAATAAGGATCAGGTCATGCGCGCATTGGCTGCATTGAGTCGCTTTGTCGGCAATACCTTCGCTTACTGGGTGCTGTTTTTCGCGGTACTGGCATTCCTGCAACCGCAGTGGTTTGTCGGCCTGAAAATCGCCATCGTGCCGCTGCTGGGCCTGGTGATGTTCGGCATGGGGTTGGCGCTCAAGCTGGAAGACTTCGCCGAAGTGGCCCGCCATCCTGGCCGCGTAGCCTTGGGGGTGGTTGCCCAATTCGTGATCATGCCCGGCACGGCATGGCTGCTCTGCCAAGTTTTCAACCTGCCGCCGGAGATCGCCGTCGGTGTGATCCTGGTGGGTTGCTGCCCGAGCGGCACGTCGTCCAATGTCATGACCTGGCTGGCGCGCGGTGACCTGGCCCTGGCCGTGGCGATTTCCGCCATCACCACCCTGCTTGCCCCTCTGCTGACCCCAGCGCTGATCTGGCTGCTGGCCTCGGCCTGGCTGCCGGTGTCGTTCTCGGCGCTGTTCTGGTCGATCCTGCAAATCGTACTGGTACCGATCGCGCTGGGCATCATTGCCCAACGCCTGCTGGGTGCCCGGGTTCGTCATGCCATAGACGTGCTGCCGCTGATATCGGTGGTAAGCATCGTGATCATTGTGGCGGCGGTGGTAGCGGCCAGTCAGGCGAAGATCGCCGAATCCGGCCTGCTGATCATGGCCATTGTGATACTGCACAACAGCTTCGGTTATCTGCTGGGGTATTTCACCGGGCGTTTGTTCAGCCTGCCGTTGGCTCAGCGCAAGACCTTGTCGTTGGAAGTCGGCATGCAGAACTCCGGCCTGGGCGCGGCGTTGGCCAGCGCGCACTTTTCGCCACTGGCGGCGGTACCCAGCGCGCTGTTCAGCGTCTGGCACAACATTTCCGGGGCCCTGCTCTCGACGTACTTCCGGCGCATGAGCGAAAAACAGGACCGTGAACTACAGGCCCGTCAAGCGGCGGACTGAAGGAGAATCTTGACCGACTCGTCAGCATTGGGCACTCTTGCGCCCAATGCGGGGACGACCCCGCAACGCTAGAGCGTTCGTTATCCGGGGACGACCCCATCCATCGATGAGGTGTGTGATGTCCTGGATCATTCTGTTTTTTGCCGGCCTGTTCGAAGTCGGCTGGGCTGTCGGCCTGAAATACACCGACGGTTTCAGCCGCCCTCTCCCCACTGCACTGACAATCGCCGCCATGGCGATCAGCCTCGGCCTGCTCGGCCTTGCAATGAAGGAACTGCCGCTGGGCACGGCCTATGCGATCTGGACCGGGGTCGGTGCCGTGGGCACGGTGATCGCCGGGATCATTCTGTTCGGTGAGTCGATGGCGCTGGTTCGGTTGGCCAGTGTCGCCTTGATCATCGTCGGGCTGGTAGGGCTCAAGATCAGCGCCTGAATTGACCTGCGGGAGCGAGCTTGCTCGCGATTGCAATTTGCCTTCTGATATTGCTGTCACTGGCAGACCGCTATCGCGAGCAAGCTCGTTCCCACAGGTTTCAACCTATCGGACAGTCCCACGCAACTCCCCCACCAACGCCTGCAACTTCGCCGGCTCAGCCACTTCCACCGCAACCGCCGAACCCGCCACCAGCGTCACCCGCGACCAGAACCGACGAAACAGTCCTTTGGCCGGGTCGCGACTGAAGAAGCTGCCCCACAACCCCTGCAGCGCCAAGGGAATCACCGGCACCGGGGTCTCTTGGAGGATGCGTGTCAGTCCACTCTTGAACTCATTGATCTCACCGTCGCCCGTCAGTTTTCCTTCAGGGAAGATGCAGACCAGCTCGCCGTCCTTCAGGTATTGGGCGATTCGCTTGAAGGCTTTTTCGTAGATGTGAATGTCTTCCTGGCGCCCGGCAATCGGGATCGTCCCGGCGGTGCGGAAGATGAAATTCAGCACTGGCAGGTTGTAGATCTTGTAGTACATCACGAAGCGAATCGGCCGACGTACCGCGCCGCCAATCAGCAAGGCATCGACGAAGGAGACGTGGTTGCACACCAACAGCGCAGCCCCTTCATCCGGTATCGCCTCCAGGTTGCGGTGCTCCACGCGGTACATGGAATGGCTCAGCAGCCAGATCATGAAACGCATGCTGAACTCGGGGACGATCTTGAAGATGTAGGCGTTGACGCCGATGTTCAGCAACGACACCACCAGGAACAACTGCGGGATCGACAACTTGGCCAGGCTCAGCAAGACGATGGAGACAATCGCCGAAACCACCATGAACAAGGCGTTGAGAATGTTGTTGGCAGCGATCACTCGCGCCCGTTCGTTTTCGACGGTGCGCGACTGGATCAAGGCGTACAGCGGCACGATGTAGAAACCACCGAAGACCCCTAGGCCAAGGATGTCGATCAATACCAGCCAGGCGTGACCGAAACCGAGTACTTCAAGCCAACCATGGCCATCGACGCTGTCGGGGATTCCACCGGAATGCCACCACAACAGCAGGCCGAACACCGTCAGCCCGAACGAGCCGAACGGCACCAGGCCGATCTCGACTTTGCGCCCGGAAAGCTTTTCGCAGAGCATCGAACCCAAGGCGATCCCCACCGAGAACACCGTCAGGATCAAGGTCACCACGGTTTCGTCACCGTGCATCCACTCCTTGGCATAGGCGGGGATCTGCGTCAGGTAGATCGCACCGACGAACCAGAACCAGGAGTTGCCGACAATCGAACGGGACACTGCCGGGGTTTGCCCCAACCCCAGTTTCAGGGTGGCCCAGGATTGGCTGAAGATGTTCCAGTTCAGGCGCATCTGTGGCGAGGCCGCGGCCGCGCGCGGAATGCCGCGGCTGGCCAAGTAACCGAGCACGGCAACGCCGATGATCGCGGTGGACACCACGGGTGCGTAATGCGCCGAGGACATCATGATCCCGGCGCCTATGGTGCCGGCCAGGATCGCCAGGAAGGTGCCCATTTCCACCAGGCCATTGCCGCCGACCAACTCTTCCTCACGCAAGGCCTGGGGCAGGATCGAGTACTTCACCGGGCCGAACAACGCCGAATGCGTGCCCATGGCGAATAACGCCACCAGCATCAGCGATAAGTGATCGAACAGAAACCCTACTGCACCCACCGCCATGATGACGATTTCGCCGAGCTTGATCAGACGAATCAACGCGTCCTTGGCGAATTTTTCCCCGAACTGCCCCGCCAGCGCCGAGAACAGAAAGAACGGCAGGATAAACAGCAGCGCGCAGAGGTTGACCCAAATCGAGCGGTCCCCCTCGATGGTCAATTTGTAGAGGATGGCGAGGATCAGCGACTGCTTGAAAATGTTGTCGTTGAACGCGCCCAAGGACTGCGTGATGAAGAACGGCAGGAAACGCCGCGTGCGAAGCAAGGTGAACTGCGAAGGGTGACTCATCTTCCATGTTCCTACAGTGGCGTGGACGCTTATTGGAATGAACGTTTTTCGATCCAGGCCACACATTACCTGTCTTTAGCGATTATTTCGCCAGCCCTGCAATGCAGGGCGACACAAACAACTCACCGTGCCAGGCGCCCTGCACCGTACGCCGTCCGACGATCAGCCACATCACCACCAGCATCGCCACCAGCACAGCCCCGAACACGCTGAAAAAACCCAGGCTCAGCAGCTCCGAAAGCTTCAACGTGGTCAACGCGTACACGCCCAGGGGAAAGGTAAAGCCCCACCAGCCGAGGTTGAAGGGAATGCCTGCGCGCAAGTAGCGCGCGGTGATCAGCAGCGCCATCAACATCCACCACAACCCCAGCCCCCACAGCGTGATACCGGCTATCAGGCCCAACCCGGCGGCGATTTCGCCCACGCCGGACAGGCCATTGGCGGCAAAAATCAGTGGGGCATCGTTGCCCAACAGCAACATGCCCAGGGCGCCAGTGCCGATCGGGCCGAGGGCCAGCCAGCTCGAGGCGGCCATGTTTTCGTGAGGCAGTTTGTGCAGCGCCATGCGCAACAGCAAAATCGTCAGGATGCTGAACGCCACCGGCAGGGAAAAGGCCCAGAGCACGTAGCTGGTCACCAGCATGACCAGTTGCCCATGAGCGTCGGCCAGATGCGGCGCCATCAGCCCGCCACTGGCCGCCGCGACTTCGGCGGCCACCACCGGCAAGAGCCACACGGCGGTCATCTGGTCGATGCGGTGTTCCTGGCGGGTGAACATCAAGAATGGGATCAGCACACCACAGGCCAGAGACATGGCCACGTCGATCCACCATAACGCTTCGGCCAACGGCACCACACCGTTGCCCCAGCGCGGCAGCCCGAATACCAAAAAGCCGTTGATGATGGTCGCCAGCCCCATGGGAATGGTGCCGAAGAACATCGAAACCGTGGAGTGGCCGAAGATCCGCCGCGCCTCGTCGAAGAACAACAGCCAACGGGCCGTGTACAAGCCGGCGAACACCACGAACAAGAGGATGTTGAACAACCACAACCCTTCACCGAGTAAGCGCAGGCCCGGTACGTTTCCGGGCCATTGCGCCAAAGCCAACGCCAGCACACCGGTGCCCATCACCACGGCAAACCAGTTAGGCGTGAATTGGCGAACAGCCTCCAGCGGCCTGGGCAAATGGCTCAATGGACGCAAGCGGTTTTTTGCAACGCAGCATGTCATGGCGAACTCCTGTCCTCGGATGAGGGTGGAGCCATGCTAGAGCCGGATCGAATATCTATATAACGGGTAATTTCTCTATCTGTTATCGGTTTCACAGATAACTATCAGACACTGCCCTCGGTCTCGATCACCAGGATTCTCGCTTCGCCCAACGGCCTGGCCACATGTTCAGTGCCCACCGAGGCGTAGAAAATGTCCCCGGCCTCCAGCAAGGTCTCCTTTTCGACACCCTCTTCCCGATAGCACATCCGCACTTGCCCATCGAGCACCACAAAGACTTCCTCGCCGTCATTGACGTGCCATTTATACGGTTGATCGGTCCAGTGCAGGCGCGTGGTGATGCCATTCATGTTGGCGATATCCAGCGCCGCCCAGGCGCGGTCCCCGGTGAAGGATTTGCTGCGGATAATTTTCAAAAGCAATCGACCAAAATAAATGCAGAGGCGTCCAGGCTAGCGCAAAACCGCCAAGGCGGCGCTTGCATTCAACACTTTCAAGGTCGAACCCCGTCGCCCAATGGTTTTACAGATTGACGCAGCAGCCCCAGCAAGGCGCCCGCCGACAACACGATCAGCACCGCGCCATAGCCATCGGTGGTCGGAATCAACCCGAATACCCGTGTCAGGTTCCCGGCCAACAGCGATGGAAGACTGAAGGCCAGGTAACTGAGGACATAGAACGCCGACATCAAGCCGGCCCGCTCGTGGGGCAAGGCCAGCGGCATGATGCTGCGCAGTGCCCCCAGGAACCCGGCGCCGAAACCACTGCCAGTGACCCATGTGCCGACAAAGAACAACGGCAAGCTGGCGCCGTGCACCGCGAGCAACACCAGCGCCAGGCCAATCACCAGCAGGCTGGCGGCCAGACGCAGCATCTTGTCTGCCCCCTGGTTGCGCAGCGTATAAATGGACAGCGCGCCGGTAAGCGTCAACACCGCCACCAGCGCGCCGCCAATCAGGTTGGACGTCGATCCCGTCGCGGCCCGCACCAGCGAAGGTGCCAGGGACAGATAAAAGCCGCCCACCGCCCAGGCCGCCAGGTTCAGCGGCAGGATCAACCACAAGGCGCGCCGCGCCTGGATTGGCACATGCAAGGTCGGACGCAGTGACTGCCAGGCGCCAGGCTGCGGACTGACGCTCTCCGCCAGGCGCCAGATATAAACAGCCTGGAGCAGGAACAACCCGAGCAGGATCCAGTACGTCAGTTGCAAAGGCCGCGGCGCGAATTCCGCCAGAAGGCCGCAACCGAGCGCCCCGCACGCCATGCCCAACAGCGGTGCGACACTGGTGATCAATGGGCCTTGGCGACGGTCGAAATCCAGCAAGGCAGCCCCCAGCACGCTGGTGGCCATGCCGGTGGCAAATCCCTGGATCAATCGGGCACTGATCAACCAGGCAACGTTGTCGGCGCTGATGAACAGCAGCATCGCCAGCATATTGAGCAACAGCGCCACGAAAATCACCGGTTTGCGGCCCAAGTAATCCGACAACGAACCCACCGTCAGCAAAGCCGCCAGCAGACTGAAGGCGTACACACCGAAAATCAGCGTCAGGACGGCCGGGGAAAATTGCAATTGTTCCTGGTAGAGGTGGTACAACGGCGTCGGCGCACTGGACGCGGCGAGAAAACCGAGCAAGGTAAGCGCCAGGAATATCAGGCTGGCGCGGGTCGAAGCTGGACGGGACATGGGCACGCTCCACAGGAGTATTCGCAAAAGCTAATTTTTTGCTTTTGCGGAGTGTGCTACCCGCATGCGCTTAAAGCAAATTCTTTGTGTTAAGGTCTGACGCATGGCGATTAAAGAAGGTTTACGCCCAGGCGGTAGAAGCGCCCGGGTCCAAGAGTCGATTCATTCGGCGGTCCGCGACCTGCTGCAAGAGCAGGACCGCGCGACCCTGACCGTGCCGCAAATCGCTGCGCGCGCTGGCGTGACGCCGTCCACCATCTACCGGCGCTGGGGTGATCTGCCGGCGCTGCTGGCCGACGTCGCCATCGCTCGTTTGCGCCCCGACAGCGACCCCGCCAACACCGGCAGCCTGCGCGGCGACCTGCTCGCCTGGGCCGAACAGTACCTGGACGAAATGAGTTCCGAGCCCGGTCGCAACATGATGCGCGACATCCAGGCCTGCGCCACTGCGGGGTATTGCGTGGGGATCATCAGCCGTCAGTTGCAGATCATTCTGGATCGCTATCCCGATGAGCCCAATCCAGGCGTCGAACGGCTGATCAATGTGATCGTGGCGCCGACGGTGTTTCGCATCCTCTTTGCTAGCGCGCCGCTGGGGGTCGAGGAGTTGCATCGGCTGGTGGATATTGCGTTGAGTCAGTAAGACCGCCGTCGCGAGCAGGCTCGCTCATTTGATCTGGGTGAACCATGGATTTGTATTCACCCCAGGTCCCTTGTGGGAGCGAGCCTGCCCGCGATGAGGCCCGTCCAAACACCTCATCGCCCCCGTGTTTACCGCAACCCGCGACACCCCGCCACGCCTCGACCTTGGTCGACACTGACGAACCCGAGCGGGCGTGCGAGACTGTCCTGCCGGGCTCAAGTCCCGGTGTCTTTGTTGGGGAGTTTCCATGTCGTTGTCCAGCGGGCTGATCGCCGTTGTCGCCCTGGCCTATATGGCCATCATGTTCGCCATCGCCTTCTACGGCGACCGGCGCAGCACGCCGCTGCCGCCACGGGTGCGCGCCTGGGTCTACAGCCTGTCGCTGGCGGTGTACTGCACCAGTTGGACGTTCTTCGGCGCCGTGGGCCAGGCTGCTGAGCAGCTTTGGTCGTTCCTGCCGATCTACCTCGGGCCGATCCTGCTGCTGGTGCTGGCGCCGTGGGTTCTGCAGAAAATGGTGATGATCAGCAAACAGGAGAACATCACCTCCATCGCCGACTTCATCGCCGCTCGCTACGGCAAGTCCCAATCCCTGGCAGTGGTGGTCGCACTGATCTGCCTGGTGGGCGTGTTGCCGTACATCGCCTTGCAGCTCAAGGGCATCGTGCTCGGGGTGAACCTGTTGATCGGTGCCGGTGCCGATGCCATGGGCACCCGCGCCCAGGACACCGCGCTGATCGTCTCGCTGATCCTGGCGCTGTTTACCATCGTATTCGGTACGCGCAACCTGGACGCTACCGAACACCACCGTGGCATGGTGCTGGCGATTGCCTTCGAATCCCTGGTCAAGCTGTTCGCCTTCCTGGCGGTAGGCGCGTTCGTGACATACGGCCTGTACGACGGCTTCGACGACCTGTTCAACCAGGCCATGCTCGCCCCACGGCTGGAGCAATACTGGAAAGAAACCATCAACTGGCCGTCCATGGTGGTGCAGACCGGGGTGGCGATGATGGCGATCATCTGTTTGCCGCGGCAGTTTCACGTGACCGTGGTGGAGAACATCGAGCCCCAGGATTTGCGCCTGGCCAAGTGGGTATTCCCCGCCTACCTGGCCCTGGCCGCGCTGTTCGTGGTGCCCATCGCCCTCGCCGGGCAAATGATGCTGCCCAGTTCGGTACTGCCGGATTCGTTCGTCATCAGCCTGCCACTGGCCCAGGCCCACCCGGCCCTGGCGGTGCTGGCCTTCATTGGCGGCGCCTCGGCGGCTACCGGCATGGTGATCGTGGCCAGCGTGGCGTTGTCCACCATGGTTTCCAACGACATGTTGTTACCGTGGCTGCTGCGCCGCAACAACGCCGAGCGGCCCTTCGAAGTGTTCCGCCAGTGGATGCTCTCGGTGCGGAGGGTGAGCATCGTCGTGATCCTGCTGCTGGCCTACGTCAGCTACCGGCTGCTGGGTTCGACGGCGAGCCTGGCGACTATCGGCCAGATCGCCTTCGCCGCCGTGACCCAACTGGCCCCGGCCATGCTCGGCGCGCTGTACTGGAAACAGGCGAACCGCCGCGGTGTGTTCGCCGGCCTCGCCATGGGGATTTTCCTGTGGTTCTACACCCTGGTGTTGCCGATCGCCGCTCACAGCCTTGGTTGGTCGCTCACTAGCTTCCCCGGCCTGGCCTGGTTGCACGGCAATCCATTGAACCTGCCGATTACCCCTCTGACTCAAGGGGTGGTCCTGTCCCTGGCCGGTAACTTCACGCTGTTTGCCTGGGTGTCCGTGCTGTCGCGCACACGCGTGTCGGAACACTGGCAGGCCGGACGTTTCATCGGCCAGGAAATCAGCGCCCGCCCCAACCCCCGCTCAATGCTGGCGGTGCACATCGAAGACCTGTTGCAGCTGGCCGCGCGCTTCGTCGGCGAGGAACGGGCGCGGCAGAGTTTCATTCGCTTTGCCTACCGCCAGGGCAAAGGCTTCAACCCGACCCAGAATGCCGACAGCGAATGGATCGCCCACACCGAACGCCTGCTGGCCGGTGTACTCGGGGCCTCTTCGACAAGGGCTGTGGTAAAGGCCGCCATTGAAGGTCGGGAGATGCAGCTCGAAGACGTCGTCCGGATCGCAGACGAAGCCTCGGAAGTGCTGCAGTTCAACCGCGCGCTGTTGCAAGGTGCCATCGAGAACATCAGCCAGGGCATCAGCGTGGTCGACCAGTCCCTCAGGCTGGTGGCCTGGAATCGTCGCTACCTGGAACTGTTCAAGTACCCGGACGGCTTGATCAGCGTTGGCCGGCCCATTGCCGATATCATCCGCTACAACGCCGAACGTGGCCTCTGTGGCCCAGGCGAAGCCGAAGTGCACGTTGCCCGACGCCTGCACTGGATGCGCCAGGGCCGCGCCCATACCTCTGAACGACTGTTTCCCAACGGTCGGGTGATCGAGCTGATCGGCAACCCGATGCCCGGTGGCGGTTTCGTCATGAGTTTCACCGACATCACCGCCTTCCGTGAGGCCGCACAAGCGCTGACCGAAGCCAACGAGGGGTTGGAGCAACGGGTGGCCGAACGCACCCGAGAATTGTCACAGCTGAACCTGGCCCTGACCGAAGCCAAGAGCACCGCCGAAGCGGCCTATCAATCCAAGACCCGGTTCCTGGCGGCGGTCAGCCACGACCTGATGCAACCGCTCAACGCCGCGCGGCTGTTCTCCGCCGCGCTGTCCCACCAGCACGAAGGCTTGCCGGAGGAAGCCCGACAACTGGTGCATCACCTGGACAGCTCACTGCGCTCGGCCGAAGACCTGATCACCGACCTGCTGGACATCTCCCGCCTGGAAAACGGCAAGATCAACCCCGAGCGCAAGCCATTCGTCCTCAACGAACTGTTCGATACCCTTGGCGCCGAGTTCACCGCGCTGGCCCAGGAACAAGGCCTGAAATTCAGGGTGCGCGGTTCGCGGTTACGGGTCGACAGTGACATCAAGTTGCTGCGCCGGGTTTTGCAGAACTTCCTGACCAATGCCTTCCGCTACGCCAAGGGGCCGGTGCTGCTGGGCGTGCGACGGCGCAATGGGGAGTTGTGCCTGGAAGTCTGGGACCGTGGACCAGGCATCGCCGAAGACAAACAGCAGGTCATCTTCGAAGAATTCAAACGCCTGGACAGCCACCAGACCCGCGCCGAAAAAGGCCTCGGCCTGGGCCTGGCGATCGCCGACGGGTTGTGCCGCGTGCTCGGCCATACCTTGCGCGTGCGTTCCTGGCCGGGGCGCGGCAGTGTGTTCAGCGTCAGCGTACCGCTGGCCAGCCCCCAGGCCGTCGCCCCCAGCCCGGTGGCCGAACTCAACGGTCACTTACCCAGCGGCGCGCAGGTGCTGTGTGTCGATAACGAAGACAGCATCCTGATCGGCATGGACAGCCTGCTGACCCGTTGGGGTTGCCAGGTCTGGACCGCGCGCAACCGGGAAGAATGCGAGCGCTGGCTTGCCCAGGGCGGACGACCGCAACTGGCCTTGGTGGACTTTCACCTGGACGATGGCGAGACCGGCACCGAACTGATGGCCTGGCTGCGCACACGCATGGGCGAACCGATCCCGGGCGTGGTGATCAGCGCCGACGGCCGGCCCGAAATGATTGCCCAGGTGCATGCGGCGGGCCTGGATTACCTGGCCAAACCGGTGAAGCCGGCGGCACTGCGGGCGTTGTTGAGTCGGCATTTGCCGTTGTAGGGAACTCGGGGGATATAAGTGGCCCCTGTGGCGAGGGAGCTTGCTCCCGCTGGGCTGCGCAGCAGCCCCTTTTTGTGAGTGCTGCGCACTCAAGCGGGAGCAAGCTCCCTCGCCACAGGGGTTTGCATCAAGCTTAAGGGTTTCATTAATCCTGGGTTTTTGCCGTTTCTTCAGGCAACTCAGGCAGCCCATCCGCATCGGTCATCGCCCGTTCGAGCAAATCGGCGGGCAAACTCTTGCTCGCCCGGGCACCGAGGAGCTTGAGCTGTTCACTGCGACTGATCAGGTTGCCGCGCCCTTCGGTCAGCTTGTTGCGCGCTGCGCTGTAGGCCTTGTCCAGTTGCTGCAGGCGACTGCCGATCTCGTCCAGGTCCTGGATGAACAGCACGAACTTGTCATACAGCCACCCCGCTCGCTCGGCGATTTCCCGAGCGTTCTGGCTCTGGCGTTCCTGCTTCCACAAGCTGTCGATCACCCGCAATGTCGCCAGCAGCGTGGTAGGGCTGACAATCACGATATTGCGATCGAAGGCTTCCTGGAACAGGTTCGGCTCGGCTTGCAGGGCGGCGGAAAACGCCGCTTCGATCGGCACGAACAGCAACACGAAATCCAGGCTGTGCAGACCGTCCAGGCGTTTGTAATCCTTGCCGGCCAAGCCTTTGACGTGGGCGCGCAACGACGCCACATGTTGCTTGAGGGCATGTTGGCCAATGGCGTCGTCCTCGGCGGCCACGTACTGCTGATAGGCCGTGAGGCTGACCTTGGAATCGACCACCACTTGCTTGTCGCCGGGCAGGTAAATCAACACATCTGGTTGGAAACGCTCGCCGTCCGGGCCCTTGAGGCTGACTTGGGTCTGATATTCACGGCCCTTCTCCAGGCCGGCATGTTCGAGTACCCGCTCCAGGATCAACTCGCCCCAGTTACCCTGGGTTTTCTGGCCTTTGAGGGCACGGGTGAGGTTGGTGGCTTCATCGCTCAGGCGCAGGTTCAACTGCTGCAGCCGCTCCAGCTCCTTGCCCAGGGAGAAACGTTCCCGGGCCTCGGCCTGATAACTTTCTTCGACACGTTTTTCGAAGGACTGGATGCGCTCCTTCAGCGGATCGAGCAACTGGCCCAGGCGCTGTTGGCTGGTTTCGGCGAAACGCTGCTCACGCTCATCGAAGATTTTTCCGGCGAGCTCGGCGAACTGTGCCCGCAACTCGTCGCGCGAACCTTGCAGATCATCCAGACGTTGCTGATGGCTTTCCTGCTGCTCGCGCAGTTCGGCATGCAACGACGCCGCCTGGGCATCGAGCCGCCGCAGTTCCGCTTCCTTGCTGGCGCGCTCGAGGTTCCAGGCGTGGGCCGCATCCCGGGCGTTGTCGCGCTCGATCTGCAACAACTCCACTTCACGACAGGCTGCGGCAAGCTCGGCTTGCTTGGCGGCGTTCGCCTGGCTCAGGTCGCTGATCTCATCGCGGCAGGCATCAAGCTGGGCATTGAGGCCATCGTGGGCCATGTGGGCCGTGGCCAGGCGCTCTTCCAGCAGGGCCAGTTCGGTCTGCGCCGCGGCGGCCTGGCGTTGCAGGTGCCAGGCCAGTGCCAGCAACGGCACCGCAGCGCCCGCCAGGCCAAACAACAGGCTGGTCAAATCCATAGCCATGACAATTCCTGCCGATCAAATAAAGCCCGAAGGTTAACCAAGCGGCCGGGGGTTGCCCAGCTCGGTCTTCGTTTTCAGCCTTCGATTTCACCGAGGGCCCGGCGGGCTCGATCATCGCCGGCACGCGCAGCTTGGCGCAGCAGGTCCTGGCCGATACGGCGATCCCGGGCGTTGCCGCATTCACGGCACATCAATTGTCCGAGGCGACTTTGCGCGGCCACCACGCCTTCACGGGCCGGTTGCTTGAGTAACCGGCCGGCCAAGTGCTTGACGCTGGGGCTATCTCCCAGTCGTGGGCTATCGAGCAGCCACTCAGCCACCCGCATCGAAATACGCTTGGGTGGGGTAACACCAGGGGGTGTGGAGGTAACAGGATTTGATACGGAGCGAAACTTCATAAAACACTGTGGGATAGATCGGAAGGCGCGCCACTCTACTCCTTTTTTCGTACGGGTAAAGCCGAAAAAAACCGGCACGCCCGTGCTAGAGCAAGCGCTTGGGACAATCCACAGAAGCTGTGGATAACTCAGTGGACAACCCCCCCTGAACTCGCGCAAAGCCCTGTGGAACGGGGCCTGCGCTCAAACTGACGATTTTTTCACCAGTAAAAAAAAGCGATGTTTTTCATTGACTTAAATTTTGGATGCAGGCACCCACCCCGGATTGTTTCGACATGACAGTACAGTGACAAGTGGTGCAGCGAGTGTGCACAAGTAACAGCCGAATGGGTTATAACGCTGCGCTTTTTTTGTATGTTTGGCAGCAGAACCTGGGGATAACCTTGATGCCCTGCCCAGCGCAACAGTGGCTTGGATGCACCGCAGTCCTCGGGATCCTGTGCTATGTCGGTGGCGAGGGAGCTTGCTCCCGCTGGGGCGCGAAGCGGCCCTGCTTTTGGGGCTGCTGCGCAACCCAGCGGGAGCAAGCTCCCTCGCCACGGGGGCCGTGTCCATCCTGTCCCCGGTACAGACAGCATGGTTTGGCCTTTCTCTTATGGCCCATTTGAATATTTTTTAGCCAACGCCCTTCCCTTCACGAGTTCGATCCGTTAGTATCCGCGGCGTTAGTACCAAGCTGAAAGTCAATTCCGGGTCGAACACATCTCCAAGGTCAGCCATCCTTCAAAGGACGCCTCACCGAAAAAAGGAGACCGGCCCCCTCGATGGTTTCCAGGTAAACCTTGCGTCAACACAGCCTTTGATCGAATGCAAAGGGTGTTGCCAGGCTCCTTACTCTGACCGAACCAACCTGCAAAATTGATCAGGATCTTCACCCCGGGCCCAGAACCTTTGCCCTCGATGTGTTGCCTGCCCTCCTAAGTACCTACCTGCCAGCCCAAGCGCGCACTTCATATAGCGCTCAAACTGGCTGCTTTGTTCCAGTCGGGTTCTTCGTTCGACCAATGGTGGTCGACGTTACTGGAACGTTTTAACGTTGCACGGTTCTTAACCGTGTCATTTGCAGGAACACCCATAACATGTCCACTCAAATCCACGCACAGGATGCTATCCGCACCCTAACCAACGCTTTTGCCCCGATGAACTGCCTGATCATGGCCGCTCGCAAAGGCTGCTTCAGCTTCACCCTGGTCAACGAACACGGCATCGCCCGTCACAGCGAACGCCTGTACCCCGATCAGTACTCCAGCGCCGAGCCGCTGCAGGCCGTGATCGAGCGTACTCGTCAGGCACTGGTTGCCTGAGACGCCAGAAAGGCTGAAACCCCAAAGGCCCCGCCCCAAAAGCGGGGTTTTTTATTGCCCGGAATTCCTCGATTAAGCGAAACGGCGTAAGTACCAAGGGATATAACAGTTATAACCGTTCGTTGAAGATGTTTTAAAAACAGTCCTTTACAACGCAAATATGACACTAAACTTCAAGTCAAGCGGCATGATCCGCTTCCGGCGGGGCCTGGACCGATCCACCGCTGCCAAGCCCACACTCTTCAGGCTCCGCCCATTTCACACTTCGAGGGTTTTATGGGTATCGCTGCCAGCGAACTGTGTCGATATGTGATCCGCCCGACGCTCCTCTACCTTGAGCGTCACAGTGCAACGGCGGAATCCTTGTTGCTGGGTATTGCCGCCAGCCAGTCCGCCCTGGGTTCAGCCCTGCATGATCGCCGCGGGCATGGCCTGTATCGCATTACCGAGCCCCGACACCAGGCACTCTGGGACCATTACCTGGCGCTGGACCCAGAACGTGCCAGCCTGGTACGCGGCCTGGCCAGCCAGCACGCCTTTCTCAGCGGTCCGCACCTGGAATTGACCGTCAACCTGCGCTATGCCACTGCCATTGCCTGGCTGCTGGTGGAGGAACAGAACACTCCGCTTCCCGAAGCCGATGACCTGCTTGGCATGGCCCGCATCTGGCGACAAACCTTCCACCCCCAAGGGCGCCTGCGAGATTTCACCTGCGCCTGGCGAAGCTGTGTTTCATCACTGAATCAGGTCGCTTGCTGATGGGAAATTTGGAAACTTCCTGCAACGGTCGCGAATCTGGTCGGATTGTCCTACAAAACCCCTCTAAATCAAGCGATACGGGCTATAGCGCTTGCACGAAAATGTTGGTAATTTTCGCCCCGGTGATCATCAGGAGTTCTAACAATGAAAAAAATCATGCTCAAAACCACCCTCGGCCTTGCCGTCACCTTGGCATCCACCCAACTTTTCGCCAGTGGCTTTGCCTTGAACGAACAAAGCATCAGTGGCATGGGCACTGGTTTCGCAGGTCGTTCTTCCATTGCCGATGACGCCAGCACCGTTTTTGGCAACCCTGCCGGCATGTCGCGCCTCAAGCGCCAGCAAGTCACCGGTGGCTTCGCCGCCATTGATGCCTCCACCGATATCAACGATGCCAGCGGCACCCAGTCCGGCACCAACAAGGGTGACATGGTCCCGCTGACCGGCGTTCCGATGGGCTATTACGTCAAGCCTATCGATGATCAGTGGGCTTTCGGCCTGGGTGTCTACGCACCGTTTGGCTTGATCACCGATTATGAAAACGGCTTCCAGGGTCGGAGTTTCGGCAGCAAGAGCGAAGTGAAAGTCGTCACTTTCCAGCCAACCGTCAGCTATGCCTTCAACGACAAGGTATCGATCGGTTTCGGCCCGACCATCAACCGTATTTCCGGCTCCCTGGAATCGCAGTTGGGCGTACCGGGCCTGCCCGAGGCCGGCGTAGAGATCAAGGGTGACGACATTGGCTACGGCTATAATGTCGGCGTGCTGGTCCAGGCAACCGACACCACTCGTGTCGGCTTGACCTACCATTCCAAGGTCAAGTACAAGCTTGAAGGCCACACTGAAGTGAACCCGGGCGCCGGGATGCCTGCCTTCCTGCTTACCGACGGTCGCTACGACGCTTCGCTGGACATCACCACGCCTGAGTCGGTGGACTTTTCGGTCACTCAACAAATCAATGATGCCTGGACCGTCTATGCCGGTAGCACTTGGACTCGTTGGAGCCGCCTGAAAGAAATCACGGTGGAAAACGAAGGCACCAGCAGCGGCGGTGGTTTACTGAACCCGTCTCTCGGCACCATCACCGAAGAACAAAACTGGCACGACACCTGGGCCTACGCCATCGGGACTTCCTACCAGTTGAACAAACAGTGGGTACTGCGTACCGGCCTGTCTTTCGACCAGGCGCCCACCAACAACGCCGACCGCTCGCCACGCATCCCTACTGGCGACCGGACCATCTTCAGCCTCGGTGCCGGCTGGAGCCCAACCGACGATCTGACCATTGACGTGGCGTATTCCTACCTCAAGGAAGAAAAAGTCAAAGTCAGTGGCAGCAATGCTCTCAACCAATCCTACAACGCTGAATACGAAAACAGCGCCAACGGTTTTGGTGTCGGTGCAACCTACCGCTTCTGATGGTGCACGGCGAAGCTGAACGCCTCGCCGCTGAAACGAAAAAAGCCCCGCACTCTGCAAAGAGCCGGGGCTTTTTCGCGGCTGGCGGTCAGGGTTTCGAAGCGATGGCAGCTTCTACAGCCTTGATCAACTCAGGATCATCGGGCTTGGTCCGGCTGGAAAAACTGGCGACGACCTTGCCCTGTCGGTCCACGACGTATTTGTAGAAATTCCACTTCGGCGCACCGGACTGTTCGGCCAAGTGCCTGAACAACGGGATGGCATCCGCGCCGCGCACCGGTTGTGGTTCGGTCATGGTGAAGGTCACGCCGTAATTGACGTAGCAGACCTTGGCGGTTTCAGCGCCGTCCTTGGACTCCTGCTTGAAGTCATTGGACGGCACACCCAGCACTTGCAGCCCTTGGTCCTTGTAGCGCTGGTTGAGCGCCTCAAGACCTTTGAATTGCGGGGCGAACCCACAGAAGCTGGCAGTGTTGACCACCACCAGCGGCTTGCCGGCGAAGCGCTGGCACAGATCGATGGTTTCCTTGGCCCGTAGCTTGGGCAACGAACCCTCCAGCAACGGTGGGCAACCAGCGGCCCAGACTTGCCCGGTCACAGCCAGCAACAGGGTGGGAACAGCAAACCAGCGCATCAACATGTCGATTTTCCTTAAAAGCACGTCAGACCAAGACGTTACTCGCAGCGTCCGACGCCGTCCATTGTCAGCAGTTGCCCATGCCCAACTGCATCAAGGCCAATCCGCCCTGATGCCAGCCCCACCAGGCGAACGCCAGCAGCAGGCCGGCACCGGCGGCGATCAACCACGGACCGATGCGACTCATGCTGCGCCGGCCTGGACTTGCAGGCGCGCCACCGGACGTTCACGCACCGGCCAGTTCAACGCCGCCGCCAACAGGCTGAGCAGGATCGACACCTGCCAGATCAAGTCGTAGCTGCCGGTGCGGTCGTACACCACCCCGCCCAACCAACCACCGAGGAACGAACCCAACTGGTGGAACAGGAACACGATCCCACCCAACATCGAGAGATTTCGTACACCAAACAAGGTCGCTACCGTGCCGTTGGTCAACGGTACCGTCGACAGCCACAGCAAGCCCATCGCCATGCCGAACAGGTACGCCGTGGTGGTGGTCACGGGCAGCCACAGGAACAAGCCGATCACCACCGCCCGCACCAGGTACAACCCGGTCAGCAGGCGTGGCTTGGACATGCGCCCGCCCAGCCAGCCGGCCGTGTAGGTGCCGAAGATATTGAACAACCCGACCAGGGCCAGCACGGTGGTGCCGACGCTGGCTGGCAGATGTTGGTCCACCAGATACGCCGGCAAATGCACGCCGATGAACACCACCTGGAAACCGCAAACGAAAAAACCAATCGCCAGCAGCCAGAACCCCGAATGGCTGCACGCCTCACGCAAGGCTTCGCCCAGGGTTTGCTCATGGCCGGCGACCGGCAACGGCGCGTCCTTGAGCATGCTCACCAGCGGCACGATCAACGCCACCAGCAACCCCAGCGCCAACAACGCCGCCGACCAACCGAGCCAGCCGATCAGCCCCAGCGTACCGGGCAGCATGGCGAACTGGCCGAAGGAACCGGCGGCACTGGCGATACCCATGCCCATGCTGCGTTTTTCCGGCGGCACGGCCCGCCCGACCACACCCAGAATCACCGAGAACGACGTGCCCGACAGGCCAATGCCAATCAACAGACCCGCGCTCAACGACAAGGACCATGGCGAATCGGCCATGCCCATGAACACCAGGCCCAGTGCATACAGCACACCGCCGATCAGCACCACTTTCGCCGCACCGAAGCGGTCCGCCAGCGCGCCGGTGAACGGCTGCGCCAGGCCCCAGATCAGGTTCTGCAAGGCAATGGCGAAGGCGAATACCTCACGGCCCCAGCCGAACTCGGCACTCATGGGCGCCAGGAACAGGCCGAAGCCATGCCGTACGCCCAGGGACAACGCCAAGATCAGCGCGCTGCCCACCAGGACCCAACCACAGGTACGCCACATCGATGTCATTCTTGTTCTCCGGTCGCGGGTATATACCCACTTATCATCGAACGAACCGGCTTCACGCCAGTTCATCCAGCAAGGCCAGCAAGGTCGCACGCTTTTCGGCGCCCAGCTTATCAATCAGTTTCTGCTGCGCCGCTTCCCAGGCCGGCAACGCCGCCGCCAACCGGGCCTGCCCCGTCTCAGTGAGCACGACGATGCGGTTACGCAGGTCTTCCCCCTCGGCCAGCGCCACCAGCCCTTCGCCTTCCAGCACACGCAGATTACGACCCAGAGTGCTGCGGTCCAGGCCCATGGCTTCGGCCAGGGAAGAAATACTCGGCTGGTCCAGGCGCGCCAGGTTACTCAACAAAGAATACTGGGCAACGTTGATCCCGAAGCCGTCGAGGGCGCCGTCGTAATACCTGCTGACGCCACGCGCGGCGCGACGCAGGTTGATGCACAAGCATTGGGAAGGAAGCATGGTGCGTGTATATACCCGGGGTTGATTGAATGCAAATTTAAATGGCGATTTTCACTTATGCCATGTTCCCTAGCCTCGCTTTCTCCTGGTTTTTGCTTGGTCAGAACAAACGGAATCGTCAACCAGACGGAAATAAATCCCACAAAATCAGGCGCTTTGGCTGACAGCCTTTTCAACCATTACTCATTAGAGTCCCCCACCTGTAATGTCTGACAGGTTTCAGGTGCTTTGAATCAAGCTATAAACGAAACCGTGCTTTCAGCCCTGCCTGCAGGCTTGAAGACGGGTTGTGCGAACCATGCCATCAAGAAGTGGGAAGATTCCGCCACCCCCACGCCATCAAATAATGATGATGAATGGGAGTTTCAGTCATGTATCACAGCACCGCGATTTCTGGACGTTCGGCGCCATACCAGGACCATTACCACTCCACGGAAAAAAAACCTGCTCAAGCGATCCGACTCACCAATCGGGAGAAGGAATTCCTGCAGTGGAGCGAGGCTGGCAAATCTTCTTGGGAGATTGCCGTCATCGTTGATTGCAGCGAGGCCAACGTCAATTATCACTTCAACAACATTCGCCGAAAATTCGGCGTCAGTTCGCGTCATCTCGCGGGAAAAATCGCGCGCGAACGAGGCTTGATCTGAGCGCTCCGACGGCTTGTCAGCAGCGGTCGGGATGTACTTGACCCCTGTAGAGGCAGCAATGAATCTGAACCACACGCCCGAATGCCGCGACATTTTCGGCCTCAGCACCTGTGACGATACGCGAGTGTCGCACAGGCCTTCTTCGGACAACCCTATACGCATCATCCTTGCCGATGATCACCCCGTCGTGCTGACGGGTATCGAAATGGTCCTGGCGGGGGCTGGGTTTTCAGTGGTTGCCAAGGCTCGCAACGCCGATGAACTGCTCCAGCACTTGGAGCGCACCCCCTGCGACCTGGTCATCTGCGACTATTCGATGCCCGATGGGCAGTTCCCGGACGGCCTGGCCCTGATGGGCTATTTGAAACGCCACTACCGCGCCTGCCCCCTGATCGTGATCACCATGCTACGCAATCCGTCCGTGTTGCAGGCCTTGCTCAATACCGGCGTGAACGGCTTGTTCGATAAACGCAGTCCTTTGATGGAACTGAAACAGGCCATCCTCGGTGTCACTCAGGGGCGGCAGTATGCATGCCCGGCTTTTCTTGAGCTTCTGCGAGGGCAAACCTTGGCCGCCACGCGCTCGGACGCCAACCGGGTGAGCCTTTCCGAACGGGAGCTGGAGGTGGTGAGGCTGTTCGTGCACGGGATGTCGGGCAGACAGATTGCAGCCCAGCTCAATCGCAGTGAAAAAACTATCAGCCGACAAAAACGCACCGCCATGGACAAGTTGGGGCTTGGGCATGACGGTGGATTGATGGAGTTTGCTCGGGTGAGTGGGTTAAAGGGTTGACCCCTCAAATCCCGAAACGGCCCACCATCGCGTTTCCCGTCAACTCAGACCCACCCCAACCCCACCAACACCGCTATTTCAAGCAACTCCAGCAACGCCCCGGCTGTATCCCCGGTGCAGCCCCCGAGCCTGCGCAGCATCATCCGCCGCAAGCCAACGAACACCGCGAAAGCAACGGCCAATGCCCAAACGCCGGGCCACCCCGCCACCAGCACACAGCCCAACGCACACACCAACAACACCCATCCACCCGCGCGCCGGGGCAGATGATCGGCAAGCGCTTGGCCCAACCCGCCGGCGCGCACGTAAGGTGTGCTGAGAAACAGGCCAAGCAACGCCGCACGCCCCAGCACCGGCACGATGATCAAGGCCAACGCTTGCCCCTGCTCGATCAACGCCAGCAGCGCGGCGAACTTGAGCAGCAGCACCAACACCAAGGTGATCACCGCAATGGGTCCGCTGCGCGGATCCTTCATGATCAGCAGCGTGCGTTCGCGGTCACCAAAACCGCCCAGCCAGGCGTCGGCGCTGTCGGCCAGGCCGTCGAGGTGCAGGCCTGCGCTGAGCAACACCCAGGCCGTCAGCAACAGCGCGGCGTGGAGTAGCGACGGTGCACCCAGCAGCAGTGCATTGAGCAGCCACAGCAAAGCACCGAACACCAGCCCCACCAATGGATAGAACAGCAGCGAACGCCCCAGTTGTTCGGGCTCGGGCATGCCAGGCAGGCGCACCGGCAGGCTGCTGAGAAATTGCAGGGCGATCCAGAAAGGCAACATGGTCAATCCGCCTCTTCGAGCACTGGACCTGCCGACACGGTCAGGGAGAACAGTGCGCCATGGGCGACTTCGACGTTGAGCAATTGCTCCCTTGGCAAGCCGCGGGCCTGGGCCAGCAGCAGGCGCATCACGCCGCCGTGGCTGACCAGCAAGACCCGCTGACCGGCATAAGCCGCGTGCAAGCGTTTGACCGCTGCCAGGACGCGGCTGGAAAACGCCAGCACCGGCTCGCCTTCGGGGGGCGTAAAGGCATAGGGATCGGCCCAGAACTGGCCCAGTGCGTCGGCGTCGGCGTCCATCAACGCCGCTGCGCTACGACCTTCCCAAGCGCCGAAATGCAGCTCTTGCAGGTCCTTGTCCAAGTGCACCGGCACGCCGAGTCGGGCGCCGAGTTGTTCGGCGAAACGGGCGCAACGCTGCAACGGCGAACTGACCAGCCGATCCCAGGGCCCGCCCTCTATGACAGCCGCGTGCATCTGTTCCCAGCCCTTGGCGGTCAAGGCGTCGTCGAGACTGCCGCGCAGTCCGCCGCCCAGCTCGGTTTCGCCGTGACGCAGCAGGTCCAGGCGCAAGGTCATGCCGGGCGATCCGCCACGGCGGCCTCGGCAAATGTCGCCATCTGCCCGTGAAGGTCACAGGCCAGGCGCAACAGTGGCACCGCCAACGCCGCGCCACTGCCCTCGCCCAGGCGCAGGCCAAGATCCAGCAGCGGTTCGGCGCCGAGGGTTTCCAGCACGTGGCGATGGCCCGGCTCGGCGCCGCGATGGCCGAACAGCAACCATGGCCGGCATCCGGGATTGACGCGCACCGCCACCAGGGCGGCGACGCTGCAGATGAACCCGTCCACCAGCACGGCGACGCCTTGCTGGGCACAGGCGAGGTACGCGCCGGCCAACGCGGCGATTTCAAAACCGCCGAGGTTGAACAGGGTCTGCAACGGGTCGTCGCGTTGGGCTGCGTGCAGCGCCAGGGCCCGTTCGATCACTTGGGCCTTGTGGCTGACACCCGCCGCGTCCAGGCCGGTGCCCGGGCCGACCAGATGCGCCACCGGGCAATCGAGCAAGGCACAGGCCAGGGCGCTGGCTGCCGTGGTGTTGCCGATGCCCATCTCGCCGCCGATGAACAAGTGCGTTCCGGTTGCAACGGCACGGAGCACACTGTCGCGGCCGGCTTGCAGGGCTTGCTCGCCTTGGGCCACGGTTATCGCCGGGCCGTGGAGGAAATTCGCCGTGCCAGGGCCGACGCGCAGATGCCGCACGCCGGGCAGGTCCAGCGCAGGCGTCACGGTGCCCAGGTCCACCACTTCCAGCGAAGCGCCCAGTTGCCGCGCCAGGACGCTGATGGCCGCGCCGCCGCTGACGAAGTTGAGCAGCATCTGCCCCGTCACTTCCTGGGGAAAGGCTGAGACGCCCTCCGCCACCACGCCATGATCGCCGGCAAAAATCGCGATCCAGACGTGATCCAGGCTCGGCTTGACCTGCCCTTGCAGCCCCGCCAGTTGCACCGCCACCGACTCCAGCCGCCCGAGGGAGCCGGCCGGTTTGGTCAGTTGTTGCTGACGGGCCGTGGCCTGTTCCAGGGCCTGGGTATCGAGGGGCTTGCACGGGTCCAGCCACCAGCGGTGATTCATAACGCAGTACCTTTGAGAGTCAGGGGCAGGCCGGCGACGGTCAGCACGACGCGCTGACACCGTTCGGCCAAGGCTTGATGCAGCCAACCGGCTTCATCGACATAACGGCGAGTCAACTCGCCCAGGGGCACGACACCCATGCCGGTCTCGTTGCTGACAAAAATGATGTCGCCGGGCAGCGCGGAGAGGCAGTCCAGCAGTGCATCGCGTTCTGCGCTCAGCCGCTCGGGGTCGTCGAGCATCAGCAGGTTGGTCAGCCACAGGGTCAGGCAATCCACCAGCAGGCATTGTCCGGGGGCGGCGTTTTCTTGCAGCACCCGGGCCAGGGCCAAGGGTTCTTCCACCAGCGCCCATTCGGCCGGGCGACGGGCTCGGTGTTGGGCGACCCGTGCGTTCATCTCGCCGTCCAGGGGTTGGCTGGTGGCGATGTAGGTCACTGGCAAGCCCGTTTCGACCGCGAGTTTTTCCGCCAGGCGGCTTTTGCCGGAGCGGGCGCCGCCGAGGATGAGTTGGAGCATGATGTTTTTTACCTTTCAGATGGCGGTGTTGCTGCCGGCCTCAAATCCACAGAGTTCACGCAACAATCCAGTGTCCAAATGCCGCTCCACCAGATCCGCCAGCCGCTCGATGTCCCGCTCGCGCAAGCCGTGGTAATCCACCGTCTGCACATCCTGCAACCCGGCCCAACGCAACAACGCGCTGCAGGCCTGGGGAGACTCGAACAGCCCATGCAGGTAGGTGCCGAAAATCTGCCCATCGAGACTTTGCGCGCCGTCGCAACGACCGTCTTCCAAGTACACCGCTGCGTGTTCCAGTGCCGGGCCGGTGGTTACCCCGGCGTGAATCTCATAGCCGCTGACTTCAGCCTCTTCCAAGGCCAATCGCCCGCGGACATTGCGCAATTGTTTCTCATGTTCCAGCGACGTTTCGAGATCCAGCAAACCCAACCCGGCACTGGAGCCCGCCGCGCCTTCCAGCCCCAGCGGGTCGTGGACCTGCTGGCCGAGCATCTGCAAGCCGCCGCAAATGCCCAGCAGCTTGCCGCCATAGCGCAGGTGCCGTTGGAGCGCGCTTTCCCAGCCGTTGGCACGCAGGTAGGCCAGGTCGCTGCGCACGCTTTTCGAACCGGGCAGGATGATCAGGTCGGCCGGCGGGATGGGCTGGCCCGGGCCGATGAATTGCAGGTCGACCTGTGGGTGCAACCGCAACGGATCGAAATCGGTGTGGTTGCTGATGCGCGGCAGCACCGGCACCACCACCTTGAGCAGCTGTTCGGCCTTGTCGGCCTGGCGCTGGTCGAGGCCGTCCTCGGCTTCCAGGTGCAGGTCCATCACGTAGGGCAGCACGCCCACCACCGGTTTACCAGTGCGCGCCTCCAGCCAATCCAGACCCGGTTGCAACAAGGCGATGTCGCCGCGAAAACGGTTGATGACGAAACCCTTGACCCGCGCCTGCTCACTGGGCGACAGCAATTCCAGGGTGCCGACGAGATGGGCGAACACCCCGCCGCGATTGATGTCGGCGATCAGCAGCACCGGGCAGTCCACCGCTTCGGCAAAGCCCATGTTGGCAATGTCACCGGCTCGCAGGTTGATCTCCGCTGGCGAACCGGCGCCCTCCACCATCACTACCGGATAGGCCGCGCTCAAGCGCGCGTGGGAGGCCAGCACCGCTTGCATCGCGATGGCTTTGTAATCGTGATAGGCCACGGCATTCATGGTGGTCACGGCGCGACCGTGGATGATCACCTGGGCGCCCGTGTCGCTGTTGGGCTTGAGCAGCACCGGGTTCATGTCGGTATGCGGTTCGAGGCCGGCGGCCTGGGCCTGCACCGCCTGGGCGCGGCCGATTTCACCGCCGTCAGCCGTCACGGCGCTGTTGAGCGCCATGTTCTGCGGCTTGAACGGCACCACGCTGACACCCTGGCGGCGGACCCAGCGGCATAAAGCCGTGACCAAGGTACTTTTGCCGGCATCGGACGTGGTGCCCTGCACCATCACTGTGGTCATCGGGTGTCCTTGGCGTAGGCCTCGAAGGCCTGTTCGAGGCGCAGGAATTCGCTGTCGTCGGCTGGCAGTCCGAAGCGCAGGCTGCTGGTGTTGGTAAACAAGCGCAGGAGAATGCCGCGATGGGCCATGAAATCATGAAGCCCCAGGGCGTGTTCGGTGACCAGCCATTGGAACAACCCGCAGCCGCCCTGCGGCTTGAAGCCGTGGCGTTCGAGCATCAGCGCCAGGCGTTGGCTGGTGGCTTCGCAACGTTGGCGCTGGTAGGCGTGGGCATCAGTGTCCAGCAAGCACGCCTGCCCCAGCACCCGGGTCGGCCCGCTGACCACCCACGGCCCGACCTGTTCGGCGAGCAACTTGAGCAAGCGGCGCTCGGCCAGTACAAACCCCAGGCGAACCCCGGCCAGGCCAAAGAACTTGCCAAACGAGCGCAGCACGATCAACCCGACCAGATGGGTGTGCGCCGCCAGACTCAGCGCCGGCGTGACGTCCATGAAGGCTTCATCCACCACCAGCCAGCCACCGCGCTGGGCCAGGCGCCCATGCCAGTCCAGCAAGCGTTCGGGGGCAAGGCTCAGGCCCGTGGGATTGTTCGGATTGACCACCACCAGCACGTCGAGGCTGTCGAGAAAGAAATCCACCTCCGACTCCAGCACTTCGCGCACGATGTAGCCGCTGCGGCGCCAGGCTTCGGCGTGCTCGGCGTAACACGGCGACAAGACACCGACCTTGCCGGCCCGGCGCAGGCGCGGCAACAGCTGGATGGCCATTTGCGAACCGGCCACCGGCAACACATCCAACGCACCGTAGTAGTCGCAGGCGGCCTGTTCCAGCCCGTCATCGGTTTCCGGCAGGCGCGCCCAGGCCCGCAGGGGAATCGCCGGAACCTCGAACGGCCAAGGCGCCAGGCCGCTGGACAAATCCAGCCAGTCAGCCTCGGCGATGCCGTATTGCCGGGCTGCGTTACGCAGGCGTCCACCGTGCTCAAGCATAAAACTCAGCTCCCAGGCAGAGAATCAGCAGCCATAACCATACGCCGCGCTGGACCAATTGCCAGCCGCGATCAATGGAGTCCGCGCTCGCCGGCACGCCTTCGCCCAGCGGCGGACGTCGGTGCAGTTCACCGTGATAAATCGCCGCCCCGCCCAACTCCACACCCAGCGCACCGGCACCGGCGGCCATGACCGGCCCGGCGTTGGGGCTGTCCCAGGTCGGGCCCTGGCTGCGCCAGCACTTGAGCGCCAGGCGGGTCTTGCCGAGCAGCGCGTAGGTCAACGCCACCAGGCGCGCCGGAATGTAGTTGAGCACATCGTCAATCTTTGCCGCCGCCCAGCCGAAGCGCTCGAAACGCTCGTTGCGATAACCCCACATGGCATCGAGGGTATTGCTCAGGCGGTACAACACCACACCGGGCGCGCCGGCCACGGCGAACCAGAACAGCGCGGCGAACACCGCGTCGCTGCCGTTCTCCAGCACCGACTCGGTGGCGGCGCGGGCCACGGCGGTTTCGTCCAGCTCGCGGGTTTCGCGGCTGACCAGGTAGCCGACACGCAGGCGCGCTTCGTCCAGATCGCCACTGCGCAGCGCCTGGGCCACCGGTTCGACATGTTCGCCGAGGCTGCGCAGGCCGAGGGCGCAGTACAGCGCGAGGATCTCCACCAGCCAGCCAACCATGGGCGCCCAAGACAGGGCCGTGGCGAGCAAGGTCAACGGCACCACGGCGATGATCCACGCCGTCACCCCATGGCTGCGCCAGCCGCGCCCACCGGAGTTGAAACGTTGTTCGATCCGCGAGGCAAAACCGCCGAACGCCACCAGCGGATGCCCGCGCCGGGGCTCGCCCAGCAGCGCGTCCAGCGCCACCGCGGCGACCGTGAGCAAGGCCACACTCATGGGCGCACGCCCCACTGGTTTTCATAGAGCAGTTCATTCAGCGAACGCGGTTGCGCCCAGCCTTCCAGGGCGAGCATCGGCGCCGGGTAAAAAGCCTCGACCGGACCCAGGCAGAGTATCGCCAACGGCTTGGCGCCCGCTGGCAGGCCCAGCAGATCGGCCAGGGCCTGGGGATCGAACAACGACACCCAGCCCATCCCCAGGCCTTCGGCGCGGGCCGCCAGCCACAGGTTCTGGATCGCGCAGGACAGCGAGGCCAGGTCCATTTCCGGCAAGGTCCGGCGACCGAAGATGTGCCGCTCGCGATCCTCCATCAACGCCGCCACCAGCACCTCGGCGCAGTCGTTGATGCCTTCGACCTTGAGCTTCATGAATTCATCGCTGCGCTCGCCGAGGGCCTCGGCGGTGCGGATGCGTTCTTCTTCCACCAACTGCTGGATGTTCCCGCGCAAGGCGCGGTCACTGATGCGGATAAACCGCCAAGGTTGCATCAGGCCGACGCTGGGGGCCTGGTGCGCGGCTTCCAGCAGCCGGCGCAGCAAGGCCGGTTCGACCGTGCCGCCGCTGAAGTGGCGCATGTCACGGCGCTCGGCGATGGCGCGGTAGATTGCGTCGCGTTCGACCTGGGAGAAAGCGTTGTCGGTCATGGCCTTTTCGCGGCCTCAAGGTCAGGCGCAAACAGCGCGGCAATCGCCCTCGGATTCGACGGAAAATAAAAATGAACATAGGAAGCCGTCATCCGCCCCTGCCGGAACACCGCTTCTGCCCCACGTCCGCCGTTGGGGCTATGGCCACGGGCAATCGGTTCAAGTTCGGTGCTGGTCAGCGAATGATGATAGGTATGCCCACGCAAGATGCCTTCCGGCAAGTCCACCGATTGCAGCGCCAAGGCCGCCAGACGCTTTTGCATCTGCGCATCACCCGCGAGCAAGCCCAGCAGCTCGGCACGCACGCCTTCGACATCGGTCAATGAATCGAGCAGATACAACATGCCGCCACATTCGGCGAGCAACGGTTTGCCGGCTGCATGGTGGGCACGGATCGCCGCCAGCATCGGCGTGTTCCGGGCCAACGCAACGTGGTGCAGCTCTGGATAACCGCCGGGCAGGTAAAGGCTGTCAGCCTCGGGCAGTTCGCTGTCATGGATCGGCGAAAAGAAGCTCAACTGCGCGCCCATGGCCCGCAGCAGATCGAGGCTGGCGCCATAGGTGAAGGCAAACGCTTCGTCCCGGGCCACGGCGATGCGCACCCCGGCGAGCCACGGCTCAACGGTGATCACCTCAGGCGCGGCAAACTCCACCGCTGGCGGCAGCGCCACTTCGCAACTGCCGGCCAAGGCCTCTGCTGCCGCGTCGAGGCGCAGGTCGAGGTCATTCAACTCGCTGGCCTGGACCAGCCCGAGGTGGCGGCTGGGCAACTCGATGCCGGTTTCCCGGGACAGCGCGCCGTACCAGCGCAGGCCTTCGGTCAGGCTGCCTTCGAGCAACTGCGCGTGGCGCAAGGTGCCAACGCGGTTGGCCAAGACCCCGGCGAACGGCAAGTCCGGCTGATACCGGGCCAGGCCCAGGGCCAGGGCGCCGAAGGTCTGGGCCATGGCCGTGCCATCGATCACCGCCAGCACCGGTACACCAAAATGCCGCGCCAGGTCGGCGCTGGACGGGGTGCCGTCGAACAACCCCATCACCCCTTCGATCAGGATCAGGTCTGCTTCGGCGGCGGCTTCCCACAACAACCGACGACTTTCCTGCTCGCCGACCATCCACATGTCCAACTGATAGACCGGCGCGCCGCTGGCCCGCTCGAGAATCATCGGATCGAGAAAGTCCGGGCCACACTTGAAGACGCGCACCTTGCGCCCCTGGTTGCGAT
Source organism: Pseudomonas sp. NFACC46-3 (assembly GCF_900114515.1). Classification (NCBI taxonomy): domain Bacteria; kingdom Pseudomonadati; phylum Pseudomonadota; class Gammaproteobacteria; order Pseudomonadales; family Pseudomonadaceae; genus Pseudomonas; species Pseudomonas sp. NFACC46-3. The sequence goes on from NZ_FOTH01000003.1 coordinate 37,349, forward strand.
GCAAACGGGCCAGGGCGGCGGTGACGGTGGTCTTGCCTTGCCCCGAAGCCGGAGCGGCGATCAGCACCGCCGGGCAATGGCGACTCGTCATGGACGTGTCACTCACAGCTCGACGCCTTTCTGCGCCTTGATGCCGGCCTGGAACGCGTGCTTGACCATGCCCATCTCGGTGACGGTGTCGGCCAGTTCGATCATTTCCGGCTTGGCGCCACGACCGGTCACCACCACGTGTTGCATTGGCGGGCGGGCCTGGAGATCGCTGAGGACCTGATCGAGGTCGAGGTAACCGTGCTTGAGGGCGATATTGAGTTCATCGAGCACCACCAGGCCAACGGAAGGATCGTCGAGCAACTGGCGCGATACCGCCCAGGCCGCTTCGGCGGCGGCGATGTCGCGCTGGCGGTCCTGGGTTTCCCAGGTGAAGCCTTCGCCCATGACATGAAAACGCACCTGCTCCGGGAAGCGGCGGAAAAACAGTTCTTCGCCCGTGCTGTTGCGCCCCTTGATGAACTGCACCACACCACACTGCATGCCGTGGCCCATGGCCCGGGCGAGCATGCCGAACGCCGAACTGCTCTTGCCCTTGCCGTTGCCGGTCAGCACCAGCAGCAGGCCACACTCGTTCGGCGAGTTGGCGATGCGCTCGTCGATCACGGCTTTCTTGCGCAGCATGCGCGCCAGGTGGCGTTCGTCGCGATCCGGGGTGTCGGTCATGGGGGAGCTCTCCGTTGGGCTTGGATAACGGCGGGCGGGCACAAAAAAAGACGGCAACAAGCCTGGCATCGCCCACCGTGATGCCGTTGGATGAATCAGGCCGGTCTCCGGGCTCATGAGCGGCGTGATGCCGGGCTGCGCGCCTTCCCATGTCCATGGACACAGTGGCCTGTAGGCAACCTTGACTCATTTACCGTTGCGGGGGCAGCGCCGGGTTCGTGTGCACTCACCGGCTTCCCTGTTTCACTCTGTCGGCCACGGCCACAGAGCACCTGAAACAAGCGGCGAAGGTTAGAGGGTTGGGGGTGGAGCGTCAATTAAAGCCGCCACGGGTCCAGCGCTGTTTATTGGCCGGGATCAATGGAATGACGTCAATCTTGTGTCACGCTGAGGGAAGTGATATCAAAGCGGCATCACGACCCGATATCACAAGAACAAGAGGGCAATGTATGCAAGGCATGATCATCAGCAATCCAAAACTGGAATTCCTGCGTCCGGTGCTGGAACGTTGGTTTGACTGTATCGACCGCTACAACGCCGTGCGCGGCGATAACGACACGCCTTACTGGTTCGATGAACGGGCCAACCTGGGCCTGCTGTCGGCCGCGGCCTGGATGGCCGAGATGGTCACGCTGCAGGATGCCCCGACCCGCAAACAGAATGAAGAAGGCGAACGCAATGTCAGCGCCGATCTGTTTATCGCCAGTACCGAGGAGCGCACCTTCATCCAGGCCACCCAACGCTGGCCCAAGGTCAGCAACCTGAACCTGACCCAGCCGCTGCAGGAAGCCGCCAGCGATGCCAAGCGCATCAGCTATGCCAGCGACCTGAAGCTGGGTTGCCTGTTCGTCTCGCCGCAAAAAGCCCAGCAGAGCGCCACGCCCGAAGAACTGCAGGACATGATCGACGACCTGCAAAAGGAAAACACCTGCGCCGTGGCCTGGTATTTCCCTTACGCCTACCGCAAGTTGCGCAATGAAGCCGGCTTCTATCACCCCGGCATCGCCGTGCTGTTCAAACAGGCCCACGGCTGACTCATTCAAGAACTGTGGGAGCTTGCTCGCGATAGCGGTACGCCTGGCAACATCTATCTTGACTGTCACGCCGTCATCGCGAGCAAGCTCGCTCCCACAGGGTTTCGCGTGCAGTTTGAACCATCCGTGCGTCTACGCTTCTCTATGAATAACTCCATGCATTCATAGGGAAGCCAGCATGCTCAAGCCACCCCATCTCCTGATCGTCGCCCTTGCCGCCGGGCTTGTCGCTTGTGGCGAGTCGTCCACCCTGCAAGTGTCCGACGGCACCGGTCCCGCGCCGAAGCTGCCTGAACCGAACAAGACCCTGGTGCCTACCGTCAACATCGCCGAAGCCGTCGGCTGGGCCAGCGGCGCCAAACCCACCCCGGCCCCAGGCCTGCAAGTGGTCGCCTTCGCCGAAGGGCTGGACCATCCGCGCTGGCTCTATGTGTTGCCCAATGGCGATGTGCTGGTGGCCGAAACCAACGCCCCACCCAAACCGGACGATTCCAAGGGCATCCGCGGCTGGGTGATGAAAAAGGTCATGGGCCGCGCCGGTGCCGGCGTGCCCAGCCCCAATCGCATCACGCTGCTGCGCGACGCCAATCATGACGGCGTCGCCGAAACCCGCACGGTGTTCCTGGAAAATCTCAACTCGCCGTTCGGCATGACCCTGGTGGGCAATGACCTGTACGTGGCCGACACCGACCGGCTGATCCGCTTCCCCTATAAGGACGGTGACACGCAGATCAAGGCGCAACCGACCAAGGTCGTCGATTTGCCGGGCGGCACGCTCAATCATCACTGGACCAAAAACGTCATCGCCAGCCGGGACGGCAGCAAGCTGTACGTCACCACCGGTTCGAACAGCAACGTCGCGGAAAACGGCATGGAGGCCGAAGAAGGTCGCGCCGCCATCTGGGAAGTGGACCGAGCCAGCGGCAATCACCGCATATTTGCCTCGGGCCTGCGCAACCCCAACGGCCTGGCCTGGGAACCCCGCAGCGGTGCCCTGTGGACGGCCGTGAACGAGCGGGATGAAATCGGCAGCGACCTGGTGCCGGACTACATCACTTCGGTCAAGGACGGCGCGTTCTATGGCTGGCCCTACAGCTACTATGGGCAGCACGTCGATGTGCGGGTCGAACCGCAGAATCCGGCCCTGGTGGCCAAGGCCATCGCCCCGGATTACGCCGTCGGCCCTCACACCGCATCGCTAGGCCTGACCTTCGCCGAAGGCAGCCGCTTGCCTGCACCCTTCACCGAAGGGGCGTTCATCGGGCAGCACGGGTCCTGGAACCGTAAGCCCCACAGTGGTTATAAAGTGATTTTTGTACCGTTCACTGGCGGCAAGCCCGTGGGACAACCCGTGGATGTGCTCACCGGTTTCCTGAACGCCGACGAAAAAGCCCAGGGCCGGCCGGTGGGCGTGGTGATCGATCAACAGGGTGGGTTGCTGGTGGCTGATGATGTGGGGAACAAGGTTTGGCGGGTGTCGGGTAAATAACCCACCACCCAAGACTTGTGAAAGAACCCTGTTTGGTCCGAGGACATGGTGAACACCCGTGGCGAGGGAGCTTGCTCCCGCTGGGCTGAAGCAGCCCCTGCTTCTGGCGGTTGCTGCGCAACCGAGCGGGAGCAAGCTCCCTCGCCACAAAAGCTTTCTAGCACTGCAAACGTTGAAGGGTCAGGGATTGCGCGCCAAATGCTCCGGCTGCAGCACCCGCTTGGCGCCCAGGTAAGCCTTCTGCCAATAGGCCTTGGACAAGCTGTCGAGCTTGACCGTGCCACCGGTGGCCGGTGCATGGACGAAACGGCCCTCCCCCACATAGATCCCGGCATGGCTGACCTGGGAGCCGCCGTTGGTGGCGAAGAAAATCAAATCACCTGTCTGCAACGCCTCCTTGCCCACATCCGGGGCGCGCATGCCGATCATTTCCCGCGTGGAACGTGGCAGGGAAATACCCGCCGCATCGCGGTAGACGTAACCAATCAAGCCGCTGCAATCGAAACCCGAATCCGGCGTATTACCGCCCCAGCGATACGGCGTCCCCACCAAACCCAATGCCCGGAACAGCACATCTTCGGCGGCAGGGGAAAAGGTTTGTGAGGGGGCAAAGACCACCGGAGCCCGCACGGGAGCTGGCGGTGGAGTGCGGCTGGCGCAGGCGCTGAGCAGCGCGGCGAGGAACATGAGAGCGAGGCGGGCCGACGTCGACATATGCAGAACAATCCTGATCTGGATGCGGCTTTTCTGCCGTGGGCATGAAAACAAATCCGCCTGCGGAGTACGCAGGCGGATTGCCATCAAACAATGATCAGGATTCTAGCGGCTATACGACAAACTTCAAGTAAGACTTTAAGTTTGCCTTACAAACTGTGTGCTTACTTGCGGGCAGTGACCACAGTCGGCGCCATGGCGAGGGCGCGCTTGGCTTCGATGAAGGTCTTGCTCCAGTAGCTGTCGCCCAGGCTGTCGATCCGCACGCCACCGCTGCGGCGGCTGCTGGAATGGATGAACTGGTTGTCGCCCAGGTAGATACCGGCATGGCTGACGCGACCGCGACGACCGTTGGTGCTGAAGAACAGCAGGTCACCGGGCTCCAGTTGGTTGCGAGCCACCAGTGGGGCGTTCACGTTGATCATTTCGCGGGTGGAGCGCGGCAGGTTCATGCCGGCCTCTTCGCGGAACAGATAACCGATGAAACCGCTGCAATCGAAGCCAGCTTCAGAGGTGCCGCCAAAACGGTAGCGGGTACCGATCAACGACATCCCGCGTTCCAGGATGCTGTCAGCCAATACTGGAAGCTGGTAAGGCTTGCTGCCGGCGAAGGCTGCGAGCTCTTTGTCGGAGGCCATTTCTTCCTGGAACGCAACGGAGGAAGACTGGGCGGTAACAGAGTTCTTGACCTGTGGTTGTTGCTCTTGCTGGGACACTGGGGAGTGGGCAGCGCAACCAAACAACAGGGTAACGAGTGCGAGAGGCACGAGGGGTGCGAAGCGATTTAGCATGGGCACGACCGTGGCTGAAGTAGTAAAGATGGCGAGACTATGCCTTCTATCAACCTCATTTGCAAATTCAATCGATGCAAATGTGACTTCTTGATTTCTCGTTTACATCTAAGCGCTTAAGCCCGACCTGAGCGGGTTACAGCCCTACAGCCCAGTAAAACCGCGGGCTTCACCGGGTCCAGAAGAGGCTTTAAGCCATCATCGGGCGACAGCTTTACCAGCCCAAAGTTTCTTTCAAAAAAGGAATGGTCAGCTTGCGCTGGGCCTGAAGGGAGGCCTGGTCGAGGCGTTCGAGCAGTTCGAACAACGCGCTCATGCTGCGGGTGCCACGGGTGAGGATGAAATGCCCGACTTCGTCGGTCAGGTGCAGGCCACGCCGGGACGCGCGCAGCTGCAAGGCACGAAGTTTGTCTTCGTCGGAAAGCGGACGCATCTGGAAAATCAGCGCAAGGGTGAGACGGGACTTGAGGTCCGCCAGCTTCACCGGCAGCTCCCGTGGCGATGTCGACGCGGCGATCAGCAAGCGCCGACCGCTGTCGCGCAACCGATTGAACAGATGAAACAGCGCCTCCTCCCAATCAGCCTTGCCGGCCACGGCCTGGAGATCGTCCAGGCAGACCAGTTCGTACTGCTCAAGGTTGTCGAGGATCTCAACACCGCGGTCAAGCAATTCGGCCAACGGCAGGTACACCGCAGGTTCGCCCAATTGTTCGAACCGCAGGCACGCGGCCTGCAACAGATGCGTGCGCCCTACCCCGTCCTTGCCCCACAGGTAGATCAGGCTTTCGGTCCAGCCGGCGTCGGCTTCGCAAAGCCGCTCGACATAGCCGAGTGCAGCGGCATTGGCGCCTGGGTAGTAATTGATAAAGGTGGCGTCATCACGCAGACGCACACCTAGGGGCAGCTGAATCGGTTTCATGCTGACTGAACAGTTCCAAAGGAACCGTTAGTGGCCTCTGTGTAAAGTTCGCAAAGTTTATACCCGTGACACGGACCGCACAATGCGCCGGACCACGAGCAAAATCAAAGGTTTGCAGCGGCAAGAGGACAGAGCGTCGGTTTCCCTGACGCTCCGCCAACGATTTGCCCTACAGGTCGGGGTCTTCAGCGCCGCTATAAATGTCCGAATCCTTGTACAAATCATGCATATGGCGCACCAGCACCATGATCACCGCCGCCACCGGCAGCGCCAACAGAATCCCGGTGAAGCCGAACAACTCTCCCCCAGCCAGGATCGCGAAGATCACCGCTACCGGATGCAGGCCAATACGATCGCCCACCAGCAGCGGCGTCAGCACCATGCCCTCCAGCGCCTGACCGACCATGAACACCGCGACGATGCCCAGCATCGGGTACAGGTCGCCGCCGAACTGGAACAGTCCGGCGATCAATGCCGCGCCAATACCAATCACAAACCCCATGTACGGCACGATGGCGGCCAGGCCGGCGATGAGGCCGATCAACAGGCCCAGCTCCAGTCCTACTAGCATCAGCCCTGCGGCATAGATGAAACCCAGCGCCACCATCACCAGCAGTTGCCCGCGCACGAACGCCCCCAGCACTTCGTGGCATTCGAAGGTCAAGGTCATGATGCGTTCTTCACGGTGACGCGGCAGCAGGCTACGAATCTTCGCCATCATCAGATCCCAATCCCGCAGCAGATAGAAGGCCACCACCGGAATCAGCACCAGGTTCGCCAGCCAGCCGATCAACGCCAAGCCCGAGGCCGTGGCCTGGCTCAACACCACGCCAACGATGTCGGTGGTCTGGCCCATGTGCTCGCTGATAGCCGCCTTGACCTTGTCGAACTTCCAGAAACCGTCCGCCAGCCCCAGCTTCGATTGCACCCACGGCACCGCGCTGTGCTGCAACCAATCGAGCATCTGCGGCGCCAATTCGTACAGGCGCAACAGTTGCTTGGCGAGCATCGGTATCAGCACCAGCAACAGGGCGCTCACAATCAGTGTGAACAGCGCAAATACCGCCACCACGCCCCATGTGCGCGACAGGCCGAGTTTTTCCAGGCGATCCACCACCGGATCGAACAGATAGGCCAACAGCAGCGCGACCAGGAACGGTGTGAGGATCGGATGCAGCAAATAGATAAGGGCGAACAGCAGGGCAACCCCACCCAACCAGAACCAACGCCGCGTATCGCCCATGAACCACTCCTAGCTATATAAAGAAAGAAAACCTACCAGCGGAACCGCAGATTGGCTGCCGGCGCCGGCACAGGTGGTGCAACCGGGGCCGAGCCATCGGCGGCGGGAGGCGCCACTGGCACTGGCGCGACGGCCTCGCCGGGCGGAACTTCCTGAAGTTTCGCCAGGGCCAGTTGCGCCTTCAACTGCTCGGCGCTGCCGTTGACTCGATAGACGATCCGATCACCCTCGACCTGCTGCAACTGCCCACCAAATGGTTCGAGCAAACGCCCAAGCGCCGCATACCGCTCAAGGTTCATGCCCTGCACCTCCAGCAACTGTTCAGTCGCCACGCCCGGCTTGGCGACGAAGCGCGGCGCCAGGCGCTGGTTCACCGCCAACATCACCGCGTCAGCCAATGCGGCCGGATCGGCGCCCTGGGCCGTACCCTGCTCACGCTGATCGCCCAGCCACAGGCGCCAGGCCCCATTCCACTGCCCGCCCTCCTCCTTGGCGTGGACCGCCAGCAAGGCGTCTGTCGCGTAGCGCTCCGAGGCATCGCGCAAAGGCGCCGGATCGCTGCCTTCCAGGTTTGGTGCGGTGGCAACGATCTGCTCGCTCAAGTCCGCCAGCGGCAGGTGCAACGCCAGCCCCCGATGCTGGGCGGCACGCCGCAATGGCGTGGCGCTGGCCTGGCCATCGCCCACCAGGCTGGAGCCCTCGGCTGAGTCGTTCAGCCACCAACCCAGGATCGATGGCCGGTTCGCACTCCACAGTGACAAGCCTGCCGAGCGCAACGCCCGGTCGGTACTCGCCGGGTCGAAGTCCACCTTGAGGCTTTCCGGCGGGCCGGCGTCGTAGCCATATTGAAGAATGATCTGTTGCGGGTCCTTGCGGATCGCCGCCAGACCAGGATTCTGGGCAGCCTTGGCGTCGCCGGTCAGGCGCAGCACCAACGTGTCCAGCGCACGCAGAGTCGCCTGGTTACGCTCTTCCGGGGTCTGGCTGCTGACCGGCTCGAGCACTTGATACAGGCCATTGACGGTTTCGGCATGGCTCGCCAGGCTGATCAGCGCCAGGCAGCCCATAGACAAGAATTTGAACAAACGCATGGAAGATTCCCGGACATAACGGCTGGAACAGGCCGTGTGAAGAAGATTGAGCATGGCTGTGACCACAACACCCGGCAAAACATTCACACGCCCGATGGAAGTTTCGCATGGTCATCACCATAGCCGGTTACCGCTACACCTTATACAGACGCGCTACGCAGTACCAATATAAGAAATATCGGTTTTTTTCCGTGGATATGTCCCTGCCCGTCGGCGCGAGGATGGCCGCTGCCCCTCAAGCCTGATAAAATCGCGCGCCTTCGCAGACCGGCAATGGCTGGGCTCCCGGAATAATTCGTACAACGGTTATTCAATGGCCCCGGCGTCGGTCGTTACCCAGAAATCCCCCCTAAAGGCCTGGATCATGAGCAAGCAACCCTCCCTGAGCTACAAGGACGCCGGTGTAGACATCGACGCCGGTGAAGCATTGGTCGAACGCATCAAGAGCGTCGCCAAGCGCACTGCGCGTCCGGAAGTCATGGGCGGCCTGGGCGGTTTCGGCGCCCTCTGCGAGATCCCGGCCGGCTATAAGCAACCGGTCCTGGTCTCGGGCACCGACGGTGTCGGCACCAAGCTGCGCCTGGCCCTGAACCTGAACAAGCACGACAGCATCGGCATCGACCTGGTGGCCATGTGCGTGAACGACCTGGTGGTCTGCGGCGCCGAGCCGCTGTTCTTCCTCGACTACTACGCCACCGGCAAACTGAACGTCGATACCGCCGCTCAGGTGGTGACCGGCATCGGTGCCGGCTGTGAACTGTCCGGCTGCTCCCTGGTCGGTGGCGAAACCGCTGAAATGCCTGGCATGTACGAGGGCGAAGACTACGACCTGGCCGGCTTCTGCGTCGGCGTGGTAGAGAAAGCCGAGATCATCGACGGCTCGAAAGTCGCCGCTGGCGATGCCCTGCTCGCCCTGCCGTCCTCCGGCCCGCACTCCAACGGCTACTCGCTGATCCGCAAGATCATCGAAGTCTCGGGTGCCGACATCGAAAACACCCAGCTCGCCGGCAAGCCACTGGCCGACCTGCTGATGGCCCCGACCCGCATCTACGTCAAGCCGCTGCTCAAGCTGATCAAGGACACCGGCGCCGTCAAGGCCATGGCCCACATCACCGGTGGTGGCCTGCTGGACAACATCCCGCGCGTGCTGCCAAAAGGCGCCCAGGCCGTGGTCGACGTGGCGAGCTGGACCCGCCCGGCGGTGTTCGACTGGCTGCAAGAGAAAGGCAATGTCGATGAAACCGAAATGCACCGCGTGCTGAACTGCGGCGTGGGCATGGTCATCTGCGTGGCCCAGGAGCACGTCGAGACAGCCCTGAACGTATTGCGTGAAGCTGGCGAGCAGCCTTGGGTCATCGGCCAGATCGCTACCGCGGCCGAAGGCGCTGCACAGGTCGAGCTGAAAAACCTTAAGGCGCATTGATGTCCGCAACCTGTGACGTGGTGGTGCTGCTGTCCGGCACCGGCAGTAATTTGCAGGCCCTGATCGACAGCACCCGGACCGGCGACAGCCCGGTCCGTATCCGCGCGGTAATCTCCAACCGCGCCGATGCCTATGGCCTGCAACGCGCCAAGGACGCGGGGATCGACACCCGCGTCCTGGATCACAAGGCGTTCGAGGGCCGCGAAGCCTTCGACGCCGCGTTGATCGAACAGATCGACACCTTCAATCCGCAACTGGTGGTCCTCGCTGGCTTCATGCGCATCCTCAGCGCCGGTTTCGTGCGTCACTACCAGGGCCGCCTGTTCAATATCCATCCTTCGCTGCTACCCAAATACAAAGGGTTACACACTCATCAGCGGGCGCTGGAGGCCGGAGACACGGAGCATGGCTGCTCGGTGCACTTTGTCACCGAGGAACTCGATGGCGGACCACTGGTCGTACAGGCAGTAATACCGGTAGAGTTGCACGACACGCCGCACAGCCTGGCGCAACGGGTTCACGCCCGCGAGCACCAGATCTACCCGATGGCCGTGCGTTGGTTTGCCGAAGGAAGGCTGACCCTCGACGATCGCGGAGCCTCACTGGACGGCCAGTTGCTCGCCGCCAGCGGCCATTTGATTCGATACTAGGAGATTTTATGCGTCGCGCCCTGCTCTTCGCTTGCGCTCTGCTTGCCCTGCCCCTGGCACAGGCTGCGGAACTACAACCGTTCTCCGCCAGCTATACCGCCGACTGGAAACAATTGCCCATGAGCGGCACCGCCGAGCGCAGCCTGACCAAGGAAGCCAACGGCACCTGGAAGCTGAGCTTCAAGGCTTCGATGATGATCGCCAGCCTGACCGAAGAAAGCACCCTGACCCTGGACAAGGACACGCTGCTGCCACAGTCCTACCACTTCGAACGCGGTGGCCTGGGCAAAGCCAAGAAGGCCGACCTGGACTTCGATTGGAACACCAAGATGGTCACCGGCACCGATCGCGGCGACGCGGTCAAGCTGCCGCTCAACCGTGGCATGGTCGATAAATCCACCTATCAACTGGCCCTGCAGCACGACGTGGCGGCCGGCAAGAAAAGCATGAGCTATCAGGTCGTCGATGATGGCGAGATCGATACTTATGACTTCCGCGTGCTGGGCTCGGAAAAAGTCGACACCAAGGCCGGCCAGATCGACGCGATCAAGGTCGAGCGCGTGCGCGACCCGACACAAAGCAAGCGCATCACCGTGCTCTGGTTCGCCAAGGACTGGGACTACCTGCTGGTGCGCCTGCAACAGGTCGAGACCGACGGCAAGGAGTACAACATCATGCTCCTGGACGGCACGGTCAACGGCAAGGCTGTGAAAGGCAGCTGATCGACGCAAACACCAGGAAGCCCCGCCATGCGGGGCTTTTTATTGCTTGGATTTCAAGCTCCCACAGGATTTGTATTCATGGAGGATTGCGACATGAAATCTTCTTCATGAAAAACACCTGCGACCGAATGCCGCGCACCACCTGGCCTGCAGGATTATTGCGCTTTCCATGAAAACTTCTTAACGAACCGGGGCATTTACTTAGCACGCTATCCAAATCTATAACCAAGTCCTGCACACGCCTTGCTGCAGATAACAGAGATTGGAGCTTGCAAGATGACTGTGAAAGTAACTGAACGCGATGACGCCCATATGTCCCACGAAGGCATTGCCGCCGGTATCCGGATCTGGGATGTGCATCAACAGGATTTGCTGGTGGGGATGTTCCACTCGGAGACGGATGCCCATAGCTACAAGGCTGAGCTGGAGCGCGAGGAACGGCTGCGCTCGCGAGAAATGACGGAATCCTGAACGACACGGGGACCCTGTGGCGAGGGAGCTTGCTCCCGCTGGGCTGCATAGCAGCCCTTTCTTGTGAGCGCTTCGCACTCAAGCGGGAGCAAGCTCCCTCGCCACGGGTCGTTTTTTCAGGTTGCCGGCGTTACCACATCAAATCATCCGGAATCTGATACGCCGCGTACGGATCATCGGCATCCACTTCTTCGGTCTGGGTGTTGAGCTGGACGATGCGCTTGGGATCGCGTTCCTGGATCTTCAGGGCCGCCTCGCGCGGGATCACTTCGTAACCGCCGGCATGGTGGACGATCGCCAACGAGCCGCTGCTCAGCTTGTTGCGCATCAGGGTGTTGACCGAGATGCGCTTGACCTTCTTGTCGTCGACGAAGTTGTAGTAATCCTCGGTGGTCAGCTTCGGCAGGCGCGAGACTTCGATCAATTGCTTGATCTGCGCGGCCCGGGCCTTCTGCTCGACCTTTTCCTGCTGCTGCCGGTTGAGTTCCTGGTCGCGCTTGACCTTCTCGGCCATGGCCTCTTGGGCCGCACGCTGCTGGGAGTCATCCAGTTCGATCTGGCCTTTGTGGGCCAGACGCTGCTGCTTCTGTTTCTCTTTGCCGACCTGCTTGGCCTGCTTTTGGTTGACCAGCCCTGCTTTGAGCAACTGGTCGCGAAGGGAAAGGCTCATGGTGCTTACTCACTTAGGCAACGGCCTCAGCCACAGCTGGGCAAATTCTTTTCCTGACGTTTGGCTTCGCCCCACAAGGCGTCCAACTCTTCGAGGGTGCAATCTTCCATGGGACGGTGGGTGTCGCGCAATGCCTGTTCGATAAATCGGAACCGTCGTTCGAACTTCCCGTTGGCGCCACGCAGGGCGGTTTCCGGGTCGACCTTCAGGTGGCGAGCCAGGTTCACCACGCTGAACAGCAGGTCGCCGATCTCGTCACTGATGGCAACCGGATCATTGTCGGCCATGGCTTCGAGGACTTCGTCCAATTCCTCCCGGACCTTGTCGAGCACCGGCAACGGGCCCGGCCAGTCGAAACCGACCTGCGCTGCGCGCTTTTGCAACTTCGCCGAACGGGACAACGCTGGCAAGGCCGTTGGCACATCGTCGAGCAACGACAACTGCTCGGGCGCGGCGGCTTTCTCGGCCCGCTCCTCTGCCTTGATCTCTTCCCAGCGCTGCTTGACCTGCTCTTCACTCAGGCGCGGGATGTCCACTGGCGCGTAAAGGTCCCCGGTAGGAAACACATGGGGATGGCGGCGGATCAGCTTGCGGGTGATGCTGTCGACCACCCCGGCGAATTCGAAACGGTTTTCTTCCCGGGCCAGTTGGCTGTAATACACCACTTGGAACAACAAGTCGCCCAACTCGCCCTGCAAATGATCGAAGTCGCCGCGCTCGATGGCATCGGCCACTTCGTAGGCTTCTTCAAGCGTATGAGGAACGATGGTCGCGTAGGTTTGCTGGATGTCCCACGGGCAGCCGTACTGCGGGTCCCGCAGGCGATTCATCAGGTGGAGCAGGTCTTCGAGGCTATACATCAATCCATCTCATCACAAAATAACCCTGTGGGAGCGGGCTTGCTCGCGATGGCGGCCGGTCAGTGATGGGCCGCTATCGCGAGCAAGCTCGCTCCCACATGTTTGGACTGCGCTTAACCTGGCGTCCGGTTACGCCGGGTCTCGATGATGTTCGGCAACTGGGAAATCCGCCCCAGCAACCGCCCCAGCGCATCCAGCCCCGGGATCTCGATGGTCAGCGACATCAACGCGGTGTTGTCTTCCTTGTTCGAACGGGTGTTGACCGCCAGCACGTTGATCCGCTCGTTCAGCAACACCTGGGACACGTCACGCAGCAGGCCGGAGCGGTCGTAGGCACGGATGACGATGTCCACCGGGTAGGTGAGCACCGGTACCGGGCCCCAACTGACCTGGATGATCCGCTCCGGCTCGCGACCGGCCAGTTGCAGCACCGAGGCACAGTCCTGGCGGTGAATGCTCACGCCACGGCCCTGGGTGATGTAGCCGACGATCGCATCCCCCGGCAACGGCTGGCAGCAGCCGGCCATCTGGGTCATCAGGTTGCCCACGCCCTGGATCTGGATATCGCCACGCTTGCCCGGTTTGTAGCCGGTAGCCTTGCGCGGGATCAGCTCCAGTTGCTCGTTGCCCCGCTCCGGCTCCACCAGTTGCTGGGCCAGGTTGACCAACTGCGCCAGGCGCAGATCGCCGGCACCGAGGGCGGCGAACATGTCTTCGGCGGTTTTCATGTTGGCTTTTTCGGCCAGCTTGTCGAAATCCACCTGCGGCAGGCCCAGGCGACCGAGTTCGCGCTCGAGCAGGGTCTTGCCAGCGGCGACGTTCTGGTCGCGAGCCTGCAACTTGAACCAGTGGACGATTTTCGCCCGGGCCCGCGAGGTGGTGATGTAGCCCAGGTTCGGGTTCAGCCAGTCGCGGCTCGGCGTACCGTGCTTGCTGGTGATGATCTCGACCTGTTCACCGGTCTGCAGGCTGTAGTTGAGCGGTACGATCCGCCCGTTGATCTTGGCGCCACGGCAGTTGTGGCCGATCTCGGTGTGGACCCGGTAGGCGAAGTCCAGCGGCGTCGCGCCCTTGGGCAGGTCGATGGCATGGCCGTCGGGGGTGAAGATATAGACCCGGTCCGGCTCGATATCGACCCGCAGCTGTTCGGCCAGGCCGCCGATGTCACCCAGTTCCTCGTGCCACTCCAGCACCTGACGCAGCCAGGAGATCTTCTCTTCGTAGTGATTGGAGCCGGACTTGACGTCGGTGCCCTTGTATTTCCAGTGGGCGCAGACGCCCAGCTCAGCCTCCTCGTGCATCGCATGGGTGCGAATCTGCACTTCCAGTACCTTGCCCTCGGGGCCGATCACTGCAGTGTGCAGCGAGCGATAACCGTTTTCCTTGGGGTTGGCGATGTAGTCGTCGAACTCCTTCGGAATGTGCCGCCACAAGGTATGGACGATCCCCAGCGCGGTGTAGCAGTCGCGCATTTCCGGGACCAGGACGCGAACGGCGCGAACGTCGTAGATCTGGCTGAATTCCAGGCCCTTGCGCTGCATTTTTCGCCAGATCGAGTAGATGTGCTTGGCCCGGCCACTGATGTCGGCTACCACGCCGGTGGCCTGCAACTCTTCGCGCAACTGGGTCATCACATCGGTGATGAAACGCTCGCGATCCAGGCGCCGCTCATGCAACAGCTTGGCGATCTGTTTGTATTGATCCGGCTCCAGGTAGCGGAAGGACAGGTCCTCCAGCTCCCACTTGATGTGACCGATGCCGAGACGGTGGGCCAGGGGGGCATAGATGTCGAACACCTCCCGGGCGACGCGATTGCGTTTTTCGTCATCGGCAGACTTCACGGCGCGGATGGCGCAGGTACGTTCGGCCAGCTTGATCAGCGCGACGCGCACGTCGTCAACCATCGCCACCAGCATCTTGCGCAGGTTTTCCACCTGGCCCTGGGTGCCCAGCACCATGGACTGGCGCGGGCTGAGGCTGGCGCTGATGGCGGCCATGCGCAGCACGCCATCGATCAGCTTGGCGACCACCGTGCCGAAGCGCTGGCTGACCACCGGTAGCTGGATCTGGCCTTCGCGCACGCCGCGGTACAACACCGCCGCCACCAGGGAGTCCTGGTCGAGCTTGAGGTCAGCAAGAATTTCGGCGATCTCCAGGCCCGTCTGGAAACTCGAGGTGCCTTCGGACCACAGGTTCTTCGCTGCGTTATGTTGCTGCTCCGCCTCACGAGCGAACTCGCAGGCGGCCTTCAAGGCTTCGCGATCCAGAGCCATGTCGACGCTGACCGCATGATCGAGCCAAGCCTCGAGATTGATACTGCCGTCGGTGTTGATCGGCTGGTGTGCTCTCACCTGTACCATCTTTACTTACCTTCCCTACGACGCAGATTCAATGCGTCAACTTCGCTGACCTTCATGCCCGTGTTTACGCCCAGGGCTGTGGCGAGTTGGCACGAACGGGTCAGTCGGACAAGCCATCCTGGCTCGCTTCAAATAACGCCATGGCCTCGACATGCGCCGTTTGAGGAAACATATCGAGAATCCCGGCACGTTTTAACCGGTAGCCCTGCTTGATCAGTTCGACCGTATCCCGGGCCAAAGTTGCCGGGTTGCACGATACATAGACCAACCGTTTGGCACCCAGGGACGACAGTTTGCGCACCACCTCGAAAGCACCGTCACGGGGTGGGTCCAAGAGTACCGCAGAAAAGCCTTCGCCGATCCATTGGGCATCAGCCAGAGGCTGGGATAAATCGGCCTGAAAAAAGGCCGTGTTATTCAAATTGTTACTGACGGCATTGGCCGCCGCACGATCCACCATGGTCTGCACGCCTTCGACAGCCACCACCTGGCGCACGCTTTTGGCCAGCGGCAAGGCAAAGTTGCCCAGGCCGCAGAACAGATCCAGCACCCGTTCCTCGGCTCGCGGTGCCAGCCATTGCAGGGCCTGGGCGATCATCGCCTCGTTGACCCCGGCGTTCACCTGGATGAAATCCCCCGGTCGGTAAGCCAGCTCAAGGTCCCAGGCATCCAGGCGAAACCCGAGAGCTTGCCCGGGCTCGACCGGTTGCGGCTCACCTTCACCGTGCAGCCACAACTGGGCTTCATGGAACGCGCAGAAGTCCTTGAGGATCGTCAGGTCGGCCTCCGACAGCGGCGCCATGTGGCGCAGCAATACCGCGAGGCACGAACCGGCGAACAATTCCACATGCCCCAACGCCTGGGGTTTGCTCAAGCGACGCAGCATCTCCGGCAGGCGGCTCATGATCGGCTGCAAGGGCTGTACCAGCACCGGGCAATCACCGATGGCGACGATGTCCTGGCTGCCGACGGCGCGGAAACCGACTTCGAGTTTTTTCGCCTTCTGGTCCCAACGCACCGCCACGCGGGCGCGACGCCGGTAACCGAATTCCGGCCCGCTCAAGGGCGCGGCCCATTCCTCTGGCACCACCCCGGCCACCCGCGACAACTGCTCGGCGAGCATGCGCTGTTTCAGGGCGAGTTGTTCGTCATGGGGCAAATGTTGGACGCTGCAACCGCCGCAGCGACCAGCATGGACGCACGGCGCCGCACGTCGCAGTTCACTGGGCAGGAACACGCGCTCGGTACGGGCCTCGACCACTTTGCCATGGGCACCGAGCACCCGCGCCTCGACTTCTTCGCCGGCCAGGGCGCCTATGACAAACCAGGTGCGCCCTTCAATAAAGGCGATGCCCCGACCGTCGTTGGCCAGGCGCTCGATGGTCAGGCGCTGCTTCTTGCCGGTGGGCACTTGCGGGGCCCGGCTTCCGCCGCTGGGCTGGAAGCGCAGGCCTCTCTCTTGCTTGGCCATCAGTTGGGCGCGTCGAAAATGCCGGTCGACAGGTAACGGTCGCCACGGTCGCAGATGATCGCGACGATCACCGCATTTTCAACTTCCTTGGACAGGCGCAGCATCCCCGCCACGGCACCGCCCGAAGACACGCCGCAGAAGATGCCCTCCTCGCGCGCCAGGCGACGGGTGGTGTCCTCGGCTTCGCTCTGGGCCATGTCGATGATGCGATCAACGCGGTCGGCCTGGTAGATCTTCGGCAGATATTCCTCGGGCCAGCGACGAATGCCGGGAATAGCCGAGCCCTCCATCGGTTGCAGGCCAATGATCTGCACGTTCGGGTTCTGTTCTTTCAGATAGCGCGAGGTGCCCATGATGGTGCCGGTGGTGCCCATCGAGCTGACGAAATGGGTGATGGTGCCGTCGGTCTGGCGCCAGATCTCAGGGCCGGTGGAGGTGTAGTGGGCCTCTGGATTGTCGCCGTTGGCGAACTGGTCCAGCACTTTGCCACGCCCCTCGGCCTGCATGCGCTCGGCCAGGTCCCGGGCGCCTTCCATGCCCTGCTCCTGAGTCACCAGGATCAACTCGGCACCGTAGGCTGTCATCGCTGCCTTGCGCTCGGCGCTGGAATTGTCGGGCATGATCAGGATCATCTTGTAGCCCTTGATCGCCGCCGCCATCGCCAGGGCAATACCGGTGTTGCCGGAAGTCGCCTCGATCAGCGTATCGCCAGGTCGGATCTGCCCGCGCAATTCGCCACGGGTGATCATCGACAGCGCCGGCCGGTCCTTGACCGAACCCGCCGGGTTATTCCCTTCGAGCTTGAGCAAAAGCGTATTAGTGGTCACGCCGGGCAAGCGTTGCAAACGGACCAGCGGAGTGTTGCCGACGCAATCGGCGATGGTTGGGTACTGCAGAGTCATGGCGTATTCGCAATCCGGACTGCGGGGGCGCCTATCATACCGGCAAACCTGGCGCGGCCATATCACGCAAAGTAAGGGGGTTATGGCTTATGGGAATAAGCGAGCCAAGATGTGACGAGTGAGCTTGCTTCCGCCTGCCGGCGTAGCGGCCTCAAGCTATTTTCTGAGTGGCAGGGGCGAGGAGGCTGCACATCGGCTGAAACTCATCGCTAACGTCGCGAACATGAACAGTGAACGAAGTCTGATGGGGGGACCTTACACATGGAGGCGCCCCCCTACCCTCAACATCCAAACCTATACCCTCTGGACGTCAAATATCCCATCGACTTTTTGGTGATCCGAGGTCTTCACATCAAAATGACCTCTGTACTTGCTTTTCGTCTCGATGGTGTCAAGGGTCAAGGCTCCGGTTGCCGCCTCCCCCTGGAAACCGTAGAACGACATATATATCCAGATACCATGTTCCTTGATCTCATAGGTACCAGGTGCTGTCAGTGAGCTGAACTGCACGATGACAATACCCTCCCCTATGAGCCCCACAATGGAGTGACCGGGTTGATCCAGGATATGAACATCCTCGGTTTTCGTAACCTGTCCATTAAGCGAGATAGTTATTGAGCCTTTCGCATCAAGTCGGGGTGCAATCTTTACAGCTTTCAATCTTTCTTCTGCATGCTTGGTATTCATGTTGTTCTCCCGTTGTTTCTATGCAGTTCAACGAGACCGAGCTTAAACAGAAGAACAAAAACAACACCTGTCAACGTTGACAGGCCCGACCGAAGGTCCGATGGGCGAGTCTGAGCGGACACAGGCCCGGAGGTTGCTTGCCAGGTCATTACAGGACTGGCAGTACGGATGCGCGGGCAGGCATGATTTTTACGAAGATTGCCCGCCCGCAAATCGCTACACTGCGCAGGTATTGCATGCCGGATGCGTGCAAGTTCAATCAAACCCGCTGGATGCAGGAGACAAGTGTGCTCAAGAAACTGGGAATCAAAGGCCGCGTGCTGTTGCTGACCCTGTTGCCAACCAGCCTGATGGCGCTGGTCCTGGGCGGCTATTTCACCTGGATGCAGCAATCGGAGCTGCATGCCCAGTTGTTGCAACGCGGTGAAATGATCGCCGAACAACTTGCTCCGCTGGTCGCCCCAGCCATGAGCCGCCAGGACATCGATCTACTGGAGCGCATCGCCACCCAGTCCCTCGAACAGGCGGACGTGCGCGCCGTCACCTTCCTCGCCCCCGACCGCGTACCACTGGCCCACGCCGGCCCGACCATGCTCAACCGGGCGCCGGAGGGCAACAGCACGCAGCTACTGCAACGCACTGGCAACGACGCCACGCGCTACTTGCTGCCGGTATTCGGCAAGCACCGCAACCTGGCGGGCGAACTGATTCCCGAAGAAGCCGACCGCCTGTTGGGCTGGGTCGAGTTGGAGTTGTCCCACAGCGGTATGTTGCTGCGCGGCTATCGCAGCCTGTTCGCCAGCCTGCTGCTGATCGCCGCTGGCCTGTGTCTGACCGGCTTGCTGGCCCTGCGCATGGGCCGCACGATCAACCGCCCGCTGAGCCAGATCAAGCAGGCCGTGGCACAACTCAAGGACGGCCACCTGGAAACCCGCCTGCCGCCGCTGGGCAGCCAGGAGCTGGACGAATTGGCCTCGGGCATCAACCGCATGGCCAGTACCTTGCAGAACGCCCAGGAAGAATTGCAGCACAGCATCGACCAGGCCACCGAGGACGTGCGCCAGAACCTGGAAACCATCGAGATCCAGAACATCGAGCTGGACCTGGCTCGCAAGGAAGCCCTGGAAGCGAGCCGGATCAAGTCCGAGTTCCTGGCGAACATGAGCCATGAAATCCGCACGCCGCTCAACGGTATCCTCGGCTTTACCCACCTGTTGCAGAAAAGCGAACTGACCCCGCGCCAGCTCGACTACCTGGGCACCATTGAAAAATCCGCCGACAGCCTGCTGGGGATCATCAACGAGATCCTCGACTTTTCGAAGATCGAGGCCGGCAAGCTGGTGCTCGACAGCATTCCGTTCAACTTGCGCGACCTGCTGCAGGACACCCTGACCATCCTCGCCCCCGCCGCCCATGCCAAGCAGTTGGAACTGGTGAGCCTGGTCTACCGGGACACGCCACTGTCGCTGGTGGGCGATCCACTGCGCCTCAAGCAGATCCTCACCAACCTGGTGAGCAACGCCATCAAGTTCACCCGCGAGGGCACCATCGTCGCCCGGGCCATGCTCGAAGACGAGCACGAAGACAGCGTGCAGTTGCGCATCAGCATCCAGGACACCGGCATCGGCCTGTCCAACCAGGATGTGCGGGCGCTGTTCCAGGCGTTCAGCCAGGCTGACAATTCGCTGTCGCGGCAACCGGGGGGCACCGGCTTGGGCCTGGTGATTTCCAAGCGCCTGGTGGAACAGATGGGCGGGGAGATCGGCGTCGACAGCACACCGGGCGAAGGCTCGGAATTCTGGATCAGCCTGCGCCTGCCCAAGACCCGTGACGATGCCGAGGACCTGCCCGGCCCACCGTTGCTGGGCCGGCGTGTAGCGGTGCTGGAGAATCACGAACTGGCCCGCCAGGCCTTGCAGCACCAGCTCGAAGACTGTGGCCTGCAAGTGACGCCGTTCAACACCCTGGAAAGCTTGACCAACGGTATCACCATCGCCCATCAGACCGATCAGGCGATCGACCTGGCCGTGCTGGGCATCACCAGCAACGACATGCCACCGGAGCGCCTCAACCAACACATCTGGGACCTTGAGCACCTGGGCTGCAAAGTACTCGTGCTGTGCCCCACCACCGAACAGACCCTGTATCACCTCTCGGTGCCCAACCCTCACAGCCAGCTCCAGGCCAAGCCGGCCTGCACCCGCAAGTTGCGCCGCGCGCTTTCCGACCTGGTCAACCCGCGCCCGACCCGCAGCGACCCCCACGAACCGGTTTCCAGCCGCGCCCCGAAAGTGCTGTGCGTGGACGACAACCCGGCCAACCTGCTGCTGGTGCAGACCTTGCTCGAAGACATGGGCGCCAAGGTGCTGGCCGTGGAAAGCGGTTATGCGGCGGTCAAGGCCGTGCAGAAGGAAACCTTCGACCTGGTCTTGATGGACGTGCAGATGCCCGGCATGGACGGTCGCCAGAGCACCGAGGCGGTCCGCCAGTGGGAAAGCGAGCGGCACTGCACACCGCTGCCGATCGTCGCCCTCACCGCCCACGCCATGGCCAACGAAAAGCGCGCCCTGCTGCAAAGTGGCATGGATGATTACCTGACCAAACCCATCAGCGAGCGGCAACTGGCCCAGGTGGTGCTCAAATGGACTGGCCTGGCCCTGCGCAACCAGTCACCGGAGCGCAGCGGCGATGCCCCGGGCGGCAGCGAACTGTTGGTGCTCGATCACGAAGAAGGCCTTCGCCTGGCCGCCGGCAAGGCTGACCTGGCGGCGGACATGCTGGCGATGCTGCTGGCCTCCCTGGAAGCCGACCGCGAAGCGATCCGCCAGGCCATCGAGGCCAACGATCACAACGCACTGATCGAACGCGTCCACCGCCTGCACGGCGCCACCCGCTACTGCGGCGTACCGCAATTGCGGGCGGCCTGCCAGCGCAGCGAAACCCTGCTCAAGCAACAGGATCCCAAGGCCGCCGACGCCCTGGAAGAATTGGAGCGGGCCATCAACCGCCTGGCCAGCGAGGCGCGTATCAGCGCCTGATCCAGGGCAATGGCGACCGGAGCGATGGCGGTTAAGCTGGGTCTATTCCAATGCCAGGAGGCCGCCATGCGCGTGATTTTTTTCAGCAGCCAGACCTACGACCGCGACAGTTTCACCAAGGCCCCGACGCCCGCAGGCCTTCAATTGCAATTCCAGCCCGCCCGCCTGAACCTCGACACCGTGGCCCTGGCCGAACGGCATGAAGTGGTGTGTGCCTTCATCAACGATGACCTCAGCGCCCCGGTGCTGGAGCAACTGGCCGAAGGCGGCACGCGGCTGATTGCCCTGCGCTCGGCCGGCTACAACCACGTCGACCTGCTCGCCGCCCAGCGCCTGGGCTTGAGCATCGTCCGGGTGCCGGCCTACTCGCCCCATGCCGTGGCCGAACATGCCGTGGCATTGATCATGGCCCTCAATCGCTGCCTGCACCGCGCTTACAACCGCACCCGGGACGGCAATTTCAGCCTTCATGGGCTGACCGGGTTCGATCTGGTGGGCAAGACCGTTGGCGTGATCGGCACCGGGCAGATCGGCGCGACGTTCGCACGGATCATGGCAGGCTTCGGCTGCCAGTTGCTGGCCTATGACCCCTACCCCAACCCGCAGGTCGAAGCCTTGGGCGCCCGCTACCTGCCCTTGGCCGAGCTGCTCGCGCAGGCGCAGATCATCAGCCTGCATTGCCCGCTCAATGAACAAAGCCGACACCTGATCAATGCCCAATCGCTTGCTGCGATGCAACGCGGCGCCATGCTGATCAATACCGGGCGTGGCGGCCTGGTGGACACACCGGCCTTGATCGAGGCGTTGAAAAGCGGCCAGCTGGGCTATCTGGGCCTGGATGTCTACGAGGAAGAAGCCCAGCTGTTTTTCAAGGACCGCTCCGACCTGCCCTTGCAGGACGACGTGCTGGCCCGGCTGTTGACCTTCCCCAACGTGATCGTCACCGCTCACCAGGCGTTCCTGACCCATGAAGCCTTGGCGGCGATTGCCATGACCACCCTGGACAACATCGCCGCCTGGGCAGCCGGCACGCCGCAAAACCTGGTGGATGGCTGATCCGCTCTAGCCAGCCCCCCCTGTAGGAGCTCGCTCACACAGGGACTTTGGTCGAGCTCCAATTTCGGCTTCACACAAACCCAATGTGGCGAGGGAGCTTGCTCCCGCTGGCCTGCGAAGCAGGCCTCTGCATTTTTTCAGCCGGACCGCATGATCCGGTTGGCGACTGCTGCGCAGCCGAGCGGGAGCAAGCTCCCTCGCCACGGGTTGTGGGTTGTCTGGGCTGACGCCATCGCGAGCTCGCACAGGGATGGAGTTTCGTCGGTCAGATCCCTTATGGAGCATCCAAAGCCATGCCCCGTGCTAGCATGTCGCGCCTATTTGGAGGACCCATGGCCGAACACGATTTCCGCTACACCCTGATGAATCCCCAGCACACCCTGACCGAAGTCCGCGCCCTGGCGCCAGGCCGCTATCAGGTCACCGGCAATGGCGGTTCGATCCAGGCCAACGATGTGCTGCTCGTCACACTCAAGGGCAGCAAGGATTTGTCCATGCGCCTGACCGTGGACACCGTGCGGCACCTGCTCAAGCCCATGGGCCAGTGGACCGCCATGACCACCGGCCCGGTGTTCGGCGAGCTGGCGATCCATACCTGGCAGGTCAACTGCGACGGTTGCGCCAAGGAACTGAGCTTCGAATTCGCCGTCGACGCCAAGCTCGGCGTCAAGGCCCAGAAACCGGCGGCCAGCGCGCGCATCGCCGAGTTGGGCTGGACCACTGTCGGTGAAAAACACCTGTGCCCGAAATGCCAGGAAACCGCCTGATGAAACGTTTGGCCCTGTCCGCGTTGATCGGCATGAGCCTGATGGGCTGTGCCGCTGAACCTGTACAGCTGCAACATAACCGCAGCTACATCCTGGAGTGGATCGGTGAACGGCCATTGATGGACTACAGCCACCTGACCATCACCCTTGGGGATGACGGTCGCGCCTATGGCAATGGCGGCTGCAACCACTGGTTCGCGCCCTATACCCTGGAAGGCCACCGTTTGAGCTTCGGCAAGATCGGCAGCACGCGCAAACTCTGCGCCCCGGCGGTGATGGAGCAAGAAACGCGCTTCTTGCAGGCCTTGGAAAAGGTCGAGCGCTGGGACATCTCGCCCATCGAGCAAATACGCTTCTGGCCGGCCCAGGGCAAGCCGCTGCGGTGGTGGTTGGAAGAGGGCTGAGGCCTCCAGACACACCCGGTTGGACCAGGGACATGGTTAACCCTGTGGCGAGGGAGCTTGCTCCCGCTGGGCTGCGAAGCGGCCCCCGGATGCACCTGTCACTTTGATGTTTCAGGCGGAATGCAGGGGCCTGCTGCGCAGTCCAGCGGGAGCAAGCTCCCTCGCCACACAAGCCCTCAGCCATGACAGGGGTTATTTGAACGCCTGCAACGCTTCAAGCTTGGCCATCACCCCCGCCGCCGTCTGCTCCCCCAGCAACTGCTCGCGCACCTTGCCCTTGTTGTCGATGATGTACGTCACCGGTAGCCCTTCGCTGCGAGGAAGGTCGAAGATCTCGGCCGGATCCCGGGCCAGCACCGTGAAGCGAATCCCCATCTTGTCGCTGGCGCTCTTGAGTTCTTCGCCCTGCACCTGGTCGAAGTTGACCCCGAATACACCGACGTTGCGCCCCTTGAGCTGTTCGGCCAAGGCATTGAATTCCGGGATTTCGGTACGGCATGGCGCGCACCATTCGGCCCAGTAGTTGAGCACCACCCATTGCTTGTCCAGCCGCTGCGAGGCAATGGCTTGGCCGTTCTGGTCCACGCCGTAGTCGTTCCCGCAGCCGGCGAGCAACAAAATGCCGATAAATGTCAGTGCCGCCGTCAATCGCCTTGCCATGTGCCAATCCTTGTCTGAATGTGAACGCTGCTGCGACCCGTCGCCTCTCTCAGGTGCTAGGGGCTTCGCGGCACAGTAGAATAGCCGCCACCTTACGCAAGATGCGACCCACTCATGACCGATCTGACGCTTTATCACAACCCGCGCTGCTCGAAATCCCGCGGTGCGCTGGAACTGTTGGAGGCCCGTGGCCTGACGCCCACCGTGGTCCGCTACCTGGAAATCCCGCTCGACGCCGCGCACCTGGAGCGTCTGCTGGGCAAGCTCGGCATCACCGCCCGGCAATTGCTGCGCACCGGCGAGGACGAGTACAAAGACTTGAACCTGGCCGACGAAAGCCTGAGCCAGGCCCAGTTGATCGCAGCCATCGCCGCCCACCCGAAACTCATGGAACGGCCGATTCTGGAAGCCGGGGAAAAGGCCGTGATCGGCCGTCCGCCGGAGAAGATCCTGGAGATCCTGCCGTGACCACACCGTACATCCTGGTGTTGTATTACAGCCGCAGTGGCGCCACCAACGAAATGGCCCGGCAGATCGCCCGTGGTGTCGAGCAGGCCGGGCTGGAAGCCAGGTTGCGTACGGTGCCGGCCATTTCCGCCGAGTGCGAAGCGGTTTCGCCAGACATCCCAGAACAAGGCCCGCTCTACGCCAGCCTCGATGACCTGAAGAACTGCGCTGGCCTGGCCTTGGGCAGCCCGACCCGTTTCGGCAACATGGCCGCGCCGCTCAAGTACTTTCTCGACGGCACCAGCAACCTGTGGCTGACCGGCGCGCTGGTGGGCAAACCGGCCGGGGTGTTCACCTCCACCGCGAGCCTGCACGGTGGTCAGGAAACCACCCTGCTGTCGATGATGCTGCCACTGCTGCACCACGGCATGCTGATCACCGGCCTGCCCTACAGCGAATCGGCCCTGATCGACACCCTGGGCGGTGGCACGCCTTACGGCCCGAGCCATCACGCCGGGGCCGACGGTAAAAGCGGCTTGAACGAACATGAGGTTGCCCTGTGCCGCGCCTTGGGTTTGCGCCTGGCGAAAACCGCCCTGTTGCTGGAGAACGGCCGTGGCTAAGAAGCCGAAGATCCTGCCTTCGATCCAATGGCTGGAACCGCGCGTACGCATCGCCCGCGCCCTCAGCCTGCTGTGTTTTTTCGTCCTGGTGGGGCTGCTCAGCGCCTATTACCTGCTGATCGCCGACCTGCACGGCGCGCGGCCCTGGGTGATTCTGCTGATCGAACTGGTGCCGCTGCTGATACTCGCGCCCGGCATGCTCAGCGGCAGCGCCCGCGGACACTCGTGGATGTGCTTCGTGGTGAACCTGTATTTCATCAAGGGCGCACTGGCAGCCTATGACCCGAACCGGCAACTGTTCGGCGTGCTGGAAATGGCGGCGAGCGTGGCGGTGTTCTGCTCGGCGTTGTTGTATGTGCGGTGGCGGTTTCAGTTGAATCGACGGTTGGCGGGCGAGGGAGATGTCTCCGTCGCCTGATACACCGCTATCGCGAGCAAGCTCGCACACAGGGTGCCATCGAGTCCCTGTGGGAGCGAGCTTGCTCGCGATGGCCGCAACGCGGTCTCAATGATTCACGGTATACGCCAGCATCATCGATATCTGGCTCATGGGCCTTCCCCCGCTCTCTTCATGCCACTGGTTGAAGGCATTCTGCACCGTCGCCAGGTCCCGCTGGCTGGTGGGGACTTTGTCGATGATGTCCTGGGCATTGAGCGCGGCCACCACGTCATAACTGGGCACGAAGGTGTCCTTGCCCATCATCCGCAAAAAGCGCGGCGCCGACAGGCCGCCCAGTTGATGGCCGCGTTTTTTCAGGTACGTCCACAGGCCGACGATGTCGGTCACTGGCCAGTCGGCGACCAGTGCGGCGAAGCTGCCCTTTTCGTGGGCCACGTCCAATATCAGTTGCGCGTTGCGCGGTACGCTCTTGAGCTTGCCCAGATGGCGGATGATCCGCGCGTCCTGCATCAACCGCTCCAGGTGCTCGGCGCTCATCAGCACGACTTTCTCCGGATCGAACTTGAAGAACACCTCTTCGAACGCCGGCCACTTGGCGTCCACCAGGCTGTGCTTGAGCCCGGCGCGGAACACCCGCAGCGCCATGGTCGAAAGGTAGCGGTCGTCGCCGATCTTGCGCAGTTGCGCCGGGGTCTTGGGAACCGGCAGGTGGGCTTCCAGTTCAGCCGCCGAACCGAAGCGGTTCAGACAATACTCGTGCAGCCACTTGTAATCGCGCATGCCCTCTCCTGGGGTCGGAAATGAAAACGGCGCCAGTGGCCCTTATAGCCATTGGCGCCGTGAATAGAGCGGTTGGCGCCGTCAGAGGTTCACCACGTTGACGAACCGCGGCGTGGCGTTTTCGTCGATGCGCAGGTTGGTGAAGTCGAACAGGTTGCGGTCCGCCAGTTGCGACGGAATGACGTTCTGCAAGCCGCGGAAAATGCTCTCGGTACGGCCCGGCGTCTTGCGCTCCCACTCCTGGAGCATTTCCTTGACCACCTGACGTTGCAGGTTTTCCTGGGAGCCGCACAGGTTGCAGGGGATGATCGGGAATTGCTTGAAATCCGAATAGGCCTGGATGTCTTTCTCGCTGCAATAGGCCAATGGCCGGATCACCACGTTGCGCCCGTCATCGGCTCGCAGCTTGGGCGGCATGGCCTTGAGCGAGCCGTTGTAGAACATGTTCAGGAAAAAGGTCTCGACGATGTCGTCGCGATGGTGCCCCAGGGCCATCTTGGTTGCGCCGATCTCGTCGGCGAAGGTGTAGAGCGTTCCGCGCCGCAGGCGTGAGCACAGCGAACAGGTGGTCTTGCCTTCGGGAATCAGTTCCTTGACCACCGAATAGGTGTCTTTCTCGACGATGTGATATTCCACACCCAGCGATTCAAGGTAGGCCGGCAGCACATGCTCGGGGAACCCGGGCTGCTTCTGGTCCATGTTTACCGCAACGATGTCGAACTTGATCGGCGCAACCTTCTGCAGATGCATCAGCACATCGAGCAAGGTGTAGCTGTCCTTGCCGCCGGACAGGCAGACCATGACCTTGTCGCCGTCCTCGATCATGTTGAAATCGGCGACCGCCTCACCGGCCAGGCGGCGCAGGCGCTTTTGCAGTTTGTTCTGGTTGACCGTAAGAGTGCCCATGACGCGAAATCCGTGAGGTGTGACGAAAGGGCGGCATTTTACGCAAAAAACCTCCCGTATGGCACCGCCCCCCTGTGGCGAGGGAGCTTGCTCCCGCTGGGGTGCGAAGCAGCCCCGAAAATGTATGTATCACCGCGGTGCCGGACAGAACGCAGGGGCCTGCCGCGCAGTCCAGCGGGAGCAAGCTCCCTCGCCACATGAATCTCTTCGCCTGAGAATTACGCATACAGATCAAGCCGCGATTAACCTGCTCCTTTACAGCGCGATTTGCTCTAAGCCCCCCATCCCCCTTGGGGTGACTCCTTTCTATACTGCGACATAAGGTCGCACACACTTACAGACCTTTACTTACCCGGCCATTTGGCCCGTAGGCGCTCCGTTGGGGGGCGATGGCAATAACAAAGGAGTGACTGACTATGATCCATCATGTCGTGGGGCTCTTTACCCACCCTGATCAAGAATGGAAAGAAATCCGTGGCGATCAGGAGGAAAGCATCAGCCACATGTACCTCACCCATACGCTGATCCTGGCGGCCATTCCCGCGGTATCGGCGTTCATCGGCACCACGCAGGTGGGATGGGTCATCGGCAATCGTGCACCGGTCATGCTCACCCAGGAAAGTGCACTGTGGATGACCGTCATGTCGTACCTGGCCATGTTGGGCGGTGTGGCAGTGATGGGCGCCTTCATCCACTGGATGGCCCGAACCTATGACGCCAACCCGAGCCTGGCCCGTTGCGTCGCGTTCGCCACCTACACCGCGACACCGTTGTTCATCGGCGGCCTGGCGGCGCTCTACCCGCACATGTGGCTGGGGATGATCGTCGGCACGGCGGCGATCTGCTACACGGTCTACCTGCTGTATGTGGGCTTGCCGACGTTCATGAACATTCCCCAGGACGAAGGTTTTCTGTTTTCCAGTTCGGTGCTCGCCGTAGGCCTGGTGGTGCTGGTAGCCATCATGGCGTTCACGGTGATTGTCTGGGGGCTCGGCGTCGGCCCGGTCTATACCAATTGAAGGATTGAAACGGTCCCAACAGTACCCTCCAATAAAAACAGGATCTGCCGACACAGGCCGCCGCAAGGCGGCCTTCCTGTGTTTGAGCCGCTCGACACGACCGCTGGGCGCCTGGACGATTCGCAACGGCCGACGCTTGCGGCATACTCGGGCTTCTGGAGACCCGTAAAGCATGCTCGAGCAACTCAATACCCGCGTCGAAGAGTGTTACCAACAAGCCGAATCCTTTTTCAAACGTCCTTTCAAACGCCCAGTGGTCAGCTTCAAATTGCGTGGCCAAAAGGCCGGCGTTGCGCACCTGCATGAGAATCTGCTGCGCTTCAATCCACAGTTGTACCGGGAAAACGCCGAAGACTTCCTCAAGCAGACCGTCGCCCATGAAGTCGCGCACCTGATCGCCCATCAACTGTTTGGCGAACGCATCCAGCCCCATGGCGAAGAATGGCAACTGATCATGCGTGGGGTGTACGAACTGCCGCCCAACCGCTGCCACACCTACGAAATCAAACGCCGCAGCGTGACCCGCTACATCTACAAATGCCCCTGCGACGGCAGCGACTTCCCGTTCTCGGCCCAGCGCCACAGCCTGGTGCGCCAGGGGCGGCGGTATTTGTGCCGAAGCTGTCGCAATACCTTGGTGTTCAGTGGAGAAACCCGGGTGGAATAGCAGGCTTTTGTGATGTCTGGGCTGGCCCGCGAAGAGGCCCTAAAGGGCACTACAAAATCACCTTGGCATCCCGCAATTGAGCGATCCGCTGCGCACTGAACCCCAACTCCCCCAACACCTGATCCGTATGCACCCCCAATCCCGCGCCAATATGCCGAGGCTCAGGCAACCCTCCGGAAAATCTCAACGGACAAGCCATCTGCGCCTGGCTTGAACCATCGCCCCGGGGCACCTGTGTCACCAGCGCCCGAGCCTGTAACTGCGGATGCCGAACAGCTTCCTCCAGGCTCAGGACCGGCTCGACGCAGGCATCGATCCCGGCAAACAGGCTGCACAGCTCGGCAAAATCGCGTTTTTCAAACTCGGCTTGCAGCGCCTGCTTAAGAGCGTGCTGTTGTTCAGGCTTGGGCGACAACCCGAGGGCCGCCAGTTCCGGCCGTCCCAAAGCCTCGCACAACGCCTGCATGAACACCGGTTCCAGGCTACCCACCGACATCCAGCGACCATCGCGGGTGCGGTAATAGTCATAGAAGCTGCCGCCGTTGAGCATCTGTTTTTCCCGCCCCGGCTCGACACCGCAGGCCAGGTAACCGGCACCGGCCATGGCGTTGAGGCTGAACACACAGTCAGTCATGCTCACGTCAAGATGCTGCCCCTGACCGGTTTGCTGGCGGGCGATGACCGCCGCCAACAGCCCGATCACCCCATGCAACGAACCTCCGGCGATGTCCGCCGCCTGGATCCCCAGCGGCAACGGACCGCTGTCGGCGCGGCCGGTGTGGCTGGCCAGCCCCGCCAGGGCCAGGTAATTGATGTCGTGACCGGCGCGGTCCTTGTAGGGCCCGGTCTGGCCGTAGCCGGTGATCGACACATAGATCAGCCGCGGATTGATGGCTTTCAAGGCTTCGTATCCCAGGCCCAACCGCTCCATCACGCCGGGGCGGAACTGTTCCAGCAGGATGTCGTAGTCCTCCAGCAATTGCGTGACCACCGCCAACGCTTCCGGTTGTTTGAGGTCCAGGGCCAGGCTGCGTTTGTTACGGTTGAGGTAGGCGTGGCTGGCCGAGGAGCCCTGATCATGGGGCGGCAGCACCCGCAGCAGGTCCTGGCGGGTCGGCGACTCGATGCGCAACACCTCGGCCCCCATGTCTGCCAGCAACAGCGAGGCAAACGGGCCGGGCAGCAGGGTCGAGAAATCCAGAACCTTGAGCGATGCCAGTGGGCCTTGCATAGCGATCTCCGGTAGGTGATGGCTAAAGACTAGGCAGGGGTTGGTGGTAGGGCAATCACCGCAGGTGCCAGTCTGGATGACCATTGCGCTCAGCGTGAGAGCTCTTGTGGCGAGGGAGCTTTCTCCCGCTGGGCTGCGCAGCAGCCCCCCCGCCATTTGTCTGAGGCACCGCGGTGGCAGATACATCTTAGGGTCGCTTCGCAACCCAGCGGGAGCAAGCTCCCTCGCCACAGAAGCCTCCTCGACGGAAGAGTTCTTCCAATAAAAAACCCGCCGAAGCGGGTTTTTCATTACAGCCTGAAGTTTACTTCACAGTGACTGGAGCAGAGGACTCAGCCGCTGCAATCTGCGCCGCCGCGATCTGCTCGTCATCTTCACGGACATCGGCGATACCACGACCACCGGAAGCCAGCTCGGTCTGCAACTGGTCTTCGTCCAGTTCCTTGACCCACTTGGCAACCACGATCGTGGCAACGGCGTTGCCCACCAGGTTGGTCAGGGCGCGAGCTTCGGACATGAAGCGGTCGATACCCAGAATCAGTGCCAGACCGGCCACCGGCAAGGTGCCCACGGCCGACAGGGTGGCCGCCAGCACGATGAAGCCGCTACCGGTTACGCCAGCCGCACCTTTGGACGACAGCAGCAGCACCAACAGCAGGGTGATCTGGTGAGTCAGGTCCATCGGGGTATCGGTGGCCTGGGCGATGAACACCGCGGCCATGGTCAGGTAGATCGAGGTACCGTCGAGGTTGAACGAGTAGCCAGTCGGGATGACCAGGCCTACGACCGACTTCTTGGCACCCAGGCGCTCCATCTTGATCAGCATGCGTGGCAGGGCCGATTCCGACGAGGAAGTGCCCAGCACGATCAGCAGTTCTTCACGGATGTAGCGGATCAGCTTGACGACGCTGAAGCCGTGGGCGCGGCAGATGGCGCCCAGTACTACCAGCACGAACACCACGCAGGTGATATAGAAGCAGATCATCAGCTGGCCCAGTTGCACCAGCGAACCGACACCGTAGGCGCCGATGGTGAAGGCCATGGCACCGAACGCACCGATCGGCGCCAGCTTCATGATCATGTTGATGATGATGAACATCACATGGGCGAAGCGATCGATGAAGTCCAGTACCGGCTTGCCGTAGGCACCCAGGCGATGCAGGGCGAAGCCGAAGAGCACCGAGAACATCAGTACTTGCAGGATGTCGCCGTTGGCGAACGCGCCGACGATGGTGTTCGGGATCACGTTGAGAATGAAGGCAATGATGCTCTGGTCTTTACTGGCGCTGATGAAACCGGCGATCTTGCTGGTGTCCAGAGTCGATACGTCAATGTGCATGCCGGCGCCCGGCTGCACGACGTTGACCACCACCAGACCGATCAGCAGGGCGATGGTGGAGACAATTTCAAAGTACAGCAGCGCATAGCCGCCGGTCTTGCCGACCGATTTCATGTTCTGCATACCGCCGATGCCGCTGACGACGGTACAGAAAATGATGGGGGCGATGACCATTTTGATCAGTTTGATGAACCCGTCACCGAACGGCTTGAGGGCAACACCAGTCTGCGGGTAGAAGTGGCCGAGCAAAATGCCGATGGCAATGGCTACGATCACTTGGAAATACAAGGATTTGTACAGTGGCTGACGAGTCGTCATGGCAAACCTTCCTCAAGAGTCCCGTTTGACGACTTCCACCTGTCGTCCACGGCACCTCAATTGCGAACCCTCCTGCACTGGAGGGATTTGTTTTTTGTCGGCTGCACGCGGCAGACCTGTGTGCTGTATCGCAAGGCTCGTGCCATTTTTCGGAAAACCCCTACAAGCGCTGTCGCAGAAGGGTTCTGGAATTATTCACGAGTTAAACACGGCCGTGGAATGTGGCGGATTTCCGCCCACGGGGTGTTTATCACTCCGGGATTTGGCGGATATCCGCCTTGTCGGGCCGCAGTGCCCTGCTACCATCGCCCGCTTAACGGACGGATTCCAGCCATGCGCCAACGCACGATCGCCAGCCACTTCGCCCGCGCAGCCTTGGGCGGCGCGCGCCGGCAAGGCTTCGACTATGTTCCTGTGCTGCAACAGCTGGGCATCAGCCCAGAGCTGTTGGATGAGCCGCGCGCGCGGATTGCGCCCGAGCAGTTCGCGCGCCTGTTGCAGGCGCTGTGGCTGGCATTGGGGGACGAATACCTGGGATTCGGTAGGGCTGCGAGTAAACCCGGGACGTTTGCCATGATGTGTCACGCGTTGATCCACTGTCGGACCCTGGGCAAGGCCCTTCAACGCGGCTTGCTGTTCTACAGCCTGTTCCCCGACGCGCCGAGCCTGACCCTGGAAGCCGAAGGCGAGCGAGTGCGGCTGGTGCTGGACGATTCGACGCTGTGGGACCCGGATCATTTTCTGACTGAAAGCTTGCTGGTAGTCTGGCATCGCCTGGCCAGTTGGCTGATCGGCCAGCGTATCGGCCTGGAACAGGCGACTTTCGGCTACACCAAACCCGCCCACGGTGCCGAATACGACTTACTTTTTTCCTGTCCACTGGTGTTCGAAGCGCGCAGCAGCAGCCTGTTGTTCCACAGCCGTTACCTGGACATGCCACTGCTGCAGGACGAACGCACCCTCAAGCATTTCCTCGAACGCTCCCCCGCCGACCTGCTGTCGCGCCCGGACGATGGCCATAGCCTGAGCAGCCAACTGCGCCGCCTGCTCAGCCGCGACACCGCCCGCTGGCCCGACCTGGACACCGTCGCCGGCCATCTGCACATCAGCCCGCAGACCTTGCGCCGGCATTTGCGTGAAGAAGGCACCAGCTTCCAGGAACTCAAGGATCAGCTGCGGCGGGATATCGCCATCTACCACTTGGGGCGTGCGGACCTGTCGTTGCAGCAGATTGCCGAGCAGTTGGGTTTCTCCGAACCATCGGCGTTTCACCGGGCGTTCAAGAAGTGGACGGGGCTGACGCCAGGGGCTTATCGGGAGCAGGAGAATTGAGTGGTGACATCCAAATCCTGTGGGGAGCCCGCCGGCCCCTGTGGCGAGGGAGCTTGCTCCCGCTGGGCTGCGAAGCGGCCCCAAGAACTTGCGAGCGCTGCGCACTCGAGCGGGAGCAAGCTCCCTCGCCACAAAGGCCGGCAACCCCACCGAAGTATTCCAGTCAAACCACCGGAAAATGAATCCGGAACGCCGCCCCGCCCAGCTCTGAATCCCCCAGGGTCAACTTGGCGCCGTAGCTCTCGATGATGTCTTTCACCACCGCCAGTCCGATCCCCTGCCCCGGATGCTGGCGATCCAGTCGCTCGCCCCGCTGGAGAATCCGCGCACGTTGATCCGGTGGCACGCCCGGCCCGTCGTCCTCGACACTCAACTCCGTACCGCCAAGGGTCTGGTGCACGCTGACGCGCACCTCGCCCAGGCACAGCCGATAGGCGTTTTCCAGCAGGTTGCCGAGCATCTCCAGCAAGGCGCCCTGTTCGATCGGCACCTGGCAGTGCTCCGGCAGATCGAAACTGACATTGACTCGTTTGTCGCGATAGACCTTGTCCAGGGTGTCACACAGGCTTTGCAACACCGGGCGCAAGCGTACCTGATGGCGCACCAGCCCGCTTTTGCGCAGGCTGGCGCGCTGCAACTGGTAGCCGATCTGCTGGCTCATGCGCTCGATCTGGGTTTGCAGCACCCAAGCCTGTCCACGGTCCTCCGGGCGTCGGGCCATGTCCTCGCTGACGCCCTGCAACACCGCCAACGGGGTCTTCAAGCTGTGGGCCAGGTCATCGAGGGAATCGCGATAACGGCTGCGTTGCTCCCGCTCGCTGTACAGCAGGCGGTTGAGGGAGCCGGTCAGGCGCAACAGTTCCCGGGGATGCTCGGTACTGAGGCTTTCCCGGGCCCCGCTTTCGATTT
This sequence comes from Pseudomonas sp. NFACC46-3, assembly GCF_900114515.1. NCBI lineage: Bacteria > Pseudomonadati > Pseudomonadota > Gammaproteobacteria > Pseudomonadales > Pseudomonadaceae > Pseudomonas > Pseudomonas sp. NFACC46-3. The sequence continues at coordinate 71,456 of NZ_FOTH01000003.1, forward strand.
CGTCCAGTTCCTGGCTCAGGCGCCGCAGCGCCCGAAGGCCCCAGGTCAAGCCGATCCACAACAGCGCCAGCAACACCAACAGGGCCGCGCCAAAGCCCAGGTACAGATTGTCCCGCAGGCCCTGCAGGGTCACCTCATAGTCGCGCACCGGTTGCAAGGTAACGATGCTGAACGCCGCGCTCTGGCCGCCGAGCAGCTTGATCTCGACGTCATAGACAAAAAACTCCTGGCCGTCGTTCTCGCGAATGCGCGCGAACTGGTTGCCCTGGCCGTCATAGCGTGGCGTGTAATTGATGTTTTCTTCCTGGGTCGCCTTCGAGCGCCAGACCAACCGCCCCTCGCGATCGTAGATGTAACCCAGCAGGCGGGCATCGGCGAGGTTGAAGCGCTCATCGGGCAACTGCGCCGGCATCCTCAAGCGGTTGTTTTCCACTCGGGCGGCGGAAATCAGCGTGGTCACGTCCGAAGCCAGGCGTTGCTCGATGGATTCCTGCAGCGCCAGGCTGAACGCGCCTTGCATGGCCGGCAACAAGGCCAGCATGAACAGCACCGCCAGGGTCATGGCGGCCAGCATCAACCGCAGGCGAAGCGAACGAATCACTGGCAGCGCTCGTTGAACAGGTAGCCCAGGCCGCGCACGGTATCGATCGGCTTGAAGCCCGCCGGCGCTTCCAGCTTACGGCGCAGGCGCCCGACCAGCACTTCGATGACATTGGGATCACGCTCGTCGTCATCGGGGTAAAGCTGCTCCATCAAGCGGTCCTTGGCCACCACCTGCTGGTGATGGCGCATGAGGTATTCGAGGATGCGGTACTCGTAGGCAGTCAACGCCAGCGGCTCCTCATCGAGGGACGCCTGCTTGCGGTTGAGGTCGAGCAGCAACGGACCGGCGACGATGGTCGATTGGGTAAAACCGCTGGAGCGGCGCAACAGGGCGTTCAGCCGGGCCTCCAGCTCTTCGAACTGAAACGGCTTGACCACGTAGTCGTCGGCGCCGGCGGCCAGGCCTTCGACCTTGTCCTGCCAGTTGCCGCGGGCGGTCAGGATCAGGATCGGAAACGTCTTGTCCTGCGAGCGCAGCCGGCGGATCAGCTCCAGCCCGCTGATGCCCGGCAAGCCCAGGTCGATCACCGCCAGGTCATGGTTGAATTCCCGAACCTGGTACAAGGCCTCGTCGGCATTGGCCACGGCCTGCACCACATGGCCGCTGTCGGTGAGACGGGTTTGCAGGTGGTGACGCAACAGCGCTTCGTCTTCGACGACCAGTAATTTCATGGAGCCTCTCCCAGGCAAATCAAACAATCCAGTGCGGCGCACTTCAACGAAAGGCGCCGGATCGTCTTCGACCGATCCGGCTGGATACGCTCACCATCAACCGCTTAGAACGTGTAGTTGGCGGACAGGTAGGTCTGGGCGCTGCTGGTCAGGTCCAACGAGCCAACCTTATCGCCACCGTGCGGGCTCATCTCGGTGCTGGCGTTGCTGCGCAGGTAACGGTAACCCAGTTCAACCGAGGTGTTCTGCGAAATTTGTTGCAGCACGCCCCCTTGCAAGCCCACTGCGTAGCCAATGTCGCTGTCGCGGCTGAAGCCGGGAGAATCCTGGGTCAGCTTGGTCAGGCCCGCCGTGCCGCCACCGAACAGCTTGGTGCTGCTGGTGACCGGATAGAACACATCGTAGCTGCCCAGCAGGTTTTCCTGGCGCAGCTTGATGCCGTTGTGGGTGCCCGAGACGTTGTCGTAGGTGGCGTAGTAGCGGCCCTGGTCGTTTTGCTTGCCCAGTCGCAGGCCATACGTGGTGTCCTTGCCGATGACGCCGTCGGCGTTCGGGTTGTTCAGGGCGCTGTCCAAGGCGCTGGATTTCTTCACCTTGTCGCTGGTCTGGCCGAGGGTCAGGCTGGCGAAGTTGTCATCGGCGTGGGCCAGGGCGCTGGCGCCCAGCACGGTGAAAGCCAACAGCAGTTTTTTCATAGCAGTCATGATCAAGTTCCTTTGCAGCGTGGGTGAATTGTGAAGTCGCCGTCACCTTAACCAGCGATACCTGAACCCCCCTTGAACGTTCTCTGAACCTTCGCTGAATGAATCGGCTAGAGTGTCCTGTCTCAGCACTTTTTAAGGAGATCCATCATGCGCAGGCTGCTTGCTGTTGTACTTCTGGCTATTAGCGGCGTGAGCCAAGCCGCCATCCAGACCCAGGAGCTCCCCTACACCAGTGCCGACGGCACCAAGCTGATCGGCTATTACGCGTATGACGACACCGTCAAGGGCCCGCGCCCGGGCGTGGTGGTGGTGCATGAATGGTGGGGGTTGAACGACTACGCCAAGCGCCGTGCCCGTGACCTCGCCGGCCTGGGCTATAGCGCCCTGGCCATCGACATGTACGGCGACGGCAAGAACACCGAGCACCCCAAGGACGCCATGGCCTTCATGCAGGCGGCGCTCAAGGACGGCAAGGCCGCCAGCGCACGCTTCCAGGCGGGGTTGGACCTGCTGAAAAAACAACCCCAGACCGATCCGGATAAACTCGCTGCCATCGGCTACTGCTTCGGCGGCAAGGTGGTACTCGATGCGGCGCGCCAGGGTGTGCCGCTGGCCGGCGTGGTGAGCTTCCACGGTGCGCTGGTGACCAACACCCCGGCAACACCTGGCAGCGTCAAGGCCAAGGTGCTGGTCGAGCATGGCGCCCTGGACAGCATGGTCACCCAGGACAACGTCACCGCGTTCAAGAGCGAGATGGACAAGGCCGGCGCCGACTATAAATTCGTCAGCCTCGAAGGCGCCAAACACGGCTTCAGCAACCCCGATGCCGACCGTTTGAGCCACGGCGAACATGGCGGGCCGGACATTGGCTACAACAAGGAAGCCGATGAGAAATCGTGGGCGGATATGCAGAAGTTCTTCAAGAAAGTTTTTGACTGACGCATAACCCTGTGGCGAGGGAGCTTGCTCCCGCTGGGCTGCGCAGCAGCCCCAACAGCAGCGATGCGTTCAATCTGATACTCCGAGCTGTCAGATTCAGGACTGCTTCGCAGCCCAGCGGGAGCAAGCTCCCTCGCCACAGAAGCTTCTTTTCCACTCACTTGCGCCACTCAGGCTTGCCCCACTACCCAGCCTCCCGTCAACCCGGCAAAATGCCGGGCATGAAGACACTCCCCACCCTGCCCGCCTGTTGCTCGCCTCTGGATGAACACTGGCTTTTGCCCGATGCGCTGCCCGATACGGTGCTGCTGAGCACCCGCTTCGACCCGTTGCTGCTGGTAGGCACCGACTTCCCCGACAGCGCCATCGAACCACCGGCGAGCATCCAGCGATCAGTGGCCAAGCGTCAGGCTGAATTCCTGGCCGGGCGGATCTGCGCCCGGGCGGCATTGCAGCGACTCGACGGCCTGGCCTGCGTGCCGGCCATCGGTGAAGACCGCGCCCCCGTGTGGCCGGCCCATGTCAGCGGCTCGATCACCCACAGCACGGGCCGGGCCGCGGCCATCGTCGCGAAAAAAGACCACTGGCAAGGCTTGGGCATGGACGTGGAAAACCTGCTCGACCCCGAGCGCGCCGAGCGCCTGGCCGGTGAAATCCTCACCTCGCCGGAGCTGCTGCGCATGGCAACGCTTGCGCATGACGACCGCGCCTTGCTGGTCACCCTGACCTTTTCAGTGAAGGAAAGCTTGTTCAAGGCGCTGTATCCCATCGTCAGGCAGCGCTTTTATTTCGAGCATGCCGAAGTGCTGGAATGGACACACGACGGACAGGTGCGACTGCGGTTGCTGACGGACCTGTCGGCCGAGTGGCGTCATGGCAGCGAACTGCAGGCGCAGTTCGAGGTGAAGGATGGGCAGCTATTGAGCCTGGTGGGGATCAAAGCCTGAGAGTTGTGGGTTTGGGAGCCCACCTATCAAGACCTGTCCTGATGCCTCGGCCAACTCAGGCTGAAACAGGCGCCACCCAGGCTCTTGCTCTTGCCGATCAACGCCCGACCGTCATGCCAGTGGATAATCCGCCGCACGATCGACAGCCCCAGCCCATGGCCGCCCGACGCCCGGGCGCGGCTGTCATCCAGGCGCAGGAAGGGCTTGAAGATCCGCTCCCATGCCGCCTCCGGCACACCAGGCCCGTCGTCCTCCACATCCACCCGACAGCGCAACTGGCCCACCTGATAGCTGACGGTGACCCGGGAACTGGCGTGACGCATGGCGTTGCCCACCAGGTTCTGCAGGGCCCGATGCAGAAAGCGTGGCTCGGCCTCGACCCAGGCGCCGTCGCAATCGACGGCCGACAGGCATAGACCGCGCTCGACCGTGATCCCGGCCCGCAACGGCCCCAATTCATCGATCACTTGATTGACCAGCGCATCCAGGTCCACCCGCTGGAAGTTCAGGGCCGGTGAACCCTGTTCCAGCCGCGCATAGGTGAGCATTTCGTCCACCAGCCGATCCAGGTCTTCGATGTCGTGGTCCATGCCCGCCAGGTATTTGTCCCGGGCCTGGGGCGTGGTGGCGCTCCCGAGCATTTCCAGGCCGAAGCGCAGGCGCGCCACCGGGGTACGCAATTCGTGGGACACCGCCCGCACCAGCTCGCGCTGGATGGCCAACAATTGCTGCAAGTGCTCGGCCATGCCGTTGAACGCAGCGGCCAGCCGCCCAACCGAGTCGGCACCTCGGGCCGGTACCCGGGTTTCCAGGCTGCCCTGGGCGATCTGGGTGGCGGCCGACTCCAGGCCGCGCAAGCGCCGCTCCAACTGGCGCACCAACAGGTAGACGATCAAGCCGATCAGGCTCAAGCCCAGCGCCGCGATCAGCACCAGCCATTGCGGCGGATAAGGGTTCATCTGGTACAGCGGACCAATCTCCAGCACCCACGGCGTGCCGACCATGCCGGCGAAGACCCGGATGGAGTCGCCGCCCTTGCCCAACGCCATCACCGTATCGCCCTCGGACACACGACGGCGCTGGTCTTCATCCATGTCCGCCTGCTCGGCGGTCATGAGTCGCAGATCGAAACCAAAACCTTTTTCCTGCGCCAGTTGCGCCAGCCGCTTGGGTTGTTCGGCCACCGGGGAACGCACCAGCTCGTCGGCCAACAGATAGATGGTCGCGCGGGCCAGTTGCTCACTGATCTGCTGGACTTCACCCACCAGCATCAACTGTTCGCCATCGCTGACCAGCCGGTAGACCTTCGCCGCATGGGGTCCGGTCTGCTCCACCAATGCCTGGCCACGCAGTACGCGGGTGCGCTGGCCGAGGTCGAGGTCGGTCTGGGCAAAGGTCTGCAACGCCAGGGGAATGCCCAGCAGGCGCTCCCATACCAGCAACGCCCGCCGCCGTTCGGTGTCGTTCATCGGCCGCAGGTTGTCGGCCATCAACGAAAACGTACCGTGGGCCAGGCGCTCGCGGTATTGCTCGCTGCGGGTCTGGTTGAGCAGGTGCAGGGCCAGTACGCCGAGGACCGCCACCAGCACCAGTGCGGCACACATGCCGCCATAAATACGCAGGAAGATCGAGTTCACGGTGTCGGGTCTACGCAGGCTTCAGGAACGAACAGGTAGCCTTTGCTGCGAATGGTCTTGATCAGCCGTGGATGGTCCGGGTCATCGCCGATCTTGGGGCGGATACGCGAAATGCGCACGTCGATGGAACGGTCCTGGCCGTCATAACCGATGCCGCGCAAAGCGGTGAAGATTTCTTCCCGGGACAGGATGCGCCCGGCATTGGACACCAGCAGCCACAGCAGGTCGAATTCGGCGCTGGTCAGCTCGATACCGTTGCCCTGCAACCAGGCTTCGCGCAGGGCGTCGTCGACCACCAGCGGGCCGAATTGCAGGCGTCGCTGCTTCTGCGCGACGCTCGGCTCCGGTTCGCTGCGCCGCAGCAGGGCCTGGATACGCGCCAAGAGCAAACGCGGGCGAACCGGCTTGCAGACATAATCATCGGCGCCCAGGTCCAGGCCCTGGATCTGATCGGTGTCGTCGGTGCGGGCGGTGAGCATGAGGATCGGCCCGTCATAATGCCCGCGCACCTTGCGACAGATGCTCAGGCCGTCTTCGCCGGGCAGCATCAGGTCGAGGACCACCAGGTCCGGCTGCTCAGCAATGATCCGCGCCGCCGCCACCGCGCCGTCGCCTTCGATGGCGACACGCAACCCGTTGCTTTCGAGGTACTCCCGGGTCAGCTCGGCCAGACGCTGGTCATCCTCGACGATCAATACCTGCCAGGCTTCTTGTTCCATGGGGGCCTCGTTTTGTTATGAAAATAAAGGACCGGATGGCCACAACCCTTGCAGAAGGATCACTACCCCGTGGCGAAGGAGCTTGCTCCCGCTGGGCTGTGAAGCGGCCCCTGTTTTTTGCGATTGCTGCGCAATCGAGCGGGAGCAATCTCTGGCCACAACAGTGTTCATTCCAGAGATTCGAATACAGCCTCCTCTTTTTGTCATATCAAAGGAGGATAAACATGCCAGCACACCGGTCGATTGTATAAACGTCGCACCCCTAGAAAACAAGCGGACAAATGCGTTCGGTCGAAGCAGGTTTTATGTGGTAACGTCCGCGCCCGCAAAAAACCATCGGGCAGTTTTCAGACCGTTGAAACCGATGAAAAAAGGTCCACTCCAGCTAGGTCGCGGCCTACAGAGCAGTTCCACGTTTCGCACACAAATTACGCACAGGCTTATCCACAGGTAGCACGTTGCATACCCCCCAAAAACGCATTATCTTGTAGCCCGCCGCGCAAAAAACCCTACATGTAGGGTTTCAGGCCAAAAACCAAACACAAGTCGGGCAGAGAATTCAAGCGCTTTTCTTGCTTCTGTCCAGCTGAAACACCGTATTTCCCCAAGCCCAGACCGCCCCTGCGGATGGCAACTGTTTCAAGGTCGAAAACGACCGAAACGGTACGGGTGTTGCAGTCAATTGCTGCCACCCCGGCAACCCGGTTTCGAGCCCCGCTCGCAACCTGAGAACTTCGGATGGAAGCGGCATTAAACGCCTGCTTCCTACTGTCCCGAAGTTGTTATGCCCGGCGCCAGTCGGTTGTAGTGCTTCAGGACGGAACGGTGGGCACCGTGATGGTGCCCAAACAAACATAGAGAACGTGGAGACACCCATGCACACCGACACAACTCGCGAGAACCCGCAGGGCACCGCGCCGCTGGCCGCCGATTCGAACCCGGATCTGTCCGCCACCGCGCCGGGCCAACTGCGTGTGATCAAGCGTAACGGCACTGTCGTTCCTTACACCGATGACAAGATCACCGTCGCCATCACCAAAGCGTTCCTCGCAGTTGAAGGTGGCACAGCTGCCGCTTCGTCGCGAATCCACGACACCGTGGCCCGCCTGACCGAACAGGTCACCGCGACCTTCAAGCGTCGCATGCCCTCGGGCGGCACCATCCACATCGAAGAAATCCAGGACCAGGTCGAACTGGCCCTGATGCGTGCCGGCGAGCAGAAAGTGGCGCGCGACTACGTGATCTACCGTGACTCCCGCGCCAAGGAACGTGCGACCCGCTCCCCGGCCGACGCACCGGTCCAGGCCCACCCTTCGATCCGCATCGCTCGCGCCGACGGCAGCCTGGCGCCGCTGGACATGGGCCGCCTGAACACCATCGTCACCGAGGCCTGCGAAGGCCTGGAAGAAGTCGATGGCGACCTGATCCAGCGCGAAACCCTGAAGAACCTCTATGACGGCGTTGCACTCAAGGACGTCAACACGGCCCTGGTGATGACCGCGCGGACCCTGGTGGAACGCGAGCCGAACTACTCCTTCGTGACCGCCCGCCTGCTGATGGACACCCTGCGTGCCGAAGGCCTGAGCTTCCTGGAAGTCGCCGAGAGCGCGACCCACCACGAAATGGTCGACCTGTACGCCAAGGCGCTGCCAGCTTATGTTGCCAAGGGTATCGAGTTCGAATTGCTGAACCCGGTCCTGGCCGAATTCGATCTGGAAAAACTCGGCAAGGCGATCAACCACGAGCGCGACCAGCAGTTCACCTACCTGGGCCTGCAAACCCTGTATGACCGTTACTTCATCCACAAGGATGGCGTGCGTTTCGAACTGCCACAGATCTTCTTCATGCGCGTGGCCATGGGCCTGGCGATCGAAGAGAAGCAGCGCGAAGACCGTGCGATCGAGTTCTACAACCTGTTGTCGTCCTTCGACTACATGGCCTCGACCCCGACCCTGTTCAACGCCGGTACCCTGCGTCCACAGCTGTCGAGCTGCTACCTGACCACCGTTCCGGATGACCTGTCGGGCATCTACGGCGCGATCCACGACAACGCCATGCTGTCGAAATTCGCCGGTGGCCTGGGCAACGACTGGACCCCGGTTCGCGCATTGGGCTCGTACATCAAGGGCACCAACGGCAAATCCCAGGGCGTGGTGCCGTTCCTCAAAGTGGTCAACGACACCGCCGTCGCGGTCAACCAGGGCGGCAAGCGCAAGGGCGCGGTCTGTGCCTACCTGGAAACCTGGCACATGGACATCGAAGAGTTCATCGAGCTGCGCAAGAACACCGGTGATGACCGTCGTCGTACCCACGACATGAACACCGCCAACTGGATCCCTGACCTGTTCATGAAGCGTGTCTTCGACGACGGCAAGTGGACCCTGTTCTCGCCATCCGAAGTGCCGGACCTGCACGACCTGACCGGCAAGGCTTTCGAAGAGCGCTACGAGTACTACGAAGCCCTGACCGAGTACAACAAGATCAAGCTGTTCAAAGTCGTCCAGGCCAAAGACCTGTGGCGCAAGATGCTCTCGATGCTGTTCGAAACCGGCCACCCATGGCTGACCTTCAAGGACCCGTGCAACCTGCGTAGCCCGCAGCAGCACGTGGGCGTGGTCCACAGCTCGAACCTGTGCACCGAGATCACCCTGAACACCAACAAGGATGAGATTGCGGTCTGCAACCTGGGCTCGATCAACCTGCCGAACCACATCGTCGACGGCAAGCTGGACACCGCCAAGCTGCAACGCACCGTGAACACTGCCGTGCGCATGCTCGACAACGTGATCGACATCAACTACTACTCGGTGCCACAGGCGAAGAACTCCAACTTCAAGCACCGTCCGGTCGGCCTGGGCATCATGGGCTTCCAGGACGCACTGTACCTGCAGCACATCCCGTACGGTTCCGATGCCGCGGTCGAATTCGCCGACAAGTCCATGGAAGCGGTCAGCTACTACGCGATCCAGGCTTCCTGCGACCTGGCCGACGAGCGTGGCGCCTACGAGACGTTCCAGGGGTCGCTGTGGTCCCAGGGCATTCTGCCGCTGGACTCGCAACAGATCCTGATCGCCCAGCGCGGCCAGAAATACATCGACGTTGACCTGAACGAATCCCTGGACTGGGCACCGGTTCGCGCCCGTGTGCAGAAAGGCATCCGTAACTCCAACATCATGGCCATCGCACCGACCGCCACCATCGCCAACATCACCGGCGTGTCGCAGTCGATCGAACCGACCTACCAGAACCTGTATGTGAAATCGAACCTGTCGGGCGAGTTCACCGTGATCAACCCGTACCTGGTTCGCGACCTCAAGGCCCGCGGCCTCTGGGACTCGGTCATGATCAACGACCTGAAGTACTACGACGGTTCGGTGCAGCAGATCGAACGCATCCCGCAAGAGCTCAAAGCCCTCTACGCCACCGCGTTCGAAGTGGACACCAAGTGGATCGTCGACGCCGCCAGCCGTCGCCAGAAGTGGATCGACCAGGCTCAATCGCTGAACCTGTACATCGCCGGTGCTTCGGGCAAGAAGCTGGACGTGACCTACCGCATGGCTTGGTACCGTGGTCTGAAAACCACTTACTACCTCCGTGCCCTGGCCGCGACCAGCACCGAGAAGTCGACCATCAACACCGGCAAGCTGAACGCTGTTTCCAGCGGCGGCAACCACGGTGACGATTCGGTCCTGGCGGCTCCAGCAGGCCCTGCGCCAGTGCCAAAGGCCTGCGCGATCGACGAGCCGGATTGCGAAGCTTGCCAATAAGCTGAGTGGGTGGGCGTGTAAAGGCGCCGACTGAAGAAGCCTCCGATAGACCGCTGGTTTATCGGGGGTTTTCTTTTGCCTTGGAAACGACGTCGCCTGGGCTGCCCTCATCCATATTCAGGGTGACATTCATTGTGGCGAGGGGATTATCCCCCCTGGGGCGCGGAGCGGCCCTGAATGCCAGCGACCCGGTGGATCAGGCAGGTCGTATTGACTGCTTGTGGAGGGGGCTGCTGCGCAGCCCAGCGGGGATAAATCCCCTCGCCACAAAGGGAAACCTGGCATGAGGACGGGCTCTAGCACGCATGAAAAAGCCCCTCTTGCGAGGGGCTCCTTGTGCAGCCTTCAAGCAACCATCGACATCAAGCCATCTGGATGATGGTCTGCATGATGGTGCTCTGGGTAGAGATGGTCTTGGCGTTCGCCTGGTAGTTGCTCTGGGCCTTGATCAGCTCGACCAGTTCGTTGGTCAAGTTGACGTTGGACTCTTCCAGGGAGTTGGAGACGATCGAGCCCAAAGTGCCGGTTTCCGGGGCATCGTAGCCCGGGATGCCCGAGGCGAAGGTTTCTTTCCAACTGGTGCCGCCTACCGGCTGCAGACCTTGCTCGTTGGTGAAGCTGGCGAGTGCGAGCTGGCCGATCGGCTTGGTCTGGTTGTTGCTGAAGTTGGCCAACAGTACACCGCTGCCGTCGATGGTCAGGTTGGTGATCTGGCCCGTGGCGTAGCCGTTCTGGGCTGGAATCGAGCGGGCGGTGTCGGCGTTGAATTGGGTGGTGTTGGCCATGGAGATCGTAATAGTCGACGAGCCCGCGCCATTAGCAGTCCATGTACCATTAGTCACAGTGCCTGGGACCCAGCCAACCAGATTCAGATCATTGCTGATGGTTGGCGCAGGTGTCGGAACAGTCGGCGGAACGGTCGGCGGAACCGGAGTGCTGACCTGGGTTAGTCTGCCGTTCGAGTCGAACGTCATTGTGGAAGGAACCGGAGCGTTCGGAGCAACCGGCGCGCTGCCATTGAGGTTACGACCATCGATCAAGGTATAGACGTTCCAGGTATTACCGGCAGTCTTGACCATGTACTGGTCCATGGAGTGCTGGTTGCCCTGGGTATCATAGACCGGGGTAGTGAATTGCTTGGTGAATGTGGCCGTGTCGGTCGGGTTGAACGCAACGGTGATCGGCGTCGCCGTGGAGTTCAGGTTGATCGTCGAAGAAACCAGGCTGGTGGCTTGCGGCGGCAGGTTCGAAGTGTCGATGCGCAGGTCGGTCAGGATCCCGTTCTGGATCTTGCCGTTGGCATCCACGCCATAGCCTTGCAGGCGCGAAGTGCCGTCACTGTTGGTGATGTAGCCTTCCTTGTCGGTCTTGAAGGTACCGGCACGGGTGTAGCTCAGGGAGCCGTCGTTGCTCAGGACAAAGAAGCCCTGGCCCTGGATACCCATGTCCAGCACGTTGCCGGTGTTGTTGACATCCCCCTGGCCGAACTGCTGGGAAACGTTGGCCAGGCGCACGCCGTTGCCGACGGTCTTGCTGCCCGAACCCAGCTTGGTGGCCGAGTAGACGTCTTCGAATTCCGCGCGGGACGATTTGAAACCGGTGGTCGCCACGTTGGCGATGTTGTTGCCGGTCACGTCCAGCTGTTTGTTGGCTGCATAGAGACCGCTAAGGCCGATGTTAAAAGACATGTTGACTCCTTTTGCCGGTTAGTCGGCTCTACATACCAATAGTTTGTACTTTGGACAGGGCAATGCTGCCCAGCCCGGCCAGGTTGAGCATCAGCTCACCGCCCGTCTGGCTGATCGTCACGCTGCTGACCGTGGCCGGCAGGTTGGTGATCAGCGACGTCGCCTTGCCGTCGATGGTGGTCGAGGCGGCGAAGGTGTAAGTGCCCGATTCGACGACCGTGCCCGCATCGTTCTTGCCGTCCCAGATGAAAGCGGAATTGCCGGCGTTCTGGCTGCCCAGGTCGATGGTGCGGACGGTCTTGCCGTCCTTGTCCACGATCTTGACCGCGACGGAGGACACCGATGTCGGTACCACCACCGTGCCGTTGAGGCTCTTGGAGGTATCGACCACGGCTTTGTCGCCTGGGGCGATGACCGAGCGACCGACCAGCGACGAGGCCTGCAAAGCCTGGGACGAGTTGTAGTTGCCGGCGATACCGCTGACGGTCTCGTTGAGGGTGGTGATGCCTTCCAGGCTGCTGAACTGCGCCAATTGGGCCACGAACTCACCGTTGTCCTGGGGCTCCAGCGGGTTCTGGTTCTTCAGCTGGGTAACGAGCAGTTGCAGGAACGCATCCTTGCCCAGTTCCTTCTTGCCGGTCGCCGCACCTGTCATTGCCCCGAGGGTATCGGAGGTGTTGTTGGTCTTGACCGAGGAATTGGCCAGAATCTCGTTCAGGCTCAAACCGCTGGTAGTGTTGGTAACGCTCATGTGACTCGCCCCTTATCACTGACCGAGGGTCAGGACCTTCTGCATCATGGTTTTGGCGGTGTTCATCATTTCGGCGTTGGTCTGGAACGAACGACTGGCGGAAATCATGTCGGCCATTTCTTCGACAACGTTGACGTTCGGGTAGTAGACATAACCCTTGGCATCAGCGGCCGGATGGTTCGGCTCATAACGGGCTTCGAGGTTGCTCTGGTCTTCGACCACGCCAAGCACCTGTACGCCCTGCCCGGCCGCGTCCTGCTCCTGGAACAGCGAGTCGCTGCCGCCGGACTGGCCGCCCTGGAACATGGTGGCGAATACCGGGTGGCGGGCGCGGTAGGTCTGGTCGATGCTCGACGAAACGGTCTCGGCGTTGGCGATGTTACTGGCGACGGTGTTCAGGCGAGTGGTCTGGGCACTCATGGCACTGCCGGCAATGTTGAATACGCTAGCAATCGACATGGCTTACTCTCCACGCAGGGCCGATACCAGCCCTTTGAATTTGCTGTTGAGCAGGGTGAAGCTGGCCTGGAAGTTCACGGAGTTTTCCGCGTAGTTGGACTGTTCCAGTTGAGCGTCCACGGTGTTCTGGTCGATCGACGGCTGCATCGGCGTGCGATACATCAACGACTCGTCGCCATTACCCAGGCCTTCGGCTTCGATATGACGGCTGTTGGTCATGTTCAAGGCGAAGTGGCCGTTCTTGGCCTTCTCGTTCTGCTCGGCGAGCACTTTGGAGAAGTCCAGGTCCCGAGCCTTGTAGTTCGGGGTATCGGCGTTGGCGATGTTGTTGGCCAGGACTTCGGCACGCTGGGCGCGGAAGCTCAGGGCCTGTTCGTGGATACCGAGCGCTTTATCGAAGCTGATGCTCATGTCGGAAACCTTTGGGTGACCAGAATGTACGTACGTTGGCTATAGCAAGCGGCGTGCCACTTTCCAAAGCCCCGTAAACCGGGGCTTTGCGGGCATCGGCAAGGCGGCAATGCCAGAAAAGCGGCAACTGGCTTCCGCAAGCTGCCGCTTTTCTGCCGCTTCTCAAGGGCAATGGCATTCAAACTGTGGGAGCGGGCTTGCTCGCGAAAGCGGTGTGACAGCGACATTTATCTCGACTGACCGCCGCATTCGCGAGCAAGCCCGCTCCCACAGGGATAATGGTGATAGGGAGGAATGAGCGGGCATAAAAAAACGGGAGCCCGTGGGGACTCCCGTTTTTTGTCAACCCAAGCCAATCACTTCGCCTGGTAAATGATCCCCGGGCTGCACTGGACCATCTGGTAATGATCCGGCAAACCGTTCAACGCCTCGGAGGCGCCGAGGAACAGGTAGCCGCCCGGCTTGAGCGTGCCGTGGATGCGCAGCAGGATGTCTTTCTTCACTTCGGCGGAGAAGTAGATCAGTACGTTGCGGCAGAACACGATGTCGAACTTGCCCAGGCTGGCATAGCTGTCCAGCAGGTTGAACGAGCGGAACTCCACCCGGCTCTTGATCGGCGCCTTGACCACCCACTTGCCCGGCCCTTTCGGGTCGAAGTAGCGTTGCAGGCGGTCCGGCGACAAACCACGGCCGATGGCCAGGCTGTCGTACTCGCCAGTCTTGCAGTTATTGAGCATGGTCCCGGACAGGTCGGTGGCGACGATCTGCACGCCGCCTTTCAACTGGCCGAGGTTGGAGCGTTCGAACTCATCGATGGACATCGACAGCGAATAGGGTTCCTGCCCCGACGAACAGGCCGCCGACCAGATCCGCAGGCGCTGGCCCGGGCTGGCCTTGATGGCGGCCGGCAGCACTTTGTTCTTCAGCACTTCGAACGGATAGGTGTCGCGAAACCACAGGGTTTCGTTGGTGGTCATGGCGTCCACCACCATCTCGCGCAAACCACTGCGCGGTTGGGTCTGGATACGCTGCACAAGCTCGCCCAATGACTTGAGGCCCTGTTGCTCCATCAATTTATTGAGACGGCTCGACACCAGGTATTGCTTGTTTTCACCAAGCAAGATGCCACAGGCTTTTTCCAGGAAGACCCGGAACTGTTCGAAATCCAAATTACCCGTAGACAAGATACCGCCTCTTTCATCGTGTTGACTTGCCGGGCGCACAACGCGCCCGACCTTTACTTTATTCTGCTGCCTTGATCCGCTCGACGACCCGGGACGCCAGGTCATCGGGACGGAATTTCGCCAGGAAATCGTCGGCACCGACCTTCTTGACCATCGCCTGGTTGAAAACCCCGGACAACGAAGTATGCAAGATGATGTGCAGCTTTTGCATGCGCGGATCGCTGCGGATTTCCGAAGTCAGGGTGTACCCGTCCATCTCCGGCATTTCAATGTCGGAGATCATCATCAGGAACTCTTCCTCAGGCTTCTTGCCCTCGTCGACCAGTTTGCGCAGGTAATCCAGCGCCTGTCGCCCGTCGTTCAACGCCACCACCTCGACGCCAACCGTTTGCAGGCAACGGGTCACCTGCTTGCGGGCCACCGAAGAGTCATCGACGGTCAACACCCGCAGCGAAATCGCCTTGTGCTGGGTTTCGGCATCCACCACCCCCACGGAGATCGCTTCCGGCGTGGGTGCTACCTCGGCGAGGATTTTTTCCACGTCGATGATTTCCACCAACTGGTTATCGACCCGGGTCACTGCCGTGAGGTAGTGATCGCGGCCGGTCCCCTTGGGCGGTGGATGGATCTCTTCCCAGTTCATGTTGACGATGCGCTCCACCGAGCGGACCAGGAACCCCTGGGTCTTGGTGTTGTACTCGGTGATGATCACAAACGGATTGCTCTGGTCCAGCAGCCGACCGGAACCGGTCGCCATCGCCAGGTCGAGAATCGGGATGGTCGCTCCCCGAATATTGGCCACACCGCACACGACGGGGCTGGACTTGGGCATCAGGGTCAGCTTGGGGCATTGCAGCACCTCGCGGACCTTGAATACGTTGATCCCATACATTTGTTGGCCGTCGAGACGGAACAACAACAGCTCCAGGCGATTCTGACCGACCAGCTGAGTGCGCTGGTTCACCGAATCCATTACTCCCGCCATGCCCTGACTCCTACCTAACGCTAATGTGTCCGACGCGCATTCATCACTAAACGGCACGGGGCTTGCTATTGAACCGGCATGAACGCACAAACGACATTTTCTCGACGCCTGACCACTCACTGCCGCCACTGGCTCGGTGCACTGCTGGCTGTCTGCCTGTTCACTTCGGGCGGTCCTGCCCTTGCTGCTGTTCCGGTTACCTTGCCTGATCTCCTTATCGGCGTCACTCAGGGCTTTCTTGAATTCACCGTAGAAGACTATCTGGCTACCAGTCAAACCGAAGGTCGCTACGAAATCGAAGTCAACCAACTCGACCCGCGCCTGCGCATGCCAATGTGCGACAAGGAATTGACTGCTTCGCTGGAAAGTCCCGCTCGCCCTCTGGGCCGCGTCACGGTGAAGGTTCGTTGCGACAGCGCCGCGCCCTGGACGGTGTTCGTGCCCGCTCAAGTGCGCCTGTTTCGGGAAATTGTCACCACCACGCGTCCGCTCAAGCGGGCCGGGATCGTCGAGCCCCAGGACGTGATGCTGCGTGAACGGGACATCAGCCAGATCACCCAGGGCTTCCTGACCTCCGTCGATCAGGCCATCGGGCAGAAACTTGTCCGACCAATGGTCGCCGATCAGGTCGTGACGCTGGTGCACCTGGAGCAGGCCGAAGTGGTCCGCAAGGGCGACCAGGTGGTCATCACCGCCCGCAGCGGCTCCCTGGCCGTGCGGATGCCCGGCGAAGCCCTGTCCAACGGCGGCATGCGTGAACAGATACGGGTAAAAAACCTCAATTCCCAGCGCGTCATCAAGGCGCAAGTGATGGCTCCAGGCCAAGTGGAAGTGGCGATGTAATGACCCGGTAGAGGAGGTAGAAAGCTGGCGCTTGATCCCGGTGTTCCCTAGACTGTGCCTTACGCAAAGGCAAGCGCAGACGTGCGCACGTTCATTGAATAAATGAGCCTAAAGTTTTTTTGGGAATGGCCGAAAACATGGCAAGCGTCCAAATACCCAGAGGTTTTTTACCATGGTCATCGATTTCAATCGTTTAAACAGCTCTTCACCGCTGACAGGCACTACGCGTACCAGCGCTACCAAGGAAACCGCCGAAGCCGGCAAATCCGCGCCGCTGTCTACACCAGCCGACCAAGTCAGCAATGGGGAGTCGGTACACCTCAGCAATGAGGCTCAGCAGTTGCAGAAGGTCACTGACAAGCTGCGCGATCAACCTGTCGTCGACAACGCCCGCGTGGCCGAGTTGAAAGCAGCAATCGCCGATGGCAGCTACAAAGTCGACAGCAACCGCGTAGCCAGCAAACTGCTCAACTTCGAAGCCCAGCGCTAGGCCGCCGCCTGCGCCAGGCTTTTGGACGCTAAGACCCAAGGCCAGCCATGCACGACACTCATTTATTGCAATTGATCATCGACGACTTCGTTCCAGCGCAACAGCTACTGGAATTGTTGCAGGCCGAATCCGTGGCACTGCACGGTCGTGACATGCCTCTGCTGGAGAATATCCTGGCGCAGAAACAGGCATTGATCATCTTGCTTGACCAGCATGGCCGCAAACGCAGCGAGATCCTCGCCAGCCTCAACCTGCCTGCCAGCCATGACGGCCTCGAGCAACTGGCCAGCCAGTCGACGATCGGCGATCAGCTGCGCTCCCAGAGCAAAGTACTCAACGACCTGCTCGCCCAATGCCAGGCAACCAACGCCCGCAACGGCCAGTCGATCCTGATGCAGCAGGCCGCCACCGCCAACCAGTTGCGCATTCTCAACGGTGGCGAGATCCCGACGCTGTATGACGCTAGCGGTTCAACGGCCAGAATGGTCAAGCACCGCCCGCTCAGCCAGGCATGAAACGAACAATGCCTTCGCTCTATCAACGCGCGATACATGCTGGCAAAATGCCGGCCATTCGTAGTCGTATTTTGCCTGGAGATTGACTCACCGTGTTCAATGCATCAAACGCGGATGATGCTCCGCAGCCCCCCAAGGTCCTCACCACGCCCCTGGAAATCTCCGGCAACCTGCGGATGCTGCAAGAGAGCCACGACCCACTGATCATCACCTTCCACGAACGTAGCCAGCGCTTCCAGAGCTATCTGGTCAACGTCGATCGCGAGACCAACTCCATCGCCCTGGATGAAATGATCCCCCGGGACGGCGAGCGTTTCCTGCTGGCTGGCGAGCCGTTTCGTGTCGAGGGTTTTCATGACGGCGTGCGTATCGCCTGGGATGGCAAGGGTCCACTGACCATCGATGAATCCAGCGACGGTCGCTGCTATCGCGGCGCCCTGCCCGACGAAGTGGTCTACCACCAACGTCGCAACGCCTTCCGCGCCGCCCTGAAACTGGCACAACTGGTAAGCGTTGAACTGGGCGGCGACAAGCTCAAGTCCCCCGTAGATGGCAAGTTGCTGGACATCTCCGCCACCGGTTGCAAATTGCGCTTTGACGGCGACATCACGGAGCGTCTGCAATTGGGCCAGGTGTATGAGCGTTTCATCGCGGCCCTGCCTTTTGGCAACATGACCGCGCCAGTCGAGCTGCGTTACCTGCATTTCGAAGAAAGGATCAACACCACGTTCGCCGGTGTACGCTTCCATAACATCAGTGGCTTGGTGCAACGGCAGGTCGAGCGGTTCGTCTACCAGCTCCAACGAGAAGCCCGGCGCTTCGATAAAGACGACCTCTGATTTTTCGAGGCATGAAAAACGGGCAGTCCCTTACGGCGACTGCCCGTTTTTTTATGCCTGCTTCAAGGCCTGGCCTGGGTAAAACTCGGTGTCTCGGGCGCCTCGGTTTCAGTTTCAGCCTCGGCCGCAGCCTCAGTGGCCGGCTCGGGCTCCACGTCCGGATTGGCCGGCGCCTGCATCTGCTCCTGCACCACCTGCTCATCCACCCGCGGATCAAGACACGCCACCAAAGGCGAACTCGACATGCTGTCCGGCATCGCCACGTGATGCAGCGGTGCGTCATCGACCTGATGCAGGTTGGTCACCGCTTTCGGTCGGATCCGCCACACCAGTACCAAGGCGAAGAAAGCGAAAAAGCCGTAGAGCATCTGGCTGCCGAACATTTTCATCAGCACGCCGGCCACCAGCGGCCCGATGCTGGCTCCCACGCCGTAGGTCACCAGCAGCATCGCGGTCAGGGACACCCTTCGATCAGCTTCGACGTGGTCGTTGGAGAACGCTACCGCCAGCGGATACAGGCAGAACTGCACCAGCGAACAGAAGAACCCCGCGACGAACAGCACCTCCAGCGGCACCGTCGGAAGAATCGCCAATGGCAGCGCACAGATCGTCAGGACCAGCGCAAAGCAGCGGATCAGCAGCGCCCGGTCATATCGATCGGACAGCCAGCCCAGGGGCCACTGCACCAGCAGTCCGGCGAAGATGCAGCTACCCATGAACAGACCGACCTGCTCGGTCGACAGACCCTGCTGAGAGGCATACAGCGGCGCCAGACCATAGAACGAGCCGACGATCAATCCGGAGCCCAGCACCGTACTCAATGACTGTGGCACACGCTTGATGAAGAAGCGCGGCTCCATGGGCGCCGGATGCAGCGCCGCCGGGTGAATCCGCCGGGTCAGTGTCACCGGCACCAGGCACAAGGCGAAGCACAACGCCACCAGCATCAACAGCTCAGGCCCCAGGGCCGGGTGCATGACCAGGATCAACTGACCCAGCACCAACCCCAGGTACGAGGCGATCATATAGCCGCTGAACACCACCCCACGCTGCTTGGCATCGGCTTGCTCGTTGAGCCAGCTCTCGATGACCATGTACTGGCACATCATTCCGAGGCCGACAATCATCCGCAGCACGACCCAGGCCGGCAGCCAGTCCACCAAGCCATGGCCCAGCACGGCCGCCCCGACAATCCCGGCGCAGGCCGAATAGGCGCGGATGTGCCCGACGCGGGCGATCAGCCGATGGCCGATCTTGCCCCCCAGCACCAGGCCGAAATAGTTGGCGGCCATCAGCGCACCGACCCAGAGACTGTCCACATGGTCGGCGGCCAGGCGCAAGGCCAAGTAAGTACTCAAGAGGCCCGAGCCGATCAACATCATCAGCGAAGCGAAATAAAGCGCTCGAAAAGGTTTCCAGATTTGGCGCATCGGCGTTCCGAGCGGCTCCTTGAGGTGAGTAAGGGCTACCTGTTGAAGATAGCCCGAATGCGACGGTTCGTTATGCCTGGGCCGCGAGGACACGTCGCTCCCAAGGCGTGATTTCATCGAAGAAGCTGGTCAGCTCCAGGGTCTTGGAGGCGATGTAGCCTTCGATGAACTCCGTACCAAACAGTTCCTTCGCCAGATGACTACGCTTCAGACGCTCCAAGGCGGCATGCAAGGTACATGGCAACGACAGTTTATCCGGCACTTCGAATTCACCCTGGATCGCCGCGCTCGGCTCCAGCCGATGTTCAATCCCATACAGCCCGGCGGCCAGGCTGGCGGCAATCGCCAGGTAGGGGTTGGCATCGGCGCCCGGCAAGCGGTTCTCGACCCGCCGGGCCACCGGCGAGCTGGCAGGAATCCGCAACCCGGCCGAACGGTTGTCATGGGACCAGCAGGCATTGTTCGGCGAGGCGAACGGGTGGCACAGGCGCTGGTAGGAATTCACGTTCGGCGCGAACAGCGCGGTGAAATCCGCCAGGCACGCCTGTTGCCCACCGATGAAATGCCGGAAAGTCGCCGTCGGTTCGCCCGCTTCGTCGCTGAAGACGTTGCGACCGCTGTCCGCCTCGACGACGCTCTGATGGATGTGCATCGAACTGCCCGGTGTGTGGGCCAGGGGCTTGGCCATGCAGACCACCGTCAGGCCGTGCTTGAGGGCCACTTCCTTGAGCAGGTGCTTGAACAGGAACGTCTGGTCGGCCAGCAACAGCGGATCGCCGTGCAGCAGATTGATCTCGAACTGGCTTACGCCCATTTCATGCATGAAGGTGTCGCGAGGCAGGCCCAGCGCCGCCATGCAGGCATAGACTTCACTGAAGAACGGGCGCAGGCCATTGTTGGAGCTGACGCTGAACGCCGAATGGCCGTCTTCGCGACGCCCATCCAGGCCCATTGGCGGCTGGAACGGCTGGGTCGGGTCCGGGTTGGGGGCGAATACGAAAAATTCCAGCTCGGTCGCTACCACCGGCGCCAGGCCAAGGGCGGCATAGCGCGCGACAACGGCCTTGAGCTGGCCGCGCGTCGAGAGCCGGGAGCTTTCACCGGTCAACTCGTCGGCATCGCAGATCGCCAGGGCACGGGGCTGCTGGCTCCAAGGCAGGCGATGAATCTGTTTCGGATCGGCCACCAGCGCCAGGTCGCCGTCGTCGCTGCCGTAGAAACGCGACGGCGGATAACCGCCCATGATGCATTGCAGCAGCACGCCCCGCGCCAACTGCAACCGCCGGCCTTCGAGGAAACCCTCAGCGGTCATTACCTTGCCCCGCGGCACGCCATTCAAATCCGGCGTGACACATTCAATCTCATCAATGCCCGTCAGTCGCTGCGCGAGTGAACGCTGGCCATCGGTCGTCATGACGCAATCCTTGTTATGTGCGAGCCGCGAACGGCAACCCGTACAAAATAGGCTTCGGCTGTTCGGAATATCAAGCACCCACAGACAATAAACACCGAGCGCGGGAATGTGAGATTCAGTGTGGGGATTTGTGGGGGCTGCGTATTTATGAGCGCACGTTCAAGGCAAGTAAAGCCGGAACACCCCACCACCCAACACACCGCCATTGGCAATCTCGGTACGCCCGCTCACGCCGCCGCGCTGGTGCAGCCTGGCGATCCGCGCGGCGAAGTACAGACCCAGCCCGGTGCTGCCGCTGCTGTGGTTGATGCCTTGCACGTACTCGGCCTGACGCTCGATCATCTCAGGCGGGTAACCTTCGCCGTCGTCATTGAGGGTCAGCACCAGTTGCCCAGCCTCGTCGCTCACACTGATCAGCAGCGCCTGGCGCGCATGGCGAATGGCATTATTGATGCAATTGTCGAGCACCGAAGCAATCAGTTCACGGTCGAAAAAACCCAAGGGGCTGAGCGGATCGACTTCATAGGTGACCATGATCCCGCGACTGCGGAACACGTCCTGATGGCCGGCCAGTTGCGCCTCGATGAAGTCATCCAGCTCATGGTAGGCCGGGTGCAGCGGCAACTGGTTGACACCGAGCTTGTACAGCCCCAGCAGTTGCACCAGCAAACCATTGAGATGGGCGAATTCGAACTCGATGACGCCTTGCTCCGAGGTCTGGCGCTCGGCGTCGGGCAAGCGCTCGAGCCATTGCGTATGCGTCTGCATGAGCAAGGTCAGGGAGTTCTTCATGTCGTGCACGGTCGATGCGATCACCGTGGAAAAATCGAGGACCTGTTCGCTGTCATTCATCGCCAAATGCCTTGCTTCGCAGTTTTTGATAGCGCGCAAAACGCGCATCGGTGTCGGGCATCATGCCCACCAGTTTCAGGCAGGCGCGACACTCCTGCAGCAGTTCCGACTCCACGCTGGTGTCGGTGCCATGCAGCAGCGATTGCGCCATGTTCAGGGCAATACTGATGTTCTTCGGTTGCATCTTCAGGGCGCGGCGGAACAGCTCCCGCGCCTCCGGCAACGCGCCGGTCTTGTAGACCCGCACGCCTTCGCGGTTCAGCTCGGCGGCGGCATTGCCTTGATTGAGAATGTTCGGGTCGTCGGTCAGCTTGGCGATGCCTTGCATCACCGTCGGGTCATCACCGTAGATTTCCGCGCAGTTCTTGAGCATCGACTCGCCGGCGCTGGCCTGGCCAAGCATTTGTAACTGCTTGGCCACCAGCAACGCGGCCTCGGCGCTCATGAATTGCTCCATGCCATCGAGGCGCTGCAAAGCCTGTTCGGTGAGCTTCTCGGCGGTTTCGGCATCGTTGAGCAACAGGCTGGTGGCCTTCATCAGCCGCGCCCGGACCTGCAACCCCGGGTCGTTGAGGTTCTCCTTCGCCACGGCACTGAGCGTGGTGTTGATCTCCAGCCGGGTGCGGGTATCGAGGCCTTTTTCGCTGCCCTTGCTGATCAGCGCATGGGCCAGGCCGAGGTTGCTTTCCGGATCCTTGAAGCGCGACTGCGCGCCCTGCCCGACCGCCTGGCGATAAGCCCGGGAAGCCGTGTCGTAGTCTTCGTTGGTCATCGCCAACTTGCCCAGCAACGACTGACGGCGCACCGCCAGCGGCGACAGGCGCACCGCCTCTTCCAGCACGTGCTGCGCCTGCTTGGTGTCACCTTCGGCCATCAACACTTCGGCCATGCCATCGTACAACGCCGGCATCATTGGAAAGACTTTCAGGGCCTTTTCATAAACGGCCTTGGCCTGCCCCACCTGGCCGCGCTTGAACATCAACTTGCCCAGCCCCGCGTAAGCCCACGGCAACGGGCGATCCGCGAGGATGGAGTTGTACAGACGCTCCAGGGCCTCGTTCTGATTCAGGTCGCGCAACGCATCGGCCCGATAACGCAGGCACAACGGCCCGTAGCGCGGGTCCTGCTTGCACAAGGCGATGCAGGCATTGAGCACGTCCATCGGCTTGCCACGATCGAGGGCCTGCAGGATCGGCTTGAGCAGGGTCTTGCGCTGCTCCAACCGCTCCAGCCGCTGGGCCAGGCCGGAGCGGTTGAACGGTTTGGTCAGGTACGCATCGGGCTCATGCTCCAGGGCACTGAGCACCATCGCCTGGCTGGTCTCGGCGGTCACCATGAGAAACACACTTTCATGGCTGATCAGCTTCTCGACCATCAGGTCTTCCAGCACCTGCTGGCCATTCTTGCGCCCGTCGCCCAGGTGATAGTCCTGCAAGATGAAGTCATAACGCTTCTGCGAGCACATGCGCAGCGCCACTTCACCGGTGTCGGCGGTGTCCACGTCCTTGACGCCCAGCTCACGCAGCATGGACCGGATCGAACTGCGGAAATCCGAGAAATCATCGACGATCAGAAAACTTTTTTGGTGGTACGCCAGCATCGAGGATGTCCAGGCAAGTAAAAAAATAACCCAATGGCATAACAACGAAACGCCGTGTCACAAGCCCGAGGCGCGCAGATGATAGCCACCAGCCAGCAACGTTCAAGGGATTTCAGCAATCGCTTGGCCTGGCTGTGTCGTGACGCACATTGCGAGCCAAAACGCAGGAGACAACCGGGCTCATCGGGTTATCGGCAGGAAATGGCGTTCCGTTAAGGGGAAGCTGTAGGGAAAACCGAGTGCAGAAAATCAGACCGTGGCGAGAAAGCTTGCTCCCGCTGGGCCGCGCAGCGGACCCGTTTTTTGACGGCTGCTGCGCAACCGAGCGGGAGCAAGCTCCCTCGCCACAAAGAATGCATTAAGAAGTGGGGACCAGGAAAAAAAAACGAGAGCCGGGCAAAAAATTCGCTAAATCTTTGATTAATATGGTGTCCCAGGGCAGGTTCGAACTGCCAACCTTCCCCTTAGGAGGGGGATGCTCTATCCAATTGAGCTACTGAGACACGAGTCGACCACAAGAGATGCGGTGCGCAGGACGGCGTGCATGTTAACGACCTGCCCTGCGTTTGTCATGTCGCCCATGGCTTTTTAAGTGTAGGCAAATAGTACTCCCCTGTAAGGCTGGCAGATTCTGGACGCCGAGCGCGGGCCGCCATTCATCTGTCCTGGCTCGCTCATCCTAGTAAATCGGCCATTTGCCACTATCCTGTACAAGACAGGGATGGCACAGGTTTTTGTCCATTTCCGTTATCCGCCAGACGGTATGGCACATAGACACAATTCGACGGTCACAAATGCGAACCTGTTGTTTTTTACCAACCAGTCCGCATTTTTTGATGAAGGATACTGGCAGAACGCCTTTACCCCGATCAGAATTTGTCACAGAATTGGCGCCAATGATCTGGCAATTTTGAGGCATGATGCGGGCCTCTTAACAATTCAGGTTGAACATTTGGCAATGGAGCTTGTCCTATCGACATCCTGCGGCCAATCCCGAGAACCGCTCCCCTGAACTAACCGGTTAAATATATGCGCCCATTGAAACAGGCAATTTATTCCAGCCGTACGGCTGACAAGTTCGTCGTACGTCTGCCAGACGGAATGCGGGAACGCATTGCCGAAGTGGCTCGCAATCATCACCGCAGCATGAACTCTGAAATCATCGCGCGTCTTGAGCAAAGCCTTATTCAGGAAGGCGCGTTGGGTGAAGAGTTGAGCATGCGCCTGGACAGTCCAGAGCTATCATTGCATGAGCGCGAACTGCTTCAACGCTTCCGACAACTCTCCCATCGCCAGCAGAACGCCCTCGTTTCGCTGATTGCCCATGACGCAGAAATGGCCGCAGACGCGACCTGATAGCCCAAAAATACTCAAGCCAGCCTCGTGCTGGCTTTTTTTTGCCTGGCGTTTGGCCTCAGCCTGCTTTTCAAGCACTCATAGAGCCATCGAACCAACGCCACTGCTGATCCATGGCAGTGATGCTAAATTGATCCTCTAAAAAGTACGGGCATGGAGGCCTGCATGACAGGTCACGCATTCAAGATCCAAAGAATTCCAGGACTGGGCGTGGAAATCGTCGAGGCCGATTCAGATCGAACGTTCGCCCGGCACATGCACGAACATTTTGGCATTGGCTTGCTTGTGCGCGGGGCGCAACGTTCAGCCAGCGGCCGAGGCCAGGTAGAAGCGACGGCTGGCGACCTTATATCGGTCAACCCCGCCGAAGTGCATGACGGCGCGCCCATCGGAAACGGAACGCGTCGTTGGCAGATGCTGTATTTCGACCCGCTGCTGATTGCGCAGGCATTCAAGGATATGCAGAACGATGGAGGCATCTGTGCCCAGGAATTCGCTTATCCGGTGCTGCAAAGCCCCCGTGCGGCAGAGTTGTTCCGCACGTTGTATCAAGCCCTCGCTCAAGCCGAGGAATTTGGCGCTCACCTGAAGATCGAAGAAACGCTCGTGCTTTTGCTCGAACATTTGCTGGATCGCTCCATGCCGATATCGTGTTTGCCGAAGGTCGCGGCAAACCGTGCAAAAGCCTTGATCGACGACGATCCGCAGTCGTCCATGTCGCTTGCCCTGCTCGCCAGGGAGGCCGATTTAAGCCGCTTTCAATTGGTACGCGCCTTCACCCGCCTGACCGGTTTGACACCCCACGCCTATCTGCTGCAACGACGCATCCACCGAGCACGACAACTGATCGCTGCAGGCATGCCGCTGGCCGATGCGTCCCTGGCCAGCGGTTTCGCCGATCAGAGCCATATGACTCGATGCTTCGTGCGCAGCTTTGGATTCTCACCGGGCATGTACGCCCGCCAAGGACACCCGTAGCAACCTGCAATTTCGTTCAAGACGCCCCTCCTCACAGCAGGCAGGCTGGAGACTTCACAACTGCCAAGGTCGGCGTCGCATGAACCTCGAATTTTTTATCACTTCCCTGATCGTGGCGGCCTCGCCTGGCACTGGCGTGGTCTATACAGTGGCAGCCGGCCTGGCCCGGGGCTGGCGCGCAAGCGTGATAGCGGCATTGAGTTGTACCCTGGGGATCGTGCCGCACATGCTGGCAGCCATCACGGGCCTCGCTGCACTGCTGCACACAAGCCCACTGGCCTTCGAGATCATCAAGTACCTTGGCGTCGCTTACCTGCTGTGGATGGCATGGAGCACGCTCCAGAGCCATGGGGCATTGCATATTGATCCGCACAAGACCCCACGTTCGAACGGCGCGGTGATTTTTTCGGGCATCTTGGTCAATCTGCTGAATCCAAAACTGTCGATTTTTTTCCTGGCCTTTCTACCGCAATTTCTCGCGCCAGGAGAAACGGATGCCATGTGGCGCATGTTGCAACTGAGCTTCATCTTCATGGCGATCACCTTTGTCGTCTTCGTCATCTATGGCGTGCTCTGCGCATCGATGCGCCGCCATGTTCTGGAGCGTCCATCCGTGTTGCAGTGGATACGCCGGCTATTCTCGGCAGCCTTTGTGCTACTGGCTGCACGACTGGCGTTGATGCAGTGATGCGCAGGGGATTTTGCGTGATGAAAAAACCGCCAAACAGACTCGCGAAGGCGATGTGTCAATGTGCTCGCGATAGCGGTGCTGCAGTTGCATAGGGGCTGGACCTGCCTGCTGCTCGTGTCTTTGGTTCTTGACGCCCCGCAAACCAAAAGAAACGCAAAAAAAACGGCGCCTCCCATTTCTGAAGGAAGCGCCGTTTTTTCTATGTGGACAGTATTACGCCAAACAGGCGGTTTTTTCGATGAGCGACTCAGAGCAGGAAAATCGTCGCCAACCCCAGGAAAATGAAGAACCCGCCGCTGTCGGTCACCGCGGTAATCATGACACTGGCACCCATGGCAGGATCGCGCCCCATGCGGGCCAGGGTCATGGGGATCAAGACCCCCATCAATGCCGCCAGCAGCAGGTTGAGCGTCATTGCGGCCGTCATGACCACCCCCAGCGACCAACTGCCATAAAGCAGGTAAGCCACCACACCAATCACTCCCCCCCAAATCACGCCGTTGATCAAGGAAACCGCGAGTTCCTTGCGCATCAATCGCGAGGTATTGCCGGTGCTGACCTGGTCCAGTGCCATGGCACGGACGATCATGGTGATGGTCTGGTTACCGGAGTTGCCACCGATACCGGCGACAATAGGCATCAGCGCCGCGAGCGCCACCAGCTTCTCGATGGAGCCTTCGAACAGGCCGATGACCCGGGAAGCGACAAACGCCGTGATCAGGTTGATCGCCAGCCAGGCCCAGCGGTTACGCAGGGACTTCCAGACCGAGGCGAAGATGTCTTCTTCTTCGCGCAGACCGGCCATGTTGAGGACTTCGCTTTCGCTTTCCTCACGAATCAAGTCGACCATTTCATCGATGGTCAGACGGCCGATCAGCTTGCCGTTCTTGTCGACCACCGGTGCAGAAATCAAGTCATAACGTTCGAACGCCTGGGCCGCATCGTAGGCGTCTTCGTCCGGATGGAAACTCACCGGATCGCTGGCCATGACCTCGGCCACCTGCTTTTCCGGGTCGTTGACGAGCAAACGCTTGATGGGCAGCACGCCCTTGAGCACGCCGTCGTAGTCGACCACAAACAGTTTGTCAGTATGCCCCGGCAGTTCCTTGAGGCGACGCAGGTAGCGCAAGACCACTTCAAGGCTGACATCCTCGCGGATCGTCACCATCTCGAAGTCCATCAGCGCACCGACCTGCTCCTCGTCATAGGACAACGCCGAGCGCACACGCTCGCGCTGCTGGCCGTCGAGGGCTTCCATCAGTTCGTGGACAACGTCCCGCGGCAGTTCGGGCGCAAGGTCGGCGAGTTCGTCGGCGTCCATTTCCTTGGCCGCCGCCAGCAACTCGTGATCATCCATGTCGGCGATCAGGGTTTCCCGAACCGAGTCCGACACTTCGAGCAGGATGTCACCGTCGCGATCAGCCTTGACCAACTGCCAGACCGTCAGACGCTCTTCCAGTGGCAAGGCTTCAAGAATGTAGGCAACGTCGGCGGAGTGCAGGTCATCGAGCTTGCGTTGCAGCTCGACGAGATTCTGCCGGTGGACCAGGTTCTCGACCCGGTCATGATGCGGGCCTTCCTGGCGATGCGTCAGGTCTTCGACGACCCGCTGGCGCTGCAGCAGCTCAACGACTTGAGCGAGACGATCCTGAAGGCTTTCCTGCGTTTTTTTTACTTCTACTTGGGTCATAGGCGAACTCCACTCCCAGCAGTGGAGCACGCCGGAAGCATCAATCAGTTAATTCATGATTGGCAAAACTTAATATTGAGTAACTACTGGGTAAGTCCATGGATATATTCCAAAGCCCCGGCGGGGCTGACGGGCGCAATCATACACCGCTTGACGCTTTAAAACGCTAAAAAATCATGGCAAGAACAAGCGCTTGCGAGACAAACCTGAACACAGGCTGAACCTGTTCCTTTACGACGACTTATCCGGAAAAGAAAACACACGCCGCGGCAGAAATGCGGCGACTACTCTTCTCTTCTGCACCGTCAAGGAGGACGACCGGATGCACCTCAACCACTGCCTGTTCCTGCTCGCCTGCTTGCCTTTATGGGCTGCCGGGCAGACCGTGCATCGCTGCGAAAACATCGCAGGGCACGTGACATTCACCACCCTGAGCTGCGGCCCGGGAGAAGCTCTGTCACTACAACAGATCCATCCGTATCGCCCAGGTTCGATCGAACCGACAATCAAACCGACGACCGAGGCGATGTTGCCTGAAGCGGAGCGCGGACAAACATCCAGCAACAAAACCACGCGCAAGGAACCGACCGTGATTGGCCAGTTCCAGGACCGCTGCGGGAACCTCATCGACGCCAGGCGACGCCGCGACGCCATCCTGGGCCGACGCATCATCGCCGGCATGAGCCAGCGGGACGTAGAGAGCGCCCTGGGCAAGCCAGACTCGATCAAAGTTCGGAATTCGAGCACGCGCTATACCTACAAGGCGAAGAAAGGCCGCAGCGCAGAGGTCGTGTTCGATGAGAGGGGATGCGTGAAAGGCAAATCGTAGACAGCAAAAAACCCGCGTTTAACGCGGGCTTTTTGGTGTTTGGTGCACTCGACAGGATTCGAACCTGTGACCGCTCGGTTCGTAGCCGAGTACTCTATCCAGCTGAGCTACGAGTGCATTTGTTGCCGCGCATTATAGGTCGTCAATTCCTTTTGTAAAGCGCTTTTTTCAGTAATTTCAATCACTTACTGAGCAAGCCAGGTTTTGACGCACTAAACGAATAATGGCGGAGAACGGGGGATTCGAACCCCCGACACCCTTTTGAGGTGTACTCCCTTAGCAGGGGAGCGCCTTCGGCCACTCGGCCAGCTCTCCGCAACACGGGGCGTATATTAACCACCTTCATCCCCGTTTGCAAACATAAAAATCGATAAAAATTAATGGCTTGGTTCGTCGTCCTTCTCTTTCTTGATACGCAGGTAAATTTCCTCGCGGTGTACAGCAACCTCTTTCGGGGCATTGACGCCGATACGCACTTGGTTTCCTTTGACGCCGAGCACGGTCACGGTGATTTCGCCATCGCCAATAATCAGGCTTTCTGCACACCGACGGGTCAGAATCAGCATACCTTTCTCCTCACGCAATTCACTTAAGGGACAACAGTCTGCAAAAAAAAGGCATTGGACCTACAACCGAAACGGTCGAAGCCTACAGGCCTAGTATTGACCAGCGCGGGCAAAAGAACAGTTTTGGGACGCGCCATTCAGAAAAACAGAGGGCGCGGTCCAGCCGCGCCCTCCAGACAACGCTTTTTACTCGCCCGGCTGGGCAGCAGCGTCGAGTTCGAAAGCCGTGTGCAGGGCGCGCACGGCCAGTTCCAGGTACTTCTCTTCGATCACCACGGAAACCTTGATTTCCGAGGTAGAGATCATCTGGATGTTGATGCTTTCCTTGGCCAGGGATTCGAACATGCGGCTGGCCACGCCTGCGTGGGAACGCATGCCGACACCGACGATCGAGACCTTGGCGATCTTGGTATCACCCACCACTTCCCGGGCACCGATCTCGCCAGCGGTCTTTTTCAGGATCGCTTCGGCAGACTGGTAGTCGTTGCGGTGCACGGTGAAGGTGAAGTCAGTGGTGTTATCGTGCGAGACGTTCTGCACGATCATGTCGACTTCGATGTTCGCGGCACTGATCGGGCCGAGAATCTTGAACGCCACGCCGGGGGTGTCTGGCACGCCACGGATGGTCAGCTTGGCCTCATCGCGGTTGAAAGCGATGCCGGAAATGATCGGCTGTTCCATGGATTCCTCTTCATCAATAGTAATGAGGGTGCCCGGACCCTCTTTGAAGCTGTGCAGAACGCGCAGCGGAACGTTGTACTTGCCGGCGAATTCGACCGCCCGGATCTGCAACACCTTCGAACCGAGACTGGCCATTTCCAGCATTTCTTCGAACGTGATCTTGTCCAGCCGCTGGGCCACAGGCACCACCCGTGGGTCAGTGGTGTAGACACCGTCCACATCGGTGTAGATCTGGCATTCGTCAGCCTTGAGGGCCGCCGCCAGGGCAACCCCGGTGGTGTCGGAACCGCCACGGCCGAGGGTGGTGATATTGCCCTGCTCGTCCACGCCCTGGAAACCAGCGACGACCACGACACGGCCAGCCTTCAGGTCGCCGCGAATCTTCTGGTCGTCGATCTGCAGGATACGCGCTTTGTTGTGCGCGCTGTCCGTCAGGATACGCACCTGGTTGCCGGTGTAGGACACCGCTGGCACGCCACGCTTGATCAGCGCCATGGCCAGCAAGGCGATGGTCACCTGCTCGCCAGTGGAAACGATCACGTCCAGCTCACGGGGAACCGGTTGCTGGTCGCCGCTGATTTGCTTGGCCAGATCGATCAGACGGTTGGTCTCGCCGCTCATTGCCGACAGCACAACCACCAGGTCATCGCCCGCTTCACGGAATTTCTTAACCTTGTCGGCGACTTGTTCGATTCTCTCGACAGTGCCGACCGAGGTGCCTCCAAATTTCTGTACGATCAAAGCCATTTCAAAGCCGCCTCTGCCCATGAAGGGCGCCCAATAAATCACTCAAACAGCGGCCGGGCTCGTCACTAGACCACGAGCCCGCGACGCTGCCTTAAATACCCTGCTCTACGAATGCAACGGTCTGGGCCAGTGCCGCGTCCAGGGCGCCGACGTCGGTACCACCGCCTTGCGCCATGTCCGGACGACCACCGCCCTTGCCGCCCACTGCTGCAGCGGCTTGCTTCATCAAATCACCGGCTTTGAGTTGGCCAGTCAGGTCTTTGGTCACGCCTGCGACGAGAACGACCTTTTCCTCATGGACACTGCCGAGCAGGATCACTGCGCGGCCGAGTTTGTTTTTCAGTTGATCGACCAGCGCCAGCAGTGCCTTGCCATCCTGGCCGTCCAGACGCACGGCCAGCACCTTCACGCCCTTGACGTCCACGGCCTGGGCCGACAGATCGTCGCCCGCGGCGCTGGCGGCCTTGGCCTGCAACTGCTCGAGTTGCTTTTCCAGCAGGCGGTTGCGCTCCAGCACAGCCGACAGCTTGTCGATCAGGTTGTCGCGGCTGCCCTTGATCAGGGTTGCCGCTTCCTTGAGTTGTTCTTCAGCCGCGTTGAGGTACGCCAGGGCTGCGGCGCCGGTGACCGCTTCGATCCGGCGCACACCGGATGCCACGCCACCTTCGCTGATGATTTTCATCAGGCCGATGTCGCCGGTGCGGTTGGCGTGGATACCGCCGCACAGTTCAACGGAGAAATCGCCCATGCTCAGTACGCGCACGCTGTCGCCGTACTTCTCGCCGAACAACGCCATCGCGCCCTTGCGCTTGGCGGTCTCGATGTCGGTTTCTTCGGTTTCCACCGGGGAGTTCTTGCGAATCTCGGCGTTGACGATTTCTTCCAGCGCCTTGAGCTGCTCAGGCTTGATGGCCTCGAAATGGCTGAAGTCAAAGCGCAGGCGCTGACTGTCCACCAACGAACCCTTCTGCTGGACATGCTCGCCCAGCACCTGGCGCAACGCCGCGTGCAGCAAGTGCGTAGCGGAGTGATTCAGCGACGTGGCATGCCGAACGTCGGCGTCGACATGGGCGGCCACCGGGGCGGCGATCATCAGGCTGCCCGACGCCAGCACGCCGTGGTGCAGGAAGGCGCCGCCGGTCTTGGTGGTGTCACGCACGTCGAAACGCGAGCTGCCGGCCTGCAGGTAACCGCTGTCGCCGATCTGGCCGCCGGATTCGGCGTAGAACGGAGTCTTGTCCAGCACGATCACGCCTTCCTGGCCTTCGCTCAGGATGTCGACCGATTGCCCATCCTTATAGATGGCGACGATCTTGGCCGAGCCGGTGGTGCCCGCATAACCGGTGAACTCGGTGGCCACGTCTACCTTGACCAGGCTGTTGTAGTCCATGCCAAAGGAGCTGGCGGAACGCGCGCGCACCCGCTGGGCTTCCATCTCGCGCTCGAACCCTTCCTCGTCGAGGGTCAGGTTGCGTTCGCGGGCGATGTCGCCGGTCAGGTCCATCGGGAAGCCATAGGTGTCGTACAGCTTGAACACCACGTCGCCCGGGACCACGTTGCCCTTGAGCTCGGCCAGGTCCTGCTCGAGGATCTTCAGGCCTTGCTCCAGGGTCTTGGCGAATTGCTCTTCTTCAGCCTTGAGCACGCGCTCGATATGCGCTTGCTGGGACTTGAGTTCCGGGAAAGCGTCGCCCATCTCGGCCGCCAATGCCGCAACGATCTGATAGAAGAAGCTGCCCTTGGCGCCCAGCTTGTTGCCGTGACGGCAGGCGCGGCGGATGATCCGGCGCAGCACATAGCCACGACCTTCGTTGGAAGGCAGCACACCGTCGGCAATCAGGAAGCCGCAGGAACGGATGTGGTCGGCGACCACTTTGAGCGAGGCCTGGTTGTCATTGGTGCAACCGATAGCCTGGGCCGACGCGCTCAGCAAGCTCTGGAACAGGTCGATTTCGTAGTTGGAGTGAACGTGCTGCAGCACCGCACTGATCCGCTCCAGGCCCATGCCGGTGTCGACCGACGGCGCTGGCAGCGGATGCAACACGCCATCGGCGGTGCGGTTGAACTGCATGAACACGTTGTTCCAGATCTCGATGTAGCGGTCGCCGTCTTCTTCCGGCGAGCCGGGTGGGCCGCCCCAGATGTCGGCGCCGTGATCGTAGAAAATCTCGGTGCACGGACCGCACGGGCCGGTGTCGCCCATGGTCCAGAAGTTATCGGAGGCGTAAGGCGCACCTTTGTTGTCGCCGATACGCACCATGCGCTCGGCCGGGACACCGACCTGTTTGGTCCAGATGTCATAGGCTTCGTCATCGGTGGCGTAGACCGTGACCCAGAGCTTCTCCTTGGGCAGGTTCAGCCACTTGTCGGAGGTCAGGAAGGTCCAGGCGAAGGTGATGGCGTCGCGCTTGAAATAGTCACCGAAGCTGAAGTTACCCAGCATTTCGAAGAAGGTGTGGTGACGAGCGGTATAACCGACGTTTTCCAGGTCGTTGTGCTTGCCGCCGGCACGCACGCACTTCTGGCTGCTCACCGCACGGGTGTAGGCACGTTTTTCCTGGCCCAGGAAGCAGTCCTTGAACTGGTTCATCCCCGCGTTGGTGAACAGCAGGGTCGGGTCGTTGCCCGGAATCAAAGAGCTGGAGGCTACTCGGGTGTGGCCTTGCTCTTCGAAGAAGCGAAGGAAGGCTTCACGGATTTCTGCGCTTTTCATTAGGTTCTTCCACGGAGGCTGCGGCCAAAGGCCTGTGCAAAACGTCAACAGACGAAGCAACGGCAAAGGGCCGCATTATATCGGCCCTGCGCGTGGGGTACAGCGTGTTTATGCGATAGAAACTGTCAATTGGCCCGGTTGACGGGTCAGTGGCGGGAAAATTCGACGAAAGTGGCGACCACCTGGTCGATTTGCGCCGCGCTCACGTCCATGTGCGTCACCATTCGCAGGCGTGGCGCAGCGCTGAGCTTGACGCCCCGTTCATCGGCAAATGCCTTGATCGCCTCGGCCCGCTCGCCCATTTGCACGTAGACCATGTTGGTCTGCACCGGCTCGACCTCGTAACCCGCCGCTCGCAAGCCCTCGGCGAGCCGCTGGGCATTGGCGTGGTCATCGGCCAGGCGCTGGACCTGATGTTCCAGGGCGTACAGCCCCGCCGCCGCGAGAATCCCGGCCTGGCGCATGCCGCCGCCGACCATCTTGCGCAGCCGACGGGCCTTGCCGATCAGC
The DNA here is from genome assembly GCF_900114515.1 of Pseudomonas sp. NFACC46-3. Taxonomy (NCBI): domain Bacteria; kingdom Pseudomonadati; phylum Pseudomonadota; class Gammaproteobacteria; order Pseudomonadales; family Pseudomonadaceae; genus Pseudomonas; species Pseudomonas sp. NFACC46-3. Next base: position 105,666 of record NZ_FOTH01000003.1, read on the forward strand.
TCGACGCTGCCGCACAGGACCGAGCCCACCGGCGCGCCGAGGCCCTTGGACAAGCACACCGACACCGAATCGAAATGCTGCGTGATCTGCCGGGCGTCGACATTCAGCTTGACCGCGGCGTTGTACAGCCGCGCCCCGTCCAAATGCAGGGCCAGGCCATGTTCCTGGGTGAAACGCCGGGCCCGGGCCAGGTATTCCAGTGGCAGCACCTTGCCCTGCATGGTGTTTTCCAGGGCCAGCAGGCGGGTGCGGGCAAAGTGGAAGTCATCGGGCTTGATCGCCGCGGCCACTTGCGCCAAGTCCAGGGAACCGTCCGCTTGCACCTCGAGGGGCTGAGGCTGGATCGAACCCAGCACCGCCGCCCCGCCACCTTCGTATTTGTAGGTGTGGGCCTGCTGGCCGACGATGTATTCGTCGCCGCGCTCGCAGTGGGCCATCAACCCCAACAGGTTACTCATGGTCCCCGTGGGCACGAACAACGCTGCGGCAAATCCCAGGCGCGCGGCCAGTTCGGCCTCAAGGCGATTGACGGTCGGGTCTTCCCCGTACACATCGTCACCGGTAGGCGCGCTGGCCATGGCATCCAGCATGCCGGCGCTGGGTTGGGTGACCGTGTCGCTGCGAAGATCGATAACACTCATGAATCTGGCCTCGGGTTCTGGTGGGGGAATTCCCTTTCGAAGGGTAATTACTGCGGGTATGGCGACGATTAATCAAGACCGACTGGAGGAATATTCCGTGGCGAGGGAGCTTGCTCCCGCTCGGGTGCGAAGCAGCCGCAAAATCTTGGGGCCGCTTCGCAGCCCAGCGGGAGCAAGCTCCCTCGCCACAGTGTTCTCGGGACATCCAGGTCATGCGTTGCGCTGAAATATGTGTTAAAAATCCCCAGCCGCCCCAAACCATGGCGGCAAAAACGTTCTCAGGGCGGGGTGTAATTCCCCACCGGCGGTAATTGCACGCAACGTGCATAGCCCGCGAGCGCTTGGTGGTGCACCGCTTTTTGGGGTGTAGCGACAAGGTCAGCAGACCCGGTGTGATTCCGGGGCCGACGGTCATAGTCCGGATGAAGAGAGAACGGGATTGATATCCAAGGGCCGACTGCGACTGTCCGTGCGCGGCGTACCCTCGAATCCCCTTCGATTCATGACGCCCTGTTTTTCACACAAACAGGAACCAGAACATGCAACCCACTGCAATCGACAGCAAAAGCAAAAGTCATCCGGGCGAGCGCATCGCGTTCATCCAGGCCTGCTGGCACAAGGAAATCGTCGACCAGAGCCGTAAAGGCTTCGTCGCCGAAATGATCATCCAGGGTTACCAGGAAAGTGATATCGACTTCTTCGAAGTCGGTGGCGCCTTCGAGATTCCGCTGCACGCCAAGCTGCTGGCCAAGTCAGGCCGCTACGCCGGCATTGTCGCCGCCGGCCTGGTGGTGGACGGTGGCATCTACCGTCACGAATTCGTCGCCCAATCGGTGATCAGCGGCCTGATGCAGGTCCAGCTGGAAACCGAAGTGCCGGTGTTCTCGGTCGTGCTCACGCCGCATCACTTCCATGCCGGGGAAGAACATCAGAAGTTCTTCTTCGAGCATTTCGTGCACAAGGGCCAGGAAGCGGCGAAGACCTGCGCCGATACGTTGCACAAGACCCGGGCGTTGCGCCGTAGTGAGCAGCGGGCGGTAGCGGTCTAAAGGCCGCTAAAAACCTGTGGGAGCGAGCTTGCTCGCGATGACCGGGTACCAGTCACCTGCAACATTGACTGGAACACCGCTATCGCGAGCAAGCTCGCTCCCACAATGGTTCGGTGTGGGTTTTAGATCAGGTTTTCGTCGGTCGCCGGCACAATCAGGATGCCAGCCCGCAAGCCATTCTTGACCTTGGGGTTGGGAAAGATGATCCGGGCGCCCTCTTCTTCGATCACCCAGCGGGTCTGGGCGATGTCTTCGGCCAGCACGTAGCCTTTCCCCAATTCCGAGAAGTTCTCGATGTCCGCCGGCAGGTTCAGGCGGAAACTGTCGCTGTGCTTGATGATTTCCCGGGCCACGCTGAACAGCTGCAGGCCATCGAGCCCTTCATCCAGCTCCGGCTCGTTGCCCTCGATGATCTGTTGCAGGCGGGTTTCCAGCAGACTGACGTTGACCCCGTCGTTCTGTCCGAATGGCCGAGCCTTGCCCAGTTCCAGGGTGAAGGACTCGGCACCGAGCTGGTCGTAGGTGTAGGCGCTGAACACAATGGACGGCTTGTTCTGCAGCAACACCGCCTCCATGCCCCCGGCACGCAGGCGTGCCAGTTCACGGCGTGAATGCTGGCGACCTTCTTTCCACGGGTAGAGGGCGAACTGCTCGATCTTCGAGCCGCGGATGGCGGTGTGCAGGTCGTAATGCAAGCGACTGCGTTCTGGCCGGCTGAAGAAACTGGCGGCCAAGCGCTCCAGCTCGCAGGCCCGTAGCGCCTCAGGACCGCCGCTCAGCTCATGGCGGCCATTGAACAGGCGGTTGACGTCCTGTTCGACGAAACGCTCACCGCGCCGTATGGCCTCGGGGTTGCCGAACAGGAACAGAATGCGCGCCCGCGGCTTCAAATGGCCACGGGCGATGTCGTGCAGCAAGCGGTCGAGCAGCTCGATCGGCGCGGTTTCGTTGCCGTGGATACCGGCCGACAGCAGCAGGTCCAGACCGTTATCCCGGGCTTCGGGCGGCTTGACCTCCAGCGCGCCCTCGCTCAACCAGCGCATCCGTACGCCTTCGACAGTCAGTTGAGTCTTCTCCGCCGGTTCACGGCCGGCGAGGGTCAGTTCAAGCAGTTTGCCGAGGGCGAGCATAGCGCGGTTTCCTTAATGGTCGTGGCCGCAATCCGGGCCATGGACATGGTCATCGTCGCCGACGTCCGCCGGTTCCATTTCCAGTTGCAGGCTGACCAGGTTGGTCGCCAATGGACGCAACAACAGGTTGGCGTATTCCTCGTCCCCTTCCTCGACATCGACGCCGATCAGCAACTGACCACGGCCATCCTGCTGGATCCACAACTCCTTGCCTTGCCACATCACCGCTACGCGGGTGCAGGAGGTTTCCAGTTGGGTGCCGTCGGTGTCTTCAAGGATCAGCTGCAAGGTATCGCTCATGTCTTTACATTCTCGTCTGGGGATAAGGCAACGCGCCCTGCTTTGACTGTAGTCAGGTCGCGCGCGCTTTCAATTGATCTGGAAAGGATAAACCGAGCCAAGTTTAAGGATTTGTGTCAGTTCATCCAGTGCCCCACGGCATTCGAGCAGCAACTGAGGGTCTGCCAGATCGTTTTCGGTCATGCGGTCGCGGTAGTGCCGCTCGACCCATTGGGTCAGCGAATCGTACAGCGGCGCGGTCATGATAACCCCTGGGTTGACGGCCGCCAGCTCGGTTTCGTTGAGGGCCACGCGTAACCTCAGGCAAGCCGGGCCACCACCGTTCTGCATGCTTTGCTTGAGGTCGAAGACCTTCACTTCGCGAATCACCCCGCCTGCGCCCGTCAGGCCTTGCAGGTATTGCCAGACGCGCTCGTTGCCACGGCACTCTTCCGGCACGATCAACAGCATCGAGCCGTCGGGACGCGACAGCAACTGGCTATTGAACAGGTAGGAACGCACCGCATCATCCACCGTCACCGCCGAACGCGGCACGCATACCGACTGAAATTTCCCACCGACTTTGGCGAGTTTGGCGCTCAGCTCGGCCAACATCTTGTCGGTCTCGAGAAACGCGTCCTCGTGATAGAACAGCACTTCGCCATTGCCCACCGCGATCACGTCGTTGTGGAACACACCCTGGTCGATCACCGATGGGTTCTGTTGAGCGTACACCACGCCCTCCTCCCTCAGCCCGTGCAGGCGGGCAACAGCCTGGGAAGCTTCCAGGGTCTGGCGCGCCGGGTATTTCTGCGGCGCGGGATAGCGGGTGTCAAAAGCGCTGCGACCGAACACAAAGAACTCGACACCGGCCTCACCGTAGGCGCGGCAGAAACGGGTGTGGTTGGCCGCGCCTTCATCGCCGAATTGCGCCACCGCTGGCAACGCGGCGTGGTGGGCGAAGTGTTGCTGGTTGGCGAACATCGCCCCCAGCACACGACTGGTGGTCGGATGTTCGATGCTGCGGTGGTATTTGCAATTCAGGTTGGCGGCGGTGAAATGCACGCGACCATCAGCGGTGTCGGCACTCGGGCTGACGGTGGCGGCGTTGGCCACCCACATGCTGGAGGCCGAGCAACTGGCGACCAGCAGCGGCATCGCTTCTTTCGCCGCCTGCTGGATGACCTGGGCATCGCTGCCGGCAAAACCCAACCGACGCAGGGCCGCCACGTCCGGGCGCTCCTGCGGCGCCAGCACACCTTGCTGGAAACCCATGTCCATCAGCGCTTTCATTTTCGCCAGGCCCTGCAACGCCGCTTCCTTGGGGTTGGAGGACTGCTGGCTATTGCTCTGGGAGGCGACGTTGCCGTACGAGAGCCCGCCGTAGTTATGGGTCGGCCCCACTAGACCGTCAAAGTTGACTTCATAGGATTTCATCAGCGAGGCTCCACGAGAATCTGTTTTTATAGGCATCAATTACAACCGCGTCGCGGCTATCGCGAGCAAGCTCGCTCCCACAAAGGACTGCACAACCCCCTGTGGGAGCGAGCTTGCTCGCGATCGGGGTTCACACCATTCTCACGCCGGGGGTCAGGGCAGCCGGCATGACGAGGCTCGGGGTTTCCAGGGAAGCCACCGGGTACGCGCAATAATCAGCCGCGTAATAAGCACTGGCGCGATGGTTGCCCGAAGCGCCGACACCGCCGAACGGTGCGCTGCTGGCAGCCCCCGTCAGTTGCTTGTTCCAGTTGACGATACCGGCACGGCTCTCCAGCCAGAACTGCTGGTAACGCGCTTCGGAGTCCGACAGCAAACCGGCGGCCAGGCCATATTGAGTATTGTTGGCCTCGGCGATCGCCGCTGGGAAATCCGTGTAGCGAATCACCTGCAGCAACGGCCCGAACAGCTCCTCGTCAGGACGCTCGGCCACCGCCGTCACGTCGAGGATACCCGGCGTCAGCAATGCGGCCTGGGCCTGGGGTTGGGTCATGGCCAACAGCGGCACGGCGCCCAGGCCCAACAAATGGTTCTGCGCGTCCATCAGCGCCTTCGCCGCGGCCAGGGAAATCACCGAGCCCATGAACGGCGCCGGTTGCTGGTCGAAGGCTCCGACCTCGAGGGTCGAGCTGACCGCCACCAGGCGCGCCAGCAAGGCATCGCCCCAGGCTCCTTCCGGCACCAGCAGGCGGCGCGCACAGGTGCAGCGCTGCCCGGCGGAAATGAAAGCGGACTGAATAATGGTGTAGACCGCAGCATCGACGTCGGCCACCTCATCCACCACCAGCGGGTTGTTGCCGCCCATTTCCAGCGCGAGGATCTTGTCCGGACGCCCGGAAAATTGTTGGTGCAACAGATTGCCGGTACGGCTGGAGCCGGTGAAGAACAACCCGTCGATGCCCGAGTTGGCCGCCAGGGCGATACCGGTTTCCCGCGCGCCTTGCAGCAGGTTCAGTACGCCCGCCGGCAGACCAGCCTCGACCCAGCACTTGACCGTCAGCTCGGCGACTTTCGGCGTCAGCTCGCTCGGTTTGAACAGCACGCTGTTACCGGCCAGCAGCGCTGGCACGATGTGGCCATTGGGCAAGTGACCGGGGAAGTTGTAGGGGCCGAACACCGCCACCACGCCATGGGGCTTGTGGCGCAGCACGGCGGTGGCGTCGCCCAGGGGGCCGCTCTTCTCACCGGTCCGCTCGCGGTAGCTCTGCACCGAAATGGCAATTTTATTGACCATGGTGGTGACTTCGGTCGCCGCTTCCCACAACGGTTTTCCGGTTTCTTCACCGATGCACTGGGCCAGTTCGTCAGCATGGCTTTTCAGGCTCGCGGCAAAGGCTTCCAGTACCTGGATGCGCTCATCCAGCGTACGCCGAGCCCAGCCCGGAAACGCCTGGCGCGCGGCCTGCACCGCCGACTCCACCTGCGCAGCCGTGGCGCCCTTGCCCGACCACAGCACCTGCTGGGTCACCGGGTTCAACGACTCAAAAACGTCACCTTGGCCTTCCAGCCAACTCCCTGCGATGTACAGCGAATTCATTATTTCGACTCCCGAGCAGCAGACAACGCGACGGCACGCACCTGATCGCCGGCATTGAGTTGAAGACGTTTGGCAGTCAGCGGATCGACCACCAGGGTGCCCGCAGCCAGGCGCGCCGGTGCCGCCGTGATGCGGCAGTCCTCGCGCTTACGGTTATGAATGATGAACGGCGTGGCGTCATCACCCGGCGTACCGATGGCCAGCACCAGCGCCTGGCTGTCACGAATCGCGCGGATCTTGCCGGTTTCGCACTCCACCGCCGGGCCGGCGTCGAAGATGTCGACGTAACCCTGGTAACTGAAGCCTTCGCTCTTGAGCATCGACAATGCCGGTTCGGTGTCCGGATGAACCTGGCCGATCACGGCCCGGGCATCTTCGGACAAGAAACAGGTGTACAACGGGAACTTGGGCATCAGCTCGGCGATGAAGGCCTTGTTGCCCACGCCGGTGAGGTAATCGGCCTGGCTGAATTCCATCTTGAAGAAGTGTCGGCCCAGGCTTTCCCAGAACGGTGAACGCCCCTTGTCGTCGGACATGCCGCGCATCTCGGCGATGATCTTGTTGCCGAACAGCTGTGGGAATTCGGCAATGAACAACAGCCGCGCCTTGGCCAGCATGCGGCCATTGAGACCACTGCGGAAATCGGCATGCAGGAACAGCGAGCACAGCTCGGAATTGCCGGTCAGGTCGTTGGCCAGGAACAAGGTCGGGATTTCCCGATAGATGTTCAATTCCTGGGAAGCGCTGACCGTCAGGCCGACCCGGAAGTTGTACCAGGGCTCACGCAACCCCACGGCACCGGCGATGGCGGAAATGCCCACCACGCGACCGTCATCGTCTTCGAGCACGAACAGGTAGTCCGCGTCACCGCGCCCGGCTTCGCCGCGAAAGGTCTTCTCGGCCCAGCCGACCCGATGGGCCAGGCGCTCTTCGTTGGCCGGCAAGGTGGTCAGGCCGGTGCCCGTGCTGCGGGCCAGGGCGATCAGAGCGGGTAAATCGCTGCTGCGTACGGGACGAACGATCATGCTATCTCCTCAAACGGGTCGCTTGCGCCACCCGCGAAACTCAGCTGTAAAGCGTTATACGGCTACCAGGCGCACGCTGGCACCTTCGCCGACGCCCAAGGCTTCGGCCGCTTCCATGTCCAGCGTCACAGGCTTGCCCGGCGCGTAATCGAGCTCGAGCAGCACGGCGCGGTAATCCTGCAACTGGGCATTGGCCACCAGGTACTGGCGGCCGGCACCCTTGACCGGTTCGCCGATCTTGACCGGCACCACGCGGCTCTGGGCGATCGAGCGGATGCCCGAGACACGAGCATGCAGGGTCGGGCCACCGTCGAAAATGTCGATGTAGTGATCGGTCTCGAAACCCTCGCGCATCAGGATGTCGAAGGTGATCTGCGCCCGCGGATGGACCTGCCCCATGGCCTCTTGGGCGGCATCCGGCAACAGCGGCACGTAGATCGGGTAGTGCGGCATCAGCTCAGCGAGGAAGGTACGGCTTTTCAGCCCGCACAAGCGCTCGGCGGCGGCATAGTTGAGGTCGAAGAAGTTGCGGCCGATGGCGTCCCAGAATGGCGAGTCGCCATTCTCATCGCTGTAGCCGACGATCTCGGTCACCACCGAATCGGCAAACCGTTCCGGGTGGCTGGCGACGAACAGCAGGCGCCCGCGGGAATTGAGTTCCGACCATGGCGAACCCACCAGCTCCGGCACCACGTAGAAACTGGTCAGCAGGCTGTTGCCAGTCAGGTCGTGGCACTGGGAGAGCACGTGGATCTTGTTGTGGATCTTCAGCTCACGGGAGGCGTGAACGAAAGTCTCGTTGCGAAAGCTGTAGAACGGTTCGGAATAACCGGCCGAAGCGACGATGGCCGAACAGCCCACCAGCTTGCCGGTCGTGGTGTCTTCAAGGACGAAGAAATAGCTTTCTTCACCGTTGAAGCTGACTTCGGCGGCAAACGAGGCTTCGCTCGCGGCGATCTTGTCGCTCAGGCGTTCCACGTCATCCGGCAAGGAAGTGACACCGATCGGACTGTCCGCAGCCAGACGCTGTACCTCGCCCAGATCAGCCATTTGCGCGGGGCGCATCACCAGCATGGTGTCACTCCTTAACTTGAAATAAACGGTTCGACCAGGGGTCGAGACATGAAAAAAATACCGGACCGACTACCGCATCCGTTCGAGTGCGGGAGCGGGCTTGCTCGCGAAGAGGCCATCACTTTCAACGCAGATGTTGACTGATCGATCGCCTTCGCGGGCAAGCCCGCTCCCACATTTGGATCCTGTCCGGCCTTAAGGAATCAGGCTTGCGTCAGCTTCGCCACGGCCCGCTCGAAACGATCCAGGCCTTCGTCGATGTCGGCGTCTTCCACCACCAGGCTCGGGGCGAAGCGAATCACGTCCGGGCCGGCTTGCAGGATCATCAGGCCTTCCTGTTCGGCGGCGTTGAAGATGTCCTTGGCCTTGCCTTTCCAGGCGTCGTTCAGCACGCAGCCGATCAGCAGGCCCAAACCGCGCACCTGGGTAAACAGGCCGTACTTCTCGCCGATCTGCTCCAGGCGCGCCTTGAACTTGGCGTGCTTGGTTTTGACACCACCGAGCACCTCAGGGGTATTGACCACATCGATCACCGCTTCGGCCACCGCGCAGGCCAGCGGGTTGCCGCCGTAAGTGGTGCCGTGGGTGCCGACCACTAGGTGCTTGGCCAGCGCTTCGGTGGTGAGCATCGCCGCGATCGGGAAACCACCACCCAGGCTCTTGGCGCTGGTGAGGATGTCCGGGACCACGCCGTAATGCATGTAGGCGAACAGGTGGCCGCTGCGGCCCATGCCGGTCTGCACTTCATCGAACACCAGCAATGCGTCGTGGGCATCGCACAGGTCGCGGGCGCCTTGCAGGTAGGCCTGCTCGGCCGGCAGCACCCCGCCCTCGCCCTGGATCGGCTCCAGCACCACGGCGCAGGTCTTATCCGAAATGGCGGCTTTCAAAGCGACCAGGTCGTTGTAGGGAACGTGGGTGATGCCAGTAATTTTAGGACCGAAGCCGTCGGAGTACTTCGACTGCCCGCCGACGTTGACGGTGAACAAGGTACGACCGTGGAAGCTATTGAGCGCGGCGATGATTTCGTACTTCTCGCTGCCGAAACGATCGAACGCGACACGACGGGCCAGCTTGAAGGCGGCCTCGTTGGCTTCGGCGCCCGAATTGCAGAAGAACGCGCGCTCGGCAAAGGTTGCGTTGACCAACTTATGGGCCAGGCGCAGGGCCGGCTCGTTGGTGAATACGTTGGACACGTGCCACAACTTGTTGGCCTGTTCGGTCAGTGCGCCGACCAGCGCCGGGTGGGCGTGGCCCAGTACGTTGACTGCAATACCGCCAGCAAAGTCGATCAACTCACGACCGGATTGGTCCCATACGCGGGAACCGGCACCACGCACAGGGATGAAGGCAGCAGGTGCATAGTTGGGAACCATAACCTGGTCGAAATCGGCGCGTTGTACCGCGGCTTGCTCAACGGACATCGGAGTCTCCTGATGAGGAACACCCGCCTGGAACTGGCGGGCTTGGTAAGGATTGTAAGGACAGTTTTCAGCCCGGCCTTGCCGCCAAGCGACAACTTCTTATAGCGCCAACCCACGTTTTTCGCGGGTTTACGGCAATGCGACAAATAGCGTCGCAAAGGCGCAGTTTAAACGTTGCCAAGGGATTTGAGGCCCCTGCATCCATATTTCCCTGGCCAGCCACAACTGGAGCTTGAGAGGCGTTATCTGTGGCGAGGGAGCTTGCTCCCGCTGGGGCGCGCAGCGTCCCCCAGAAAAAACCCCGATCAATCTGAGGCACCGGGGTTACCATTTGGGTCCGCTTCGCGGCCCAGCGGGAGCAAGCTCCCTCGCCACAGGAAGTTGTCTTACCCCAGGAGCCTTATGCCCTAGCCCCGTTCGGACGGCACCGACGACAGTTCGAACGGGCTGCTGCTGCGGCGCTGGTTGCGGTCTTCCCGCGGTGTGGCGCCGAAGAAGTTGCGGTAGGCGCTGGAGAAGTGCGGCCCCGAGGAAAAACCGCAGGACAGGCCGATCTGGATGATGGATTTGCTGGTCTGCATCAGCATCTGCCGGGCCTTGTTCAGGCGCAGTTCCAGGTAATACTGACTGGGCACGCGATTGAGGTATTGCTTGAAGATCCGCTCCAACTGTCGACGGGATACACAGACATGCTGGGCGATCTCGTCGGTGGTCAGCGGCTCCTCGATGTTGGCTTCCATCAACAGCACTGCCTGGGTGAGCTTTGGATGGCTGGAGCCAAGACGGTTCTGCAACGGGATGCGCTGACGCTCGCCGCCCTCGCGAATGCGCTCGACCACCAACTCTTCCGACACCGCACCGGCCAGTTCCGCGCCGTGATCGCGAGCCAGCACCGCCAGCAACAGGTCGAGCACCGACATGCCGCCGCAAGCGCTCAGGCGATCGCGATCCCAGTCAAACAGATGGCTAGTGGCGATGACCTTGGGGAAGCGCTCGGAGAAATCGTCCTGCCAGCGCCAATGCACGGCGGCACGGTAACCGTCGAGCAAACCCAGTTGGGCCAGGGGATAGACACCGGCAGACAAACCACCAATCACACAACCGGCACGCACCAGTTGCTTGAGGGCGCTGCTCAGGGATGAGGCCAGCGCAGCCGGCGGCTCATCGGCCAGCAGGAAAAGCTTCTGCAAGCCTTCGAGCCTGCCAGCCCAGGGCTCGCCCGGCAGTTGCCAGGCGCCGTCGACCGGTGGTTCGGCCTGCAAGAACGACAGTTCATAGACCACATCCGGATGCACCCGCTGAGCAACACGCAAGGCCTCCTCGGCCAGCGCCAGCGTCAAGGCTTTAGTGCTGGGCCAAATCAGGAAACCTATTCGATGGGCAGTCATGGCGGGCGATCCGAAGCGAAAACAGTGTTAAAGCCAAAAGCGGCTGCAACCAAATTAGACCATCTGGCGCGCGGTGCGCAGCATGACCCAAATCAGGTGCGTAACGGGAGCGATTACTTGAGGCTGCCCGAAAGAAATTGTTGCAAGCGCTCGGATTGCGGATTGACCAGCACTTCGCGCGGGTTGCCGCTTTCTTCGACGATGCCCTTGTGCAAGAACACCAGTTGGTTCGACACTTCACGGGCAAAGCCCATTTCGTGGGTCACCACCACCATCGTCCGGCCTTCCAGGGCCAGGCCCTGCATCACCTTGAGCACATCGCCTACCAGTTCCGGGTCGAGGGCCGAGGTCGGCTCGTCGAACAGCATCACCTCCGGCTCCATCGCCAGCGCACGGGCGATCGCCACACGCTGCTGCTCGCCGCCGGACATGTGGCCCGGGTAGGCGTCCTTGCGATGGGCCACGCCGACCTTGTTCAGGTAGTGCTCGGCTTTCTCCCGCGCTTGAGCCTTGGTCACGCCCAGCACATGCACCGGCGCTTCCATGATGTTTTCCAGCGCGGTCATGTGGGACCACAGGTTGAAATGCTGGAACACCATCGACAGCCGCGAACGCATGCGCTGCAGTTGCTTGGGGTCTGCGGCCTTCAACGCGCCGTCCTTGCCGGCGACCAGCTTCAACTCTTCGTTGTTGAGCAGGATCTTGCCAGCATGGGGTTGCTCAAGCAGGTTGATGCAACGCAGGAAAGTACTCTTGCCGGAGCCACTGGAGCCGATGATGCTGATCACATCGCCAGCGGCGGCTTTCAGGGACACGCCCTTGAGCACTTCGTGACTGCCATAGCGTTTATGCAGGTCTTGGACTTCAAGCTTGTACATGCGGTCGGTTCTCACAAAACGTCAGTCGTTGAGCAGTCGATCGGATCGATGCGTTATCAGTGCTTGCGCGGGGCCAGGTAACCCAGCCAGCGGCGCTCGGCCAGCTTGAACAGGCGCACCAGGATGAAAGTCAGGCACAGGTAGAAAACGCCGGCCGTGATGTAGGCTTCGAACGGCAAGTAGTACTGCGCATTCACTGTGCGCGCGGCACCGGTGATGTCGATCAGGGTCACGATGGAGGCCAGGCTGGTGGTCTGCAACATCATGATCACTTCGTTGCTGTATTGCGGCAGCGCCCGACGCAAGGCCGATGGCAGCAGGATCCGGCGATACAGCTTGTAGCGCGACATGCCCATGGCCTTGGCCGCTTCGATCTCACCATTGGACGTGGCCCGCAGGCTGCCGGCGATGATTTCGGCGGTGTAGGCGCTGGTGTTGATGGCGAACGCCAGGCACGCACAGAAGGTCGCACTGGACAGCCACGGCCAGAGGAAGCTTTCGCGAACGATCGCGAACTGCGCCAGCCCGTAGTAGATCAGGAACAGTTGCACCAGCATCGGCGTGCCGCGGATCACGTAGGTGTAGAGCCAGGCCGTCATGTTGACGACCGGCTGCTTGGACACCCGCATCAGCCCCAGGGGCAACGCCGCCAGCAGGCCGAAGAACAGCGACAGGGCCAGCAACTTCAGAGTGGTCAACAAGCCACTGAAATACAGCGGCAAGGCTTCATAGATGACGTTGTAGTCGAAGATCATAGATCAGCCGCCCTTACGCCTACCGAGTAGCGCTTCTCAAGGTGACGCAATGCCAGTAACGAGACACTGGTGATCACCAGGTACATCGCCGCCACTGCGAGGAAGAAGGTGAAAGGCTCGCGCGTGGCATCTGCCGCCTGCTTGGCCTTGAACATCATGTCTTGCAGGCCCACCACCGAAATCAGCGCGGTGGCCTTGGTCAGCACCAGCCAGTTGTTGGTGAAGCCCGGGATCGCCAGGCGAATCATCTGCGGCACCAGCACCCGGAAAAACACCTGGAACCCGTTCATGCCGTACGCCATGCCCGCCTCGGCTTGCCCCTTGTGGATCGCCATGAAGGCACCGCGGAAGGTTTCCGACAGGTAGGCACCGAAGATGAACCCCAGAGTGCCGATACCGGCCGCCAGCGGGTTCAGGTCGATGTAATCGTCGTAGCCGAGCATCGGCGCCACGCGGTTGAGCAAGTCCTGGCCGCCGTAGAAAATCAGCAGGATCAGCACCAGATCGGGAATACCGCGAATGACCGTGGCATACAGGTCGCCCAGCCACGCCAGCCAGCGCACCGGAGAGAGGCGCAACGCAACGCCGATCAACCCCAGGACGATGGCCAGGGCCATGGACGACAAGGCGAGCTCAAGCGTCAACCATGCGCCATCGAGGATGACAGCCCCGTAGCCTTTCAACATGATTCAGGTCCTCGAAAGTGGGATGAAAAAATGGCGCAAACCGCAGAGATCCTGTTGCTTGCGCCATTTCGCACGAGTGGTGGGACGTCGTTACTTGCCGTAGATGTCGAAAGCGAAGTATTTGTCCTGGATTTGCTTGTACTTGCCGTTCTCGCGAATGGCCGCGATCGCGCCATTGATCTTGTCCTTCAACGCGTCGCCCTTGCGCACCGCGATGCCGACGCCGTCGCCGAAGTACTTGACGTCGGTAAAGGCCGGGCCGACGAACGCGAAGCCCTTGCCGGCATCGGTCTTGAGGAAGCCGTCATCCAACAGCGTAGCGTCTGCCACGGTGCCGTCGAGACGACCAGCGGACACGTCCAGGTAGATCTCGTTCTGCGAACCGTATGGCTTGATCTCGGCACCCAGCGGGGCCAGGACTTCACGGGCGAAACGCTCGTGGATCGAACCACGCTGCACGCCGATATTCTTGCCCTTGAGCTCGGTCAGACCGTCGCTGACCTGGGTACCGGCCTTCATCACCAGACGAGCCGGGGTGTTGTAGTACTTGTTGGTGAAATCAACCGACTTCTTGCGATCTTCGGTGATCGACATGGACGACAGGATCGCGTCGATCTTGCGAACCTTGAGCGCCGGGATCAGACCGTCGAACTCTTGCTCGACCCACACGCACTTGACCTTCATCTCTTCGCACAGCGCATTGCCGATGTCGTAGTCAAAACCGACGATGCTGCCATCCGGAGCTTTAGAAGCGAACGGAGGGTAAGCCGCTTCGATACCAATCTTCAGGGGTTTCTCATCAGCGAAGGTTGGCAGGGACAGCACGGACAGTGCCAGGGCGCCAAGCAGCACAAGTTTCTTCATCTTGGGACTCCATCGGTAAAGGGCAAAAACGGCAGAGTGAGCAACAGCCCAATATGCGAATGGGTGAAACGAACTTTGGTGCTGCGTCCTAGGAAGCTCATGGTTTATTCAACACGAGCCACGACGAGCGAGTGATCGGCATTCTAACGACAGGCCCGAAGCCGATATTTCTTCAATGCGACAACAAATTACAGAAGCACCGAGAAAGCTGTTCGAGCGCATTGACAGCCTCGCAAATTCATGCAAGAGCAAAAGAAGGGAAACCGATCTATGCTGCAAATAGCGGGCCCATTATTCGCAAACCCTTCTAATCCGGCAAGCACAGCGTGTCGGCTTATTTTTGGAGACACCCGGAAGCGCCCTGTATCGGGGCTTGGCGTTTCACATCGCCCCGTTGTGGCGCCTTTGGTTACACATTTCGAAACACCGGTAACGTTCGGAAGCGTCTGACGACGAAGATCGATATTTATTCGCAGACCATGCCGGCCAAACACAAAACCCCGTGGCGAGGGAGCTTGCTCCCGCTGGGCTGCGCAGCAGCCCCAAAGCCAGGCACCGC
>NZ_FOTH01000003.1:120935-282191 GCF_900114515.1 Pseudomonas sp. NFACC46-3
TTACGACTGCTGCGCAGCCGAGCGGGAGCAAGCTCCCTCGCCACAAGAGCACCCAGCCGTGAAATAGGTGTAAACCTTATTCAGGACCAGACAGGCCCCACAAAAAAGCCCCGCCAGGCAAATGCCAGGCGGGGCTGCTTGAGGTCACAAACCGCCGTCAGGCAACGTTCATGGTCTTGTGCGTCTCGATCAGATGCGCCACCACGCTCGGGTCGGCCAGGGTGGAGATATCACCCAACCCGTCGTACTCCGCCGTGGCGATCTTGCGCAGGATGCGGCGCATGATCTTGCCAGAGCGGGTTTTTGGCAGCCCCGGCGCCCACTGGATCACATCCGGCGAAGCAATCGGACCGATCTCCTTGCGCACCCAGTTCTTCAGTTCCAGGCGCAGGGCCTCGCTGGTTTCTTCGCCGGCATTGAGGGTGACATAGACGTAGATGCCCTGCCCCTTGATGTCGTGCGGCACACCGACCACCGCCGCTTCGGCGACTTTCGGGTGGGCGACCATGGCGCTCTCGATCTCGGCCGTGCCCATGCGGTGGCCGGACACGTTGAGCACGTCATCCACCCGACCGGTGATCCAGTAGTAGCCATCCTCGTCGCGACGCGCACCGTCGCCGGTGAAATACATCCCACTGAAAGTCTTGAAGTAGGTGTCGACAAAACGATCATGGTCGCCGTACAGCGTACGCGCCTGGCCTGGCCACGAATCGAGGATCACCAGGTTGCCTTCGGCCGCGCCTTCGATCAGGTTGCCGAGGTTGTCCACCAACGCCGGTACCACACCGAAGAACGGACGCGTAGCCGAACCTGGCTTCAACGCCGTGGCGCCTGGCAGTGGGCTGATCAGCACGCCACCGGTTTCGGTCTGCCACCATGTGTCGACGATCGGGCAACGCTCCTTGCCGACATTCTTGTAGTACCAGTCCCAGGCTTCCGGGTTGATCGGCTCGCCGACCGAACCCAACAGGCGCAGGCTGCTGCCATCGGCACCTTCGACGGCGGCAGTACCCGAGGCCATCATCGCGCGGATGGCGGTCGGCGCGGTGTAGAGGATGTTGACCTTGTGCTTGTCGACAACCTTGGCCACTCGGGTGATGTCCGGGTAGTTCGGCACGCCTTCGAACAGCAGCGTGGTCGCGCCATTGGCCAGCGGGCCGTAGACGATATAGCTGTGGCCAGTGACCCAGCCGACATCGGCGGTGCACCAGTAGACGTCACCGGGCTTGTAGTCGAACACGCGCTCATGGGTCAGCGCCGCGTACAGCAAGTAGCCGGCCGTGGTGTGCTGCACGCCCTTGGGCTTGCCGGTGGAACCGGAGGTGTAGAGGATGAACAGCGCTTCTTCGGCGCCCATTTCCTTCGGCGCGCAAACGGTGCCGGCCACTTTCATCAGGTCTTCGTACCAGATGTCGCGGTGCTGGTTCCACTTGATGCCACCACCGGTGCGCTTGCACACGATGACCTTCTGGATGCTGCTGGTTTCCGGGTTGGTCAACGCGTCATCGACGTTGGCCTTGAGCGGGATCTTCTTGCCGGCGCGAACGCCCTCGTCGGCGGTGATCACCACTTTGGACTTGCAGTCGATGATCCGACCGGCCAGTGCTTCCGGCGAGAAGCCGCCGAAAACGACCGAGTGGATCGCTCCGATCCGGGCACAAGCCAGCATGGCGACCACGGCCTCGGGGATCATCGGCATGTAGATCGTCACCACGTCGCCGCGATGCACATCCTGGCCGCGCAGGGCGTTGGCGAACTTGCAGACTTCTTCATGCAGCTCGCGATAGGTGATGTTGCGGCTCTCGGCAGGGTCATCGCCCTCCCAGATAATCGCCACCTGATCGCCGCGCTCGGCCAGGTGACGGTCGAGGCAGTTGTAGGAAACGTTCAGGGTGCCGTCGGCGAACCACTTGATGTCGACATGGTGATCGTCGAAGGACGTCTGCTTCACCGTGGTGAAAGGCTTGATCCAATCGAGGCGCTTGGCCTGCTCGCGCCAGAAGCCGTCCGGGTTGACCACCGACTGCTGGTACATGGCCTTGTAGGTCGCCTCGTCAGTCAGCGTATTGGCCGCAACCTCGGGACGAACGGGATACACAGAAGCCGCACTCATCTTTCTTACCTCGGTGAATAGTTGTTTTTGTATGATCCCGTTGTAGCCCGGGGCGGGCCTATAGAACCATTCGACGATGGTAGTAACAAGTCCCTACAAAATGTCGGTACTAACGTGCAACTCCCTCCCGCCAGGCTTTTCCCTGTGCAGCAGCCGAGCCTGTGGGAGCCGAGCCTGCTCGCGATGGCGGTAGCCCATCCAACATAGATACAGCAGACAATCCCCCCACCTGCAGCGATTATTACCAGATCAACCAACAGTGTTTATCAAAACCGAGTCTTTTTGTGCCCCGCCCCACTCCCTAAAATTCATCTCGCCAACCGGCAAACACGATTAACGCAACACAGCCCCCACGAAGGCCGTTAATCCAACTTCCAATACTTGCTCCACACGCAACCCCAAAAAGGTTGCGTGACCCCACTCGACCTCAAGAAAGGTGAATCAGATGAAAGCTTTATGGGTTCTGGTCCTCGGCAGCCTTTGCGCCACCGCGATGGCAGACGAGCTCCCGACCGACGCTGCACAGCAAAAACCGGCCATTGAGGAGTACACCTACTCCACCCACCTGGACATCGCCAAAGTCATTTCCATGAGCGAAATCCCGAACGTCTGCGAAGTGGTCCCGGCGAAGATGGAATACGACGATTCCAAGGGCCAGCGCCACATCCTGCGCTACAGCGTCATGGGCAACGGCTGCTCCAACGGCTGATCAACCTTTAAACCAATCGGGAGCAACCACCATGAAAACCCCACTGATCCTCGTCCTGACCCTGTCCGTATTGGCCGGCAACACCTTCGCCGCCGACGGATTTGATCGCACCGGTTCTGCGGTCGCTGAAGACGGCTACGACCGCACCGGTTCTGCTACCGTCGCGCAAGACGGCTACGACCGTACCGGCTCCGCTACCGTCGCGGAAGATGGCTACGATCAAACCGGTTCGGCCCGTATCGGCTGATCATTACTGGCATTTTCCACGGCCCGATTTCGATCGGGCCTGGTTGTGTCTGAAAGCGCCGAAAACCCTCCACAAACACAACATGTAGTGCAAAACCGTAAAAAACGCTCATTTTTTGATCAAAAAAACCCGCCCCGCGACCCATGCAAAAAAAATCTTCAGCAGCCAAAGCCTTGTAAACCCTCGCTCCCACGCGGATATGCCCCCCGCCACCTCCTTCGTGGGCGATTTCGCCGCAGCACGTAGGTAAAAAAGTCCTTATAATGCCGCCTTAAACGGGCCTGCAATATTCCCTTACAGGGGATCAAGCCAGCCTGAAGCCCCCGCAGAGGCTCATCGCCTCCTCGCGTACACAGCCGCTTCAGAATGACCCGTACATTTTTCTGTTTATTGCCTGCGTCAGTTGCTGCAACAAACGATTTTTCCAAGATCCACCGCGGCCAGTAGGCCTTCATTGGGCATCTGGCCCTCACGCAGGAGACGACACGTCATGCTGAGCTGGGACGAATTCGACAAAGAAGACGGCGAAGTCGCTGTAAAAGGCGCCAACGCCGGCCACGCTTCTGAAGCCAACATGGACCGCCTCGACAGCGCCGGCGGTGCCGCCGCCCTCGAAGCCCGGGCTGTGACGGCCAACGACTCGGCCGCGATCATTCGCGCCAAGGCCGCCCTCGACAAACTCGACATCGCCGAAGGCCTCGCCGAACTCGAAGGCGCCTCCGCCCGTGTCGCCGTCGACGAAAAGCGCATGATCAACTGCCGCGCCGACCTCAACCAGCTCGTGCCATTCAAATACGATTGGGCCTGGCAGAAGTACCTGGACGGCTGCGCAAACCACTGGATGCCGCAAGAAGTCAACATGACCGCCGACATCGCCCTCTGGAAAAACCCGGAAGGCCTGACCGACGACGAGCGCCGCATCGTGATGCGCAACCTGGGCTTCTTCTCCACCGCCGACTCCCTGGTTGCCAACAACCTGGTCCTGGCCGTGTACCGCCTGATCACCAACCCGGAATGCCGCCAGTACATCCTGCGCCAGGCCTTCGAAGAGGCGATCCACACCCACGCCTACCAGTACTGCATCGAATCGCTGGCCATGGATGAAGGCGAGATCTTCAACATGTACCACGAGATCCCATCGGTCGCGAAAAAAGCCGCCTGGGGCCTGAAATACACCCGTTCGATCTCCGATCCGAAGTTCGAAACCGGCACCCCGGACACCGACAAAGAGCTGCTGCGCAACCTGATCGCCTACTACTGCGTCCTGGAAGGCATCTTCTTCTACTGCGGCTTCACCCAGATCCTCTCCATGGGCCGTCGCAACAAAATGACCGGCGTCGCCGAGCAGTTCCAATACATCCTGCGCGACGAATCCATGCACCTGAACTTCGGCATCGACGTGATCAACCAGATCAAGATCGAAAACCCGCACCTGTGGGATGCCGAGATGAAGGAAGAAGCGACCCAGATGATCCTGCAGGGTACGCAGCTGGAGATCGAATACGCCCGCGACACCATGCCTCGCGGCGTGTTGGGGATGAATGCGGCGATGATGGAAGACTATCTGAAGTTCATCGCTAACCGTCGCCTGTCGCAGATTGGTCTGAAGGAAGAGTATCCAGGCACGACTAACCCGTTCCCTTGGATGAGCGAGATCATGGACTTGAAGAAAGAGAAGAACTTCTTTGAGACGCGAGTGATTGAGTATCAGACGGGTGGGGCTTTGAGCTGGGATTGATTCGAAAGAACGTAGGTTTTCAAGATCATCTGAATTTTTTCAGGATTTCATGAAATCTATAATGCCCCAAAGACCTTAAAGCCACTTCAGCGATAAAAGCTGAGGTGGCTTTTTTACTTGATCTACACTTCCATTACTTTCGACCCACCGATGTCTATGATCCAACAGAAGACCCTTTTCACCTTCGAGTGAACAGTAGGCTTACCAGCCCCTAAGATACGTGGGCACTTAGCCCCCTACCTAACACACCCCATATCTTGAAAAAACATAAACCTAAGGAAAGGAAACTTATAACATGACAGCTATTGCTGGCTTCCAATTCAAAGGAACAGCCTATCTATATGGCGACATAATTACCACATCCCCGTTTCGGCCTGGCTTTGCTCACGCAGAAATTCCAACCTATTTATCAGATGATAACAGTGGACCAATCTCAGGCGGGCGTGGGGTGTCGAGCCTCTATCAAAAAGTAATTTTGCTCAGCGACAACTGCGCGCTAGCATGCACTGGTAGAGTGGATGAAATCGCTTCGATCATACATGAGTTCCGAAAGTTACCTTGTGAAAAACTATTAGGCACTGTGATGCTCGGGTTGCTTGAGGAAGACCCTGAGCTAAAAAAATATGATGTCGGAATCATCATGCTAACCGTAGAAAATGGTGAGCCGCTTATTACTGCGCATAATGTTACCCGCATTGAATCCAAGCTTTTCGAAAACGCAGCCGCCGCAGGCTCAGGCGTGGAAGCCTTTGAAAAATATCTCAATATGTATGGTGAAACCACCCCCGATGAAGTTCCCGAAGACGAGATCGTTGTCTACGGAACATGCGCTGTGCTTTATCAATTTAGCCTATTACTCCATCACGAACTTAATCAGCAAGATTTCTCCGATACATTCTACGATCATTTTGGCGGTGGTTATGAGCTAATTGCATTTTACGATGGAAAACTGCAGAAAATAAATAACGTTCTATATGTTTTCTGTAAAGGCAAAGTCAATACCAATGGCTTCTTGTCAGTTGACACCCCTTCATTACTTATAAAGCAGCAACACAGAGGTGGAGAACTTTACATCCGCAGCGTGCACGCCGAGCACAAGCCAGATCAAAATAAGGCTGACGTTCTCAGCGACAGGACATTTTTTATACCACCTATTTACCATATAGGTGCACAATCTAGGATTATTACAAATACCCCGATTGAACTGATAGGTGAGTTTTTATGCCTAATTGTTGATGTGGAATATCCCGACAAACACATTGCTCGCATTCCCTATATTAAAAAATATGCCTCACCCAAGGCTCTCGCCGCGAACGCTTTTTACCCAAAAGTAGTGAAAAATAAGCTTTCATTCAAATGGCAATCTAGAATAGCAAGAGAACTACCTGACCACCTCATTAAATCACTAGCAGCGTGGCATTCAAATTAGCAGAGCTTGAGGATTCTCTGCCAGCCAGAGCGCTTACACCATGGAATGCCAAAAACGAGAAGCCATATACGCCGCTTTTTGGCGAAAATGGATTTTCGACTCATAGGCAGCACTATTATTCAATCAACATGACGGTGTAACAGCAAGATACTCGCTCGCTACAAAACTGTCGATTAGCTACAAGTCTTCAGGACCCAAATATTTAATATTCAACACTCCAACATCCTGGCCGACTTCTACCGACAGCAACCCTTTATGTGCGATATTGATGCGGGACTCAAATCGCCCAACCGGACTACCGTCGCTACTCAGTACTTGAACCTGCCCATTCCAATTATGTAGCTGCACAGGCGTTCCAGGAGGTGGTGGAACTTCCCGCCAAGTCACTCCACCGCAATAGCTACGATTAGACCAAACTTGACGCTCTTGGGGCTCAAAGCCCTCGGTGAACTCAACCCACAGCTGTCTTGTTTCAGGAGTTGGCCAATTCGGGAGGTTGCTGAACTGAGCCAATTCTACTGAGCGGAGCCATTGGCGAAGCCCCTCGCTGCTATCGAAGCTTGCATTGGTGTCGGTAACTGCTTTGATTGCGGCCAACCGAGAGCTGAAACCTGCTTGGATAAGCAGGGATACGGCGCAGTTTAATGTACCGGTTTCAACGGCAGCGACTGCCAGGCCAAGCTCAAAATCATCCATTGCCAAAGCGTATACCGTATCGCCATTGGCCTTAGCCCTGACGCGAATTGCTTCCATCGCCCATGGCAGGCGATAAACGAGGCCGTTCTCAATAAACCGCATGGTTTCAGCAGCTTGTTCAGATGTATCGCTGGTCAGAGCTTCTCCTAGGAGCCATTTACGAAGGAGATCCCGCCAATTAGCTGGCAGTACATCAGGTTTGAAGGGATAGAAGGTGAAGACGTGTTCGGCTATGGCGGTGAGCGCTACAATCGCAGCAGCATCATCTCTTTGAAGTATTTCAGCGTTAGCTGTAACCAGCAGCGGATTGAGTATCTCTGCCCGAGCATCTAGAGTTCGCCCAGTAGTCAACCCAATGCCCGCTAGGAAATAGCCCCGGCGCTGCGCGACGGTTGTTTGGTCCCAAATCAGCTCGGCCCGTGATTTGAGGCCAGCTTGCAAAGCTTGCTGCTCGTGCTCATTACGTCGTAGCAATCGACGCTGCCATAGTGATGATTGCAAAATATCGTCAAGCGCTGACTCGATATCATCGTCCTCTACTTCATTTTCCCCAAGTAAGCTCAGGACTGCTGTGTCGAGCGTGGCGATGTGCTGTTCCCACTCCGTCCGGGCGGCCTCGACTTCCTCGGGTTTTTCCTCATCTAGCGCCGGAAAACTCCACGCCGTCGCGTTATTGGTGACGTATTCAACTAACTGGTTGAGGTCTCCGCCGGTGCGCCTCCACATGCGGTTCAGCAGAGCAATCACGAGCTGGACCAGACCGCTCTCCATGTTACGGGCCCCTAGGTCGCTAATTAGCCCCTCCCAAGCGCGACGCCGCGTCTGTACCTTGTCAAATATGGGGAACAACACCATACCTTCAACATCGACGTACGCCCGGCCCGCCCGCCCGATCACGTTCTTAAACTCGGCAATCTCAATTCGCTGACCAGCTCGGTATAGCGAATGCATGACTACCGCCGTTGCTGACAGATTTAGCCCCTGAGCTAAGGTTGGTGACGAAATGGTTACTTTGAGAATTCCGTCGCGCAGCAGACGCTCAACTTCCTTCCGGTAGGCTGTGGGCAGCGCGCCATGGTGCAGCGCCACCCCTATCCGCAGGCATCTAAGAATAGCGCTGTCAGTCCCGAGCCACTCTTCGCCCAGCGCAATGGCAGTGTTAAGTAGTGCCGGGTCGACCTCAAGCAGGGACCGAAGCGCTCCGCGCTCGTGGAGATCAACGACTACGTCAGCGTAGGGTTCCACACTGCTTCGTTGTGGGCAGAAGATAAGCACTGTTTGACCATCTTCAGTCAGACGCCAAGCCGTGGCGAGACACAGTTCACGTTGATCGCAAGGAAAAACCTTCGTCCTTCGGCGTTTTGGCCGCACCCAAACGCGTGGAATGAGCCCGAGCAGATAACGCTGCACCCACGGACGTTCATCTCCAACTCGCAGGTTGAGACGGGCTGCAGAGTGCGCGGCGCTCCAGATGACCTCGCCGAAGCGAAGACGGGTCGGCCGCCATTCGTTTTTGATCACTTCGCCAGGGTGATCTTTTCGCAGCCAGTTGGCAAAGTCTTCCAGTTGGTCACCGTCGGGAAGGATTGCCGATAGGCATACAATCCGCCTGTGTGCCGCGTCAGGACGCCGCAGCAATCGCTGGATCTGCACCTCGTAACGCACTTCGCGTTCATTCAGACCGATCATGTGGCCTTCATCGAATACCAATAGCCCCACATCGTCGAGGATGTCAGGGTCATTTCGCAGCGCAAAGTCGATTTTTTCTGGCGTTGCAACAATGATGTCGCGGCTGCGGATCGAATCTTCGTCAATGCCGCTGACTCCGATGCTTCCGTAGAGTGCCGAAATGGTTTTACCTAGAGGACCGAACGTTCTCTGCAGGGTAGCCTCGGTTTGTGCTGATAGCGCGCGCAGAGGGGTGATAAAGGCCACGCGCTTGCCGCCCGCCAAGCATCGAAGAATGCACAATTCGGCAATGCGCGTCTTGCCGGCGCTGGTTGGGAGCGACACCACCAAGTCATCGGCTTGGTCAGCGGCACGCGTAGCTGCTTCGATTTGTGAGGGCCAGAGATCGAACTCGGCACGAGGTCGCCGGAATAACACGGCGATGAACAGCTCGCGTAAGTGGGTCCAGTCCATTGCTTCGCCACCGGCAGGCTGAGGCGGGACGTTAACGTGGAACGTGCTAGACCAAAGATCGGTTACCAAGTGGCTCGCGATACGATACGCCCACCACTGGGGCAGCATGTTCAGCTCAGCAGAAATTGCGAGTCCAGTCGCAAAGCGTTCCTGGGCTTGCAGGAGCATTACCTGTTCACCCCGCTCGATTGCCGATATGAACAAGGCCATAGCAGCCATGAAGGTATCCGTTAGCGCGGTGTCCAGCCCTGCGAAAAGGAAGTCATCGCTATCGCCGGGCAAATCGCCTGCCGCGTTGACTCTATCCAGATTGGCCTGGATGCCTGCGGCAATGACAGCATCGCTACCGATCTCGGCTGCGCGATAGTCGAAGACCTGCACGCGCAGCGCATTGAAGTCTCTGCGCATCAGCAGAACGAGGGCGCGCTCTGTGAGGGTGAAGTTGTCAGCATTCATCACCATTTGCAGCAACGAATAGGAGCGCGCAGACAAGTGTGCTAAGTGATAACTCGCCGCGGCCATGACAAAGTGAAAGTCGCGATCAACCTCGCTCGGATTGCCTCTGGCAATAACCGCCTCCAGGGCGGTTGCAGCTTGCTCGAAAGCTATCCGCGCTTGGGTCGAGTCCCCTTGAAGTTCCCGGAGCCGAAGCCCCAGCCCAAGAAGGGAATAGCCATAGGAGTGCAAGTCGTAACTCAGTTGTGTTGCAAACTCTGGGGCATCCGGTGGCAGTACACCATCGCGCCAGATGATCGCTCTCGCCTGTCCGCGAGCAATGAGTCGACCGCGAAACCCGGTGGCCGCAGCTTCCGCGATACTCGCGGCGATGGCTTCAGATGTTGTTGGCATTAGCGATCACCCGATCATAGACAGCACCCACAAAAACTGCGTGGTCTTGCACATGCAAACCAACGGCTCGTTGCGTGATGTGACCTGGATAGTTTTGGAGGGCGCTGGTCAACAGCCCTAAGGGGGCATTACCCGAAAAAGTGAACAGCAGATGTTGAACCTCCTGTGGCTGGATGCCGTACAGAAGTTGTGCATCATCAATCGCATCAGCCAAAGCCACATTCCCGACCTCTAAGAGGCGTTCGGCAACGAAAGCGAGTGCATGAGCGGAAGGCAATCCACCGTCCTTATCCAATCCTGCCCGGGCCTCCTCAAGCACCTGCCTGGAAAGCGTGACACGACTTTTAGCCTCGGTCTTAAGGAAGCGCAGGCGTTGTGTGGCCGGGTCTTGCAGTATCCCGATGACATCGTCGCCGCGCATCGCCATGTTACGGTGGTCCTTCCAGCGAAGTCGTTTGATCAAGGCACGAAAGCCACCGCTCAGCGCGTCGATCCATTCCGTCGCATAGATCTCACCCAAGTCACCCGAGCGAATCTGCTTGCTCGTCGGCAGCTTGCTTTCAATTAAGTCAGCTGCGGCGTGCTTTCCCAGGCGTGCAAGCGCCCGTGCAACACGTTCCTCTGAAGCGTAATGACCTGGAATAATCGACGCTGTCACGTTAATCCCCGTCTGGCGGTTTGCCGCTTGTTCAGTCAGCACCTTGCAAGAGTGGTTACCCACCGCACCATCCGTACAATCACACCAATCGTTGAACTGCGCCATTCCGTTGCTTCCCTGAACCCGTTTAACCAGTTGATTGGTGCGTGACACCCTCGACCATTCACTTATCACCGCTCATCGAACTTTCTCCGATCAACTAGATAAGCTTTCGATTAGGGCTACCGCTAACGTCTGTGATGCGCCTGATTCTCCGGGCAATACCAAGCGTTAATCAAGCACAGCACAGTATGAGCCTCTGGTTGAGAGCCCAGCACGAATGGCAGCCAGTAGTCAGAGGGATCACCCTTCGCGCTTCTACAGAAAAACCACGCAGCCGAACAGGCAGCATGCTCGGTTGAGCGCTGCTTCGATGTTCAGCGGCAAGTACACGATCTGAATGGTAAGGATCGCGAACGGAGAAGACGTTATAGCTTGGGTAACCCGCTTGGTCAGCACTGTTTAAACCGATACGACCCCACGCGAGCACTGGCAGTGCCTCCTTCTCTGAATGGAATCGAAATGTCAGACCGTCGATCTAAGTACGTCTCGGCAAAGTATTTTAGCAGGCGAGAATCGCGCATGATTTGAATGTCGCTGGGCAGATGATTAATAACTTCTTGGCTGGCAAGCACAATCAGCTTAGCGCGAGGGCGTGAAGACATCACGTTGAAGCGATTGAGGGAGAGTAAGAATTCGTCTTCATCAGCAATTGCATCAGGGTCGCCCAATGCATAGCTCGCAATAATCACGTCACGCTGTTGTCCCTGGAAACGTTCGACGGTGTTGACCGCCTCGCGAATCAGTTGAGGATCATCGTTGAGCGGTTCAAAAATCGATTGCAATCGGGATACCACCAACGCTTTATGCGCACGATGCGGCGTGACAACTCCAACCCCGGTTTGCCAGAAACTTTTGGCTGTGTGCAACTCGTTGCCTGATGCAAACGGATCGTTCTCGAGACTTTGCTTCAAATGGCGACGAAGCAACACCAACAAAGCGGCCACCGTTTGCGCCTCGAAGTCATTCCATTGACTACTCCTGCCCTCCGGGTAAACAAAGGCGGTAATGGGCTGAGAGGGATCCAGGAGCATCGATAGCTCTTCCGCAAATGCAAGACTTTCCGGCCAATCCGCCGGCTGACTCTTCGGAAGCGGTACATCGGTAGCAATGCGTAGGTTGGCAAACATGGAGGTCAGGTTCGTCGGGTAGCCGGCAAACCGGCTAAACCCAACAATTGTTTCGTTAGACCGATAGTTTTTCAGCAAACTAACGTAGGAAACTTTACGGTGATCGGCCATGAAGTCATACACCGAACCCACTAGCGTCTCAAGGCCCACTGGCGCCTCCACTTGCTGAATAGGAGGCAATTGTTTTGGATCGCCGACGACGATCACTGCCCCCCCTTCCGCAAGGGGCGCTAAGGCCAGCACTGCATTTGCCATATCCATCTGCGAAGCTTCATCGATTAAAACAACATCGAAAAGTGGTTCCGCAACGTTACCGTGAACGCCAGCAAACTTGGTAACCTGCTGTGGCGGTGCTGAGACTATGACGCTGGAGTTGCCACTCCCGAGCAACGCATGGAGCTCCAGAATCTCTGGCCCCTGCGAGTCGTTCAACAAATTGATGCCCGAAGGCAACCCCGGCGCGTTCTCCTTCGCATCTGAACGCAGCCGAGCCAGTCGTACTTGCCCTGTGACGTTCGATCCCAGCTCAAGAATACGCTTGAAGGTCTTTAATACTACGTTGTCAGTGGCATCATAAGTGTTGCTCGTCACCAAGATGCGTATGGCTTTGCCCGCCAGATGAGCATCCAGCAATAGGCCTAAAAGAATTGCACGCAACGTTTCGGATTTTCCGGTACCGGGAGGGCCCCATATCAGAGCAAGCCGCTGCTCTACTGCCGCCCGCACGGCAGCCCATTGACTATCGTTCAAGTTCACGCCCTTGGCTTCAAGGGCGCTGCGGATGCTAACAACGTTCCGGCCCGTGCGTTCCTGGGCGAGCGACGCAGTCCCCCACAAAACCTCTTCTACTGGAACATGCTGACTGGCCTTCTTGGGCGCCGACTTGCCAATGACCTGCGCCGTCGGCGCCCCCGCGCTAACGGCAAGCGGGGGATTGCCAATGGCTTTCAATGCCGTTTCTAAGCGAGCAGTGAGAAAATCTTTCACCTGCTTATCGAGTACTACATCACAACTAAGATCCAGATCTGCCTCAATAGAACGCAGAAAGCGATCGATTTGCGGGTCGAAATACACAGCGACCAGCAGGTTTTCTCGATCGATAGCCAGCAACTTGGTTGCCGTGAGTGAATTGGCGTAGCCGAATGGCTTGATCCATTTTGGGAAATCGTAAGGCAGCTGAACTCCGCCCGTTACATCTTGAACCCTCCTCGTATGGAAGTCGGCCATAGAGGCAGGTGAGAGAGCACACAGGAAATCCCCTGGCTCGAATTTAGCTTCGCGCGAATTCCGCCCCAACCGGTAGATCCGCACTCCAGGACCTCTAGAGAGTTTCAACGAGACGGCCGCCTCATCTGCTTCCGTGCCAGTAATCTCAACGTCCAACCGCGCAGCCAAATAGCGCGCTTCACGCTCGTGGACCGGGGTCGCCATGGAAATTGTGTGCTCGAGAGCCACGACCTGCGCGTTCAGCCTGGCGTATGCATACCAGATTTGCCCATCAGCACTCACCCCGCTCAATGTGGATGGCGGCTTGATCTCGGAAATTTTCGGAGACCGGCTGCGTAACGCGCCCTTCAAGTCCATCCGGAGTCGACTGACGATCGATGCCGTCGCCCTGAGCTTTGTGGTGACCGTGGATCGGAGCTGGCTGACCTGCTGGCTCCAGGGCCGCGGCTCCCCCATTCTCGTCCAAATTTCATGAGCTCGCTCCGATGGCACTTGATCCGACAAAGGATCTTCAAAGATGGTCGGAACGCGAAACTCGAATGGGACCGTTCCAAGCTTGCTCGGGAGTCTGTATTCACGCGCCAATGCCAGCAACGAATAATAGTGAGGAATCGGCGCAGCCACCAACGATTGAACGGCATTTCGAACGATGGTGATCGGAGCATTGGCGGATCGAAGCTTGGAGTTTTCGATCAACTCCTCTGCTGGGAAGAGCCAAGCAAGTTTTTTAAGATTGCTATCAGCCATGATGTGCTGCAAGTTGCGCCCAATAACTCTTATCAGGTGTTCATAGGTGACACTGTCCCACAGGTAGATCTGAACGGTCGCGTCGGGCTCTGCCTTCTGAGCATTACTCAACGCCTTTTGCAGATAAGTCAAAAAATTAAGCAGTTCACGTCGCTCACTTTCTGGACTGCGGGTATCGTTGACAAACACTTGGGCATCCACCCGCTCCATTTGATCGTTGATCTTGGAGAAACCACCTATACCGAAAGCCAGCGTAAGACCACTGCCGACATCAAAGTCCGCGGAGAGATACAAACTGAGGTCCGACCAATTCGGGAGTACGGCAGAGGTCCCCGAACCCGGCGGAATGCTACTGGTTCTATCGGAGAGAGACTGCGCTCGCCCAGCAACCACAGTTCTCGTCGCACGCAATTTCGGGTGACAATCAAACGCCTGGTCATCCGGCGCCAAGTGAGCGAGAGCATCTGCTTGGATCAAGTTGCGGTCACCCAATGCGCGCCGAGCCCCTCGGGGTAAAAAGGCGATTGAACTCAGGTGTCCATCGGCAGCTGCCCGCGGCATACAATGCTCCGCATGCGGCTCCACGCTCGGATTCCAGCTATAACCCAAATACTCACAGCCACTACACGCGGTGCTGACGTGGTAATCTTGGTCACGCCAAGGCCCCTTCAAAGCATCACGAAGCTCGACGTTGAAAAAATAACGCAGGCGCGGGGCGAACACGTCGATTTCCAGTGTTTCAATATCGATGTCGAGCGCTCCACGCAGCTCGTCAGCTGTTGCCTCGCAGGCTGTCTTACGCATTTCCGACTGCAGCTTGATGATTGCCGCCGCCTCATGAGAGCCGGGCCAGATAGCAGCTTCGGCAACCACCGCATACTTACCAGCCAAATTCTGATCATGCAGCCATCCCGCCAACGCCAGCGAGTAGTAGGTGATTTCTGCAAAATAGGATGCACTTGGTTCGGCGGTCATTTTTACATCAATGACACGCAGGCCAATACGCCCATCAGGCTCATGCACCGTACCATCTGCCTCGACAATGCGGCCAACAGCTATCGGGTCGATCACTTGGATTAAATCGGGAATCAGTTTGGCAAAGGCTAGATCGTACTGCGCACTCATCGCATCGATGGTCATTGCTCGCTTGAACGCCTCTCCCACCTCGTAGGCTGGTCGCACGAGAAACGCACCTGGCGCCGCACGCTTGATAACGTCGACAAGCTTTTGATCTTGAAAGTCGCTGCCCGTCTTGGCGCCCAGCACAGCGTCGCTACCGAAGGTTTTCTCAAGGTCCTGAAGCTTTGCTTGCTCCCAGCGCCCGCCCTCCTCGGTAAGCGCATTCATTCCGGTGCGCCCTACTGCCTTCGGCGGCATTCCCAGTGCACTACGCTCTGGTTCGTATTGCTTATTATGTGGGTACAGCAGCAAAGCCAACTGACGAGGGCAGTCGGTACGAAAATAGTTACTGACAACTCGCTTATTGAGGTACGGCAATGGCATTCCCTTCCAAGTGTGAATTTGCTGTTTTAGCGCAATGCCTGCTTGAGAGTTATGCGATTTTTTACGCCGCCTTTTTTCCCCTTTGCAAGTGCCTGACCAACCAAAAACGCCCGCTTTAGCGCAACCGCGTCTATTGCATTGAACGGTATCGACAGCGCTCCATAGCGCTCCTGCCATTCTGCCACCGCCGCCTCAGCCGCCGCGATGTCCTGCTCCGAAACGTACAGTTCTGGGTTCGTCGCTCGCCGTCCACGCCGCAGCATGAAGATGGCGTCCCAAAGCCCCCGCTCACCTTGGCCATGCAGGCCCATCCCCACTTCGCCGGGCATGGGTAAAACCCGTGTGATGTGTAGGCCTGTTCCCACAATGGCCTCGGCTAACGCTAACCATGCAGGCGCTTCAGTGTGACGATAGCTAAAAGCAACTATGCCCTTAGGCCGTAGCACACGCTCGATCTCAGAGAACGCTTCGCCCAACCCCGATATGTAGTGCTGGACACTCTGCGGTTGATGCTTGCGCGCGACCAGACTCTCTGTCGTCACCTGGTCGCGAGGTAAACTATTTATCACCCCGAGTGCACTCAGCCAAGGTGTGAAGAACTGTGCCAGCTCCGAATAGGCGATGTTGTCGAAATACGGTGGGTCCGTCATCACCACATCGACGGAGGCATCAGCAAGAAACTTAAGGGAACGTGCACTACCTAGATGAATGGTTCCATGATGCTTGGGTACCCGTAGAGCCACCGGCACGAATTCACCGTTAACTGTAGGCTCCTTAGGTGCGCGCGCATATGCTGCGGCCTGGCCAAGTTTTCGAACAGTGTTGGGAAAACTGCCCCGCCCTGTTCGCTCGATCCAAGGGTTGAGCTCCACTGGCCGCTGGATATGGCGGAACGCCCTCACGGAAAACAAGGGAGTCAACCTGCGCCACCCATGGGCATAGGACGCCATCTTGCAGTTGGTCGTGAGGTGGTCACTGAAAGCCATCGCGATGGAGGTACGCACCGGTTCTTCGAGCGCACGTATTTCTTTCATCAGCAAGGCGAGGTGAAGGAGCTGCCGATCATTGAACAACTCTGTCCAACGGCGATAGCCGTAAGCGACCAAACGGTTATCTGACCAACCGTCGGCCTCAATCGGGTCCTGCGGTAAGGTTAAAGTGCCGTCGGCTAACCCCTTAGCCAGCGCTACGGAGGCTTCCTTGAACTGTTGGCGGTCTATATCGGTAGCGCGACGAAAAACACGATTGCAAATCGGAACCACCCGCCGATCATCAGTCTTCGCGATGGTCTCAACAGCGAACAACCGCCACTCTGGCACGCCCTCGCGGCGTCCCCGCTCGATCAGCGACTCGCTATGTCCGCAAGATGGACAAGCCGACCGCCCCCCTTTGCCCAAGCCGGCCCCACAGATTGTATGCCCACCGCAACAGCTGCAGTCAAACTCGAGGGTTCCCGCAGGCAAGGCTACGACCTCATCGCAATGGGCGCAAAACGCGTAGCGAACCTTGCCATCGTCGGCCAGCACATAATTGGGATGAGCATCGAAATTTGTTGCGCAGTGAGCGCAGCTGACATGCTGAACCCAGAAGTGATGCAAAACGAGCTCATCACCTGAACGATGGTACTCACCTATTTGACGCCCCACCCGCTCCTTGAGCGTCTCAAACACCGGCTGCATATCCAGCATTTCGGAAGCGTCCAGCTCAAGTTGGCTAACAGCACACGCTACTGGATCGACATCGCAACCATGCACGCTTGCGCCGAGGCGTAAGGCCTCAAACACCGAGGTTCCTCCACCCACAAAAGGGTCGAGCACGGTGAGACCTCGTAGGTCAGCATCACCGTAGTACAGTGACTCGAAATCTGCACCGGGTGCGCTCGTCACACCAATAAGCAAACTGCGGAAGACGGACGGCAGACGACGGGCAAACCATTTGTGGGCCGTGTATATCGGTCTTGGTCGGCGGCCGTCACGCAGCGCGAAGCGCACTAGCGTCTCGACCGGAATCTCGTCCGCTTCAGCAAGCGTTAAAGAGGGTATGGAAAGGCGTTTTGGGGCGGACTGAGGCGAAGCTAACGCTGCGTCTTGAGTGCTTACATCACGCACTAATAATTCTCGCTTTAAAAATGAGACAACCAAGACTAGCCAATACAACTGCTGGATAGGACATCACCTGTCCCCGCATGCCGCTCGCTGTCCAACAGTAACCGTCGATTTTATCCTGAAGGCAGCGAAGGGTCACGGTTAGCTTCAGAATATCTCCCCCCCCCCCCCGCTATTAGCCAGAGGCATCCAGGCTTTGATCTGCGTGCGCTCTGCCCCGATCCGACAGCCGCGTTCGCTGAGTACGTTGATTATCTGTCTATAACTGATCTGTGGCCAGCCGCCGAGCTTCGACTCCGAACATCAGACTTGCCAGCGCCTCGCTTAGATCGGCAACCTCGGCGCCCTCCCGGCTTCAACTCCGGATTTCTGTGCGCCACCTCCCGATGCATCTCCGGGCGAGCTTCAATCATCCTTATCCAAGCTAACAAACTTATCCAGCCACTCGCTGGTCCACAAGATCGAGAACGTCGCGGCCAACATGGAAAAAATCGCATAGATAAAGATCAGAAAACCGATGAACCAAACTACTGGAGTAGCCCACGCCATTACCCAATAGAACCAATCAGGCATACCCGGCAATTCGAAGTACAAGGACTTGCACAATATGGCGTAGATCAAAGACAACACTTGAAGCACAACGAAATGCACAAACGTGGAAATCATCCGGACAAATGGCGACGGCCCACCATTGCTCCCAGGGCCCGATATAAACTTGCTGAATTTAGAGTCCATACCAAGCAATACAGCAAGGCCTGCCAAAGTGAAGCCGAGCATGGTGGGCACCGAAGCGATAACCGTATCCCACCAAGCCGGCGCCCGCCACACATTAAAGCAGGCCAGCGCCACCAGCACAGACAGGCCAAAATAGAGTGAATTCACAACCGCCTTGATGCCACCGTAATATTTCCAGTAGCGCCCCCACAGGGTAAAAGTGTTGGCATAAGACTGCTTTATTTCTTCAAACATATCCTCACCTCGGCATTAGCTCCCGTGCGGCCTGAACCAGAGCATCCCGCTCAGCTTGAAGGTCAGGATTGAAGGTCACCGGCACTGCCATCGGCATGCTTTCTGTCGATAGTTTTATGACGGAGCCTTCTACATCTCGGCCCTTGGCGTAAACCTTGCCATTGGACGCGGCAACATCCGCCAAGGCTTTGAGCTCATCATCAGGTTGCAAGCCTTCAGTATTAGCCTCGACCAGGATGACAATTTCCTTTTTTGCATTCAGCCTGCGCAAACGCTCTTGCATTTCCACGTCCAAGCCGGCCAAGTCATCAGGATTTGGCTTATTAATTTCCATCTCCAACCGAGAAATGCGAGGAATCGAGAAAATTTGCTCAGTAGAGTCTATCCGTGGCTCGACGGTCACGGTTAACGAATAAAATTCGGCAAGCGCTGCTGACTCTGCGGCGCCCTCGAAGAATTTTTTGAGCAATCCGGGAGACAACGCATCCGAGCCGCTGCGCGATACATAAAAGAGCCGGTGCTTGCTGGGAAAGAACGCATATTGAAAGCTCTTGAAATGCGGCTTCAAATTCTCTGGAATGACAATCCCTCTAACATCATTCCGAGAAGCCACTTCCATGCTCAAGGTGTTGAACCAGTCCTCCGCCGCATTGAGTTTCAGAAACTTGAAGATCTCCCCGACATAGACATCGCCTTCCTCGCCCTTGAACACTGATCCCAACATGACCGCATCATCTCCACGAACTTTAATGTCTAGCTTGTTCGCGTGAATTGCCTTCAACAGGGCAATGTAAAGCTCCTGCGAATGAGGGTGGAGCACCAAATTCAGGCAACTCACCTCCAGTTTGCGATCACGAGAGTAACTTTCACCAGCCGACTCACGAGTTTTGCTCATAACAGCCAACACCGTCCATGATTACGAGAAATTGCCAACGCGGCCCCACAGCATCCCAGAAATGATAGCAAAATGCATCCACCCAGCTGTGTAAGCTATTGGTCCCCACGTACCTTTAAGCCGAGCAAAACCGGCACTGCCGCCGCTCGACCCACTTAAAGGTTCACCCGGCGCGCCTGCAGCGGCCTACCTCAGAGCTGCGAGTGCTGACGTCAGCGACACTCGAGATGACTCCTGCGCGTTTCGCTGGTCGCCTCAGAGCAACCAAAAAAAGGAAGCAAACAGAAATGAAGCTCCATCCATTTACCCGCCCTACCATTGTCGCAGCGATCGAATTCCTCGGGGAAATGTTGACGCAGGCAAAGTTCGATCAACTCGCGGTGCGGCTGGGGCTTGACGACGAAATTCCGCAAGGACCGACAAAGAGCGTTGCCGCCAAGTGTGCGCTGCTGGCGCGGGCCGTCAATCAACGCGCAACGCAGATCGTCAGCACCTTGGACGGGGCTGTGACTTTGGCCGAAGCGGCGGTACGCGAGGCGGTTGGAGTGGTACTGCCGCAGTATGCGAATCCCGGGCAGGAACGATTGCTGCGAGGGTTAGCGCTTGACGGCTACGTTATTTCCTGGAGCGATGACACCCGAAAGCCATTACTGCGTGCTGCGTTGCCTAGAGAAGTAGATCTTCCTGCGGCCGACGACGAGGTTCACCAACTGCTGAAGCAGTTCGGATTTCTCGTGCCGTTGGGACATCTAGACCAAGCAATCGACGCGCACGCACGCGGCGACTGGGCCGCCGCGAACAGTCAAATTCGTACCTTCTTAGAGGGCTTGCTCAGCGACATTGCTTCGCATATTGATCCACAAAAAACCGCCGAGCTGCCTACCAGCGAAAACCGTCGCGCCTGGCTCACGGAGCGTGGATTCCTGTCGATCAGCAGGAACGAATGGACTGGTGATGGAAAGAACTATTTGAACGGTTTGTTCAAGATGCTGCATACAGATGGATCGCATCCCGGCCTCTCGGATGAAGATCACAGTACATTTCGACTGCATCTTGGAATCATCACCGCGCGCACCTTTCTTCGTCGCCTTAGAAACGGCCGTTGAAGCGGCAAAACTAGAATACGTTCCCCGCGAGTTCGACGACGGCACGCCGGAACCTAATATGTAGAAGAATTACAGGGCTACTTGATGAATCACAACGATTATTCTCAGAAACTGCATCAGCTCGAACCCTGCAACTCCACCAACTTGATTAGTTTAAGGGATTGGGTTCGAAGCGATGCCCTTCCATGGCTTTGGAATGAACTCGGCGGTGCAATTCTGACCCGAAAACACCATCCCAATGCACCGGTTGCACCTCCACGACCAAAACTTACTCCTATGACTGATGCCGATGCAGTGCGTCAAGGGTTGATGGTTTCAGTCGCAGACAGAGTAAATAAATTAATTGAACCCTCTTACTACAGAGCGCAGCTCACCATGCTTGACAAGGAGGCGACCCGCTATTGCGACAGCATTGATGCCTTCTCACAGGCACCATCAGTATTTGCGACAGATGCCGTAGTACACACCTTACACCGCGCACTGCATGAAATTATGGGATATGCGTTGATTCTATTGGAGGATGCTGCGCACAACGTAACGGAGGTTGAAGGGTACTTTGCAGCTTGGCGGCGCAAGCGCGAAACTCCTTTCGAGGTTTACAAGGGTACGGAGCAGATTATCTATGGAACATATTCTGGAATGACCCACGTGGATCGTGCGCCGTATACACCTGTCGCTGTACTACGCACCGCCATTGAGCTTCGTTTACGCGGTGCATTCTGCGTGTCTAGTTATGTTAACCCCGAAAAGCTTGATGAGCTCATTCCGATCGACCTGAGCAAGCTATTTGAGGCCATACAGACCCATCAAGAGAATATTGAATTTAACGTTAACATGCACGATGTGTGGAAAATTTATCGTTGGAGCAACTTCTACCTTCACGGCGGAGCGCGCGATTTCCCTTGGGTTCCAGGATTTTTGCTGCAATACCTGCGACCACTCTTTGCCGACCCGCGCACCAACCCCAACGGCTCCTGGAGCATCAACGGTGGAATTCGTATGAAACGAGAGACATGGCGCGCTGTTCGGGAAGCACTAATTACCCCAATAGAACGCCCCGGTCTCCTTCAGAGACTTTCCAACGCTTGGAGGGCGTTGAGAGCACGCAAGGCGTCACCGCTAGGGCTCCCAACCGTTGAAGAACGAACAGCGGAGTGTACGTTCTTGAACTAGCGATAGCATGCTCAGGATGAAAACCTTTGAATCCCGCCAAAGCCCGTCGCAGCCTGAATCTCTGTACAGCTCTGGCGTTTATCAGCGCAGTACCCTGCTATGGCCAACGACTACGAAACGTGTTGATCATATTCCATACAATCGACGGTCATCTCGAATGCAAATACTGGTCACGTCGCCTGCAAACAGGTAATCAAGTGGATCGCAACTATGTATTTCTAGTGTAAAGCTCGAGTAAAAAATCCAGTTGTTGCGAAGATTCTGGTTGCGACTGAGCACATTTGATTGAAAGACAACAGCGCACGTGCCCAGCCCTCCTATCCGTCATCGTTCTCGTACTCAGCTTCTGCCTTGGGAGGTCCCTGTATAGAAGGTCTTCCACGTGTCCCACCACCACCGCCAATTATCTTGCACCACGCTCTGGAGGGGCCGTCCGTACGCCCCTGAATGCCTATCGCTTCGGTACGGCTTTCGTGAAACTTTCGTCCATTTTCATTGAAAAAATCATTATAAATCAAAGCCCGTTATTTGCTTGATGCCGAAACGGAAGGTTAAGCGGCAGAGTCGCATCAGAACCTGAGCCCGTCTCATAAAAAATGAAATGGTTTCTGAGAAAAGGGTTGCCAGTCGGCAACCCTTTTTTGTGTATTCACTGGACGCAAAGCACAGAAAGTCTGGCGTCTAGACCTCTTAGAGTGGGTGAGGCAGTGGTGCAGTCGATGGGCTTATTGATCAGAAAATAAGTATTACCACCAATGCATTCTTGACTAGGTGCCAACGCTATTCTGCCCCAATCCAGCAGTCTGAAAGCGATATTCTACAATTCGTTTGGTATTCAAAACTGGGTCGATGAGATTCAGGCATGTGGGTGAAAAATGCCCCGACGGCAACACAACGACGTCTATGGAAGTTCAGTGAGCTCCATGATGCAGATCAGCTCCTTCTTGGGCTTCAACAGTCCTTGGAACAGGTCGAAGGAACTTTCCCGCACTCTGTTGGACACGTTGCCTCCAATAGCAAAGACCCGGTCAGCGGTCGTTCTGGTCACGATGTCGCAATGCGACGCATAGAACTCATCTGGCTGACTATCAAAGGAAATATCCGGATCTGGATCGTCTTTATCTTTCTTTCGCCATTGCGCAATCAAATCCCCGGGCTTTGGCATATATGCATCAATCCGGCGGCCGTAGTAAAGCTTGCCTTGTTTAGCGCTCTTCGCATTGTTGATCGCCCAACGGATGTAGGCATGATGAGCTCCATGGAAGGGAAACTGCTCCAATCTGATATCGGCCTGCCTCAAGCACCAGCAAATGAAGGCTGCAGACCATGCATAACTGCTGCAACCATTACGACTGCTGTCCCCCAAGCCATCGCTCCAATACTTGGCGACTGTATCGGAGCCTTGCTGCTCCCCCTGAGCGCTCGGTTTCCCGGATGCGTTATAGACACACTCGACAAGTTCGTTTGTGGTCCAGTTCTTCAGTTCGGAACGGGCTGCATGAACCAGCACATCTGCGATTGTCATGACGATCCCCTCGGAGGATGAATTAATTATCTACGCCTATACGAAACAGTTAACGATGGTTATTTACGGAAAGCATAAAGCCGGTGAATGAATACAATCAGGGCGCCCAGCAAGAACGTGGACAGGAAAATTCCGACCCGAATCCAGTTCATAGCTGGGAAAGTCCCCTCCGGAAACAGGGTCAGCTTGATGAACACCTCGACCTTCGATAACAGATAACCAGCGACAAAGGCTGACACCACCTTCGCAATCCCCTGGAACTGCTCTTTTTCTGCTTTCGAGAGTGGTGCGAAGAGCACCCCGACACCCCATCCCAGCAGCGCCCCGAGCAAGGCGATCAATCGATTAAGTCCCTCCTCGCTTTCACTGCCACCACTTAAGGTGCTGGTGAGACTCCAGATCAGGCCGGCGAATGCGAAGAAAAAGAGGGTAGCAAAAATGATGGTGCCCGGGTTGCTGCCCAAATGGATTTGCAGCGTTTTATACCAAGTTGCTTCAGGGCCCTTTTCCGAAGTGGCTGTTGCTGGAGTATCTGTGGATTCAAGGTCTGTCACAGCATGTCTATTTTCCATGTTGGTCTCCCTGATGCCGCGTTGTTGACCCGACTTTGAATCTGAAGCCAGAACTCGATGCGTAGCCGGATTGTTTGGTTGTTAAACCCATACAACAATCAGTCTAGCCAAGGCGCTCGCAAAATAATAAAGGCCTGCCATGCGGGTTGAAGTTAGACGTCCCGTTATGGTTAAAGTCTATGTAACGCCTTCGCCAATCAGATGCGGTTGATCTTGAGCCTATACGATCCTCGCAGCGCGAACCCGATGATTACGTTAGCTGAAGATTCTTGAGGTGGCATGCTACCAATCGAAAAAATCCCCCTGTGCGGGACTTGTAGGCTTCTAGAACGGCCAGGATAGACTCAATTATCATGGCCGATTTTGAAGGGTTGACCCCGCGGCATTGAGCCTCTAGGCTCTCAATCCGGCGCCTAAGAAACGCCTCAACCAGAGCGGTCCTCCGCACCCGACAGCCAGCGGCTTTTTTTCGTCTGCGGTTTCTCTACGCCTGCGAAAATCCCCCGTTATGTCGGGAGTGGGCGAATACAAGACCCGAAAGGGGAATATGTCCGGCCCGTCTCTGGTGGGTTTCTTAGCTCCCGGCACCCATAACGAATGCCCTAAGAAAGCAGCCAGAGGTAAAGGATATGCCTGTAAATCTGACCTTCAAGATGAAGGTAACCAGCCCTACCCGCTCGTCAGCTCATGCACAGCCGCTTCTGGAGATCTGTCATGTCTGACCCCCTGATTCCTACTCAATTTATTCGACACAATATTCATCTGCACGCCCTTCTGGTTGAAAACCAGGCTTGGTTCAGCGCCTCCGACTTGGGACGCTTGATGAGCAAGCACCTCGACGAGCGCATGACCCGCAAGCTTGACCCTGACCAGCGCCGGATGATGCTCGTGCATGTCCACGGCTTGACCGAAGAGCGTCTGATGCTGAGCGAGTCGGGCGTTTATGCGTTGCTGGTCTATCACTACTGCCCTGAGTATCGGTTGCTACGTGAGTGGATCACGCATCAGGTGGTGCCTACGCTGCGGGATGAGCGCTACTCACATAAGGGGGAGCGTCCTACGTTGAGCGTGTTGGATTGGCCGAAGATGTCGCTCTGCATGCTGCACTGGCAGGATGAGCCGTGGATTCGTTTGCGCGATATGCCGGCGGTGTTGGTGGATGATCCGTTTGGCCAGCATGAGTCTTGGTGGCGGAAGGCGTCGCGGGTTTTGCGTGGGTTTTGAAGCTCAATCTGAAGCCGTCGTTCGTGTTCGGGCGGCGGTTCTTTGTTGGTGAAATGGGGGTTGGGGCTGCTTCGCAGCCCAGCGGGGATAAATCCCCTCGCCACAATTCAGCGGCAGGCCTCATTACTGTGTTTTTTTAAGATCACGAGCAGGCTCCCGTTGAGTTGCTCAAGAACGAGATTTTTTGGAGATGTGCCATGGCTGAAGAATACAAAAGTGAAGCTCTCGAATCGATTCACAACTCGGCTGAAGCGCTGCTGAAGATCGGCGCTATCGACACGGCCGCTATGCGGGAGTTCGACGAGACCTGCATTGCTGAGGTGCCTGCTGAAATCTCAGATCAGGAAAACTCTTCCGAACTCACGACCGTCCCTTAAAACTCTCGATGATGTCCCCGGGGGTGCAGTCAAAATCCGCCGACATCCGAATCTTCCCCTTCAACCGACCTGGCTTGCGCATCTGAGGCGTATCGGCATGAGGTAGCAGATCCAGATGAGGCTTATCGGCCTTTGTGAACACCATCCTGTCCCCCTGCCATGCACGCGTACCTGCGGATTTTGCGTCATCACTCATTCGATCCCCCTTGTCATCATCCTTGGCCTTCGCAATGCCTCGCAGTGTAGCAACGCTCGCTTCAGGAGCAGGCTTGTCCAACATAGTCGGAACTACAATGCCGATTGTCGTGGCTCAAGCCTCCACTTCCGGCAATATAATTCCGGTTATGCGTACGCGCGTGGTTAAGCGAGTTGTAATTGCGACGTTGCCGTCTGTGTTCGAGCGACGGTTTTTTGTTGGTGATAGGAATTGGGGGCTGCTGCGCAGCCCAGCGGGAGCAAGCTCCCTCGCCACAGGGTCGGTGTTGAGCTGGAAGAATATCAATAACGTCTCGGGCGCTGTCCATGGGCGGGGCATTGCTACAAATTTGCTCTGAGCTGAAAACAGTCAGTGCAACCCACCCCGCCTCCCGCTATTAATACCCTTCTCCTCTCAAGGACCCGAGCCCACCATGAAATTCGACCTCGCCTACTGCCGCAGCCTCGACGACAAGCTGTCGATCTATGACGTTCGCGATTTGAATTTCGACGAGACGGTGGCGTTCGATTCCGCGAAGGAACAGTTCCAGTGCCCCAACGATGCCTGTCGAATGGCGTTTGATGCGGCGAATGTGTTGGGGACGTTCAACGCCAAGAATGTGAATTACGTGCGCACGCCGCACTTCAAGAACATCCCCAGCACACGGCATATCGAAGGTTGTCCTTATGTCAGCCTGAAGGCATCGGCGTCGGGCCTGGAAGTGGATGGTGCGGAATCGGATGACGGGCGGGAGGAGCATTTCCCTTCGGAGTTGTTGCTGACTCGACGTGAGTATGTGCGCAAGCCGTCCAACCCGACGGCGACTGCAGACGTGATGCGCGATGAGCGAGTGCCTTCAGCCGCCAGGCATGACGAGCACCCGGGCCGTGACTCGGCACCGGACAAGACCCATGTCTTCGCCCATCCGGTGGAGTGCTTCGTGTCGAACTTCGCGGACAAGGACCTGCTCAAGCGCATGATGCTGAAGATTGGCGAGCACACGGCGCCCTATGGCTCGTTCTTCAAGAAGGTCGAGTACCTGCTGGATAACAAGGGGCTCATTTACTGGGGCAAGATCAAGGAGATCAAGGATTACACGCAAAGCTTTCGCATCGATTTCGAACAGAAGGTCTGGTTCAGGCAACCGGACGAGACGAAGAAGAAGCCTTACTCAGTCAATGTTTACCTGAGCAAGAAGTTGATCGACAACTACCGCAAGCGCAAAGCGTTCCTGGAAGAGATCAAGCATGCCGTCGACAGTGACGCGCCGTTGTATTGCTTCTTTTATGGCGTGACGCCGGAGTTGAAACAGGTACCGAGCAAGAAGAACCCCGAACAGACGTTCGGGGTGTTCAGTGCCAGTATCGAGAACCTCGATCACTTCGTTATTCGGGAGGCACCCGGGTTGGCTGAGGGTTAGTCACCAGTCCCGGGCAATTGAAGTTTGACCGCACCGGGGTGTTGTTTTACGACTGCGTATGGCAGCACCGACCAGCCAGGATCATCACAAACGCGTTGCGCGCGGGCGAAGAACGGTCCCAGGTACAAACCTTTTTCGGTGAAGTACCAATTGGAATATCCCCAGACGCCTTCATCGGTGTAGTCGCAGCTGTCTTCATCCGTTGGCTTCAGCATCTCGTCGGGGTACAGCGTGGTGAATTGCTTGATCAGCCATGGCGCGAATACCTCGCGCTGGTAAGTGTATCGCGCCTGGCTCTCTGCATCGGTCAACGGAGCATCACCCATGTCGTTGTGGCCGGCGTACAGCGTTGGCTTGCCTGTGCCAACCCAGAGCACATCTTCCAGCGACAAACTGTGGCCGGTGTGAGCATCGAGATTGAGCGGCGAATTGCCAAAATCCGGATGCACGCCGCCGCAGTAGTAACTTGTGGAAATGTTCAGGCTGATCACATCGGGCGATAGGAATTTGGGCGCAACGCCTTGGTCGAACTCGGCATTATCCGCGCCCTGCAACAGACAGCCGTGGTAGCTGATGACTTCGGTCCAGAGCCGTCCCAACAATTGCCGATTGACCCGTTGTAGTTCGTCTTTCGAGTAGCCGGACTCGACGCTGAACATAGAAATGCCGGAATCTGGCTCCGTCCACCATTGCAAGTCATGCCCCATGAAAGATTCTTTCTTGCCCGGCTTGAGTTTCAAGCCTTGCAGGCGGAGATACTCATAAGGATCACTTTTTTGCAGCTCGGCGATAACGGGGGAAAGATCAGCCCCAGGTGCCGGGAGCCTGGCCTCGGTCAACTGTACGGGCAGAACTTTGCCCTTGAGACTTTTCCATTCACCCTGCCAGCCGTTGGCCGTTTTTTGCAGCGTCAGGGTTGGCAGCGATTGGCCGTCGTCGTAACGGGTACCGCCCTCGACCAGCGTCAGGGTCTTTCCTTGCTGCGAGCCGCTCAATCCCAAGTCACGATGGTATTTCTCATAGAAATAACGACCGATGACCTCGTCCTCTTGAGCAGTGTTGAGTCCCAGCACAATCGGCATCTTGCCCAAGGTGCCGGTAAAGACGCCACTACCACCATCGGCACTGGCTGTCGAACAGAGCGCGAGCAGGCACGCGGCGCTGGATGCGAGGAGCAACAGTCCTTTGAACATGGAATCTTCCTGGAAAAAGCGAGCGTCAGCTCACGAAATGAGTGGCGCGAAGTATGACGAATCAGCCTCATAGAATCGATATGCCACCCTCTCCCACAAAATTTTGAGCAATGCCACGCAGCAACTTACCGCACCGATATGCCCAACATCACGACGATCAACAATCCGATATAGACCCCGGCGTGAAATCGATCCGGTATCCGCCCGATCCATGGCGTAGCTAATCGAATCCCCACTAACGAGCCCAGTGTCAAAACCGCAAACGCCTGCAAATCCACATACCCAACAAACCACGGCCCCAAATCAAACTCGGTAAACCCGGCCATGGCCATGTAAGTCAACGTCCCGGCCACCGCAACCGGCAAACTCAGCGGGTTAGCCATGGACGTCGCGCGCGACATGTTCAGCCCGCAACGACGCAATAACGGCACGGTCATGACGCTGCCACCCACGCCCAGAAAAGTGGCGATGACGCCGATGCTGATTCCGCCTGCCGATACCTCTGCCCTGCCCAATCGCCGTGGGACTACAGCGTCAGGCTGCGTCAGAAAACCGCGTCTGAACAAGCAGTCCAGGATGGTCACGCCCAGATAAACGATGAAGGCATAGCGAATGACTTCGCTACTCGCCCACATCGCGGCAACGGCTCCGACGATAGCGCCCAGGCCGATGAAGCCGCCCAACGGCCACACGTAGTGGCGAATGAGGTTACCGGCGCGGTGATGCTTGGCGGTGGCGATCAGCGCATTGACTATCATCACGCAGGTCGAGGTGGCCACGGCAATATGCATCGCCGATTGGCCGATAGGGTCGTCAGCGCCGTGGCTGGCGGTGAGCATGCGGTATAGCAAGGGCACCACGACGAATCCACCGCCGAAGCCGAACAGCACAGCAGTGATGCCTGTCATGCAACCGAAGAGTGCCAGCAAGAGGTAGAACATCGCGCAGCATCCGTAAGTTGAGAGAGGCCGACGATAGAGCGATGGGGCTTGGCCTGCCTCAGCAAGTAGGCCAATAATGTTTGTGTTTACGCCAATCGCTGGATACCGCTCGATGCGCAATGTTTCGATTGACCTGCTGGACGACACGCCACGGCCAGTAGTGGCTATCGGCACGGATTACCCCGACGGTCATCGGTTGCCGCGCCATACCCACCGGCGGGCGCAGTTGCTCTACGGCGCCACCGGAGTCATGCAGGTCAGCACCGCGGACGGCAATTGGGTGGTGCCGCCGCAACGGGCGGTGTGGATCCCGCCCGGGGTTGCCCATGAGGTGCTGATGCTGGGCGTCAGCACGCGAAGCTTGTATATCGAACCGGCCGCCGTAACGGCCATGGACGCCCGTTGCCAGGTCATCAGCGTGTCGCCGCTGATGCGCCAGTTGCTGATGGAAGCCGTGGAACTTGCCCCGGACTATGACGAGGCTGGACGCGACGGTGCATTAATCGATCTGTTGCTGCACGAGCTGGCCCGCAGCGCGCATTTGCCGCTGCACCTTCCACTGCCCAAGGACCCGCGCCTGCTAGGCCTGTGCCAGGGTTTTCTGAAACACCCCAACGCCCACGTCTCGCCCGTGCAATGGGCGGCGCAGCTACATATCAGCTTGCGCTCGTTCAATCGCCTGTTCAGCCAGCAAACTGGGGCAAGTTTCAGCCAATGGCGGCAACAGGCGTGTGTGATGTCGGCATTGTCCCGATTGGCCGTAGGCGATTCGGTAACCCGCATTGCCCTTGATCTGGGCTACGACAGCCCCGCCGCGTTCTCCACCATGTTCCGCCGGGTACTGGGACACGCACCGAGTGCCTGGCTGGAAAAGACCGCTG
This sequence comes from Pseudomonas sp. NFACC46-3, assembly GCF_900114515.1. Taxonomy (NCBI): domain Bacteria; kingdom Pseudomonadati; phylum Pseudomonadota; class Gammaproteobacteria; order Pseudomonadales; family Pseudomonadaceae; genus Pseudomonas; species Pseudomonas sp. NFACC46-3. The sequence continues at coordinate 150,800 of NZ_FOTH01000003.1, forward strand.
GCCATTGATCAAAAAAATGAGATTGATCGGGATTCAAAATAACTGTACAAAAACACAGTACTTTTTTATCCCATAGCTTTGGAGCCCCCCATGGCCTCTCTCGCAATCAAAACCACCCTGCAACGCATCGCTGTCTATCAATTCACCCCTGCTCACAGTGCACAGGCGCGAGCCATGCTGGGCTGGAGTGTCGAGGAGCTGTCCCGCCAATCCGGCGTCTCGGTCCAGGCCATCCGCCGCTTCGAGGCTGGGGGCGAGTTGCTCGATGTGACCCGCCTGGCCCTGGCCTTTCGGCTGGAGGCCGAGGGCCTGGTGTTCTTCCCCGGCTTCGCACCGGGGCGCGGCATGAACATCAAGGGCGCCACGCCGGATCCGATGGAGCGCCCAGACTACGCAATGATCGAATGATCGATGCGTCGGGAGTCAGGCCATGTCGGGCTGGTCCTGATAAGCCGAGGGCTCCACATCCAGCCACCAGGCGCGGCCACGTTTCGGCTGCGTCAGGGTGAATGCTTCGCCCATTTGCGGCGTAGCGATGCTGACGTTTCGCTCCCAGGCCAGGGCCAGGATGCGATCGAAGGGTTCATACCAGGCATGCATCGCCAGGTCGAATGTGCCGTTGTGAATCGGCAGCAACCAGCGGCCCCTGAGGTCGATATGAGCTTGCAGGGTTTGCTCCGGCTGCATGTGGACATGCGGCCAGTCGACGTTATAGGCACCAGTTTCCATCAGCGTCAGATCAAAGGGGCCGTATTGCTCGCCGATGCGTTTGAAACCATCGAAATAACCAGTGTCGCCGCTGAAGAAAATCCGGGTACCGGCGTCGATCATCACCCACGAGGCCCATAACGTGCCGTTGCTGTCGAACAGGCCGCGACCGGAAAAATGCTGGGATGGCGTGGCAATGAACTCGATACCGTCCACTTCGGTGCCTTGCCACCAGTCCAACTGACGGACCTTGCTGGCGTCGATGCCCCATTTGATCAGGGTGTCGCCCACGCCCAAGGGAGCCAGGAAGTGGCGGGTCTTGGCAGCCAGTTTGAGAATGGCCTGATGGTCGAGGTGATCGTAATGATCATGGGAAAGGATCACTGCTTCGATCGGCGGCAGTTCTTCCAGGCTGATGGGTGGCTGATGAAAACGCTTGGGACCGACCCATTGCACGGGTGAGGCACGTTCGGAGAAAACCGGGTCGGTCAGCCAGAACTTGTCCCGCAGCTTGAGCAGCACGGTGGAATGGCCGAGGCGCCAGACACTGTTATTCGGCGCGGCCAGCAGAGTGTCGCGCGACAGCGGTTGAACCTCGATGGCGCCCGAAGGCCGAGTGGTGCGCGGCTTGTGGAAGATCATGTTCCAGATGATACGCAGGGTGGTGCCAAAGCCTTCCCGAGGCGTGAAGGCATGATTGCGATACTTGCCCTGTTCACGCCGGGATGCGTCTTGGGCGGACGGATTGTCGGTCGAAAGAGAGGGAATGGTCATGGTGCGATAACTCCAAGGGCGTCGGCGCAATTGCGCTTCGCCGTCGTGGGACGCTGGATGGCCGTTGCATGCACGCTCAGCCGCTTGACTCAAAAAACTACACCACTCGGTGTACTTTCTAGATTGCATGAATCCCGGCAGCAAGTAAACTGCCGAGTGTAAGTTCTCTCATCTCACCGACGAATTGCCCATGACCGTACCGCAGCGCCTTACCGAGCGAAAACGCGAAGCCATCCTCCAGGCCGCGATTGCTGAATTCCGTAGCAGCGGTTTCGAGATCACCAGCATGGACAAGATTGCGGCGACTGCCGGCGTATCGAAGCGCACGGTGTATAACCATTTTCCGAGCAAGGAAGAGTTGTTTGCCGAAATTCTGAATCGGTTATGGAACAGCATTACCGCGGAACAGGACATGCCCTACAGCCCGCGAAAGCCGCTACGGGAGCAGCTGCAAACGTTGCTGCAAGCCAAACTGCACATGCTGGCGGACGAGAACTTCCTTGACCTGGCGCGCATCGCCATCGCCGCAACCATTCATTCCCCGGAGCGGGCCCGGGACATGGTGTCGCGCATGGGCCAGCGGGAAGAAGGCCTGACGGCCTGGATTCGCCAAGCCCAGGCCGATGGCCGGTTGAAACCCGTGGAACCGGCATTTGCCGCCCAGCAAATGCATGGGCTGCTCAAGACGTTCGCCTTCTGGCCGCAGGTCTCGATGGGGCAACCCAGCCTGACCCAGGATGAGCAGGCCCAGGTGATCGAATCGGCCCTCGACATGTTCCTGAGCCGTTACCAGGCTTGATCAAGAAGTCCTGGCGTGAAGGACTACTGCACCGATGGGTTGTGCACGACCTTCTGGTGCATTTCAGTGGTCAAGTTGTCGATGCGCTCGGTCAATGCCTTGGTCATTTCCGTCAGGCGGGTGTTCTGTTCCAACAACTCAAGTAACTGCGCCGTATTCTGCGCGGCCTGGGCCTGGCGCTCGCTATTGGCGATGGCCAAGGCTTCACGATGCTGGGCATCGGCTTCCGCCTGGGCTTTGTCCCGAGCAGCCTGACGGGTTTGTGCCAGCAAGATCAGCGGCGCGGCATAGGCTGACTGCAGGCTGAACGCCAGGTTCAGCAAAATGAATGGGTAAGCATCGAAATGAAAGACCCCCAGCAGGTTCAGGCTGACCCATATCAACACGATCAAGGTTTGCGCGCCGAGGAACATCGGCGTCCCGAAAAAACGCGCGAACGCCTCCGCTCTCAGCGCAAAGCGGTCATTGCCGAAGGTCGGCGCCAGATGCGCGTGGGGGCGATGAAAACGCAAGTGGTCAACGGGTGCGGCGGGAGTGGGTTGGGAAGACTTCGTCATCGTGATGTTCTCTGCCAAGGGCGGGTGCTTGAGGCACTATAATCGTTGGGGGACCATCATCCATTGAGTCATGCACACCCTACTCGTTAAAAGTCAGCGCCAGCGCAGATTGCGCCCCAGCTCATCGAACAAGCTCACCACCGAGCGCAAGGCCCGGCAGTCGGGGCGAGTCAGGAGCCACAGGGCGGTGTCATACCCCTCCAGCGGTTCGCCAAGGGGCATCAGGCCCTGGTGTTCATCGATCAGAAAGTCTGGCAGCGCCGCCACCCCCAAGCCGGCTCGCACCAGTTCGGTGACCGAGAGCATGCTGTTGCAGCGATAGGCGGGCACCACGGCGGGTAGATGTTGGCGGCGCCAGGCTACGGTGGGGTGATCCGGGAGAAAATCGTCCGACGCGATCCAGGTCATGGAAGCCAGGTCATCCGTATTCGCCAAGCGCAGGTAGGTGGCGCTGGCGCATACCCGGTATGCCACATCGCCCAGATTTCGACCGACCAGGTGTTCCGGCGGCGTACGGGTCAGGCGTAACGCGATGTCGGCATCGCGGCGGCTCAGGTTGGCGAAGTCGTTCGAGGTGCTCAGCTCAAGGGTCAACGCCGGATACGCGGGCATGAAACGCGCCAGCGCAGGCAGCAGCAACGCTTGCAGGACCGAGTCGCTGCACGTCAAGCGTACCGTCCCGCTGATGACCTCGCCGCCCTGCTCCACCCCCACCCGCGCCGCCTCCAAGGCCTGTTCGGCGCGCTCGGCTTGCTCGGCCAGCGCCTGGGCCAGGCTCATGGGCAAGTACCCGGAACGGCTTTTTTCGAACAAGGGCTGGCCCAGGGCCGCCTCCAGCCGACGTACCGAACGAAACACCGTGGACACATCCACCTGCAGCAATCGAGCGGCCCGGGCCAGTGAGCCGCCACGGACCAGTGCGAGGATCAGGGACAGGTCGGGATAGTCCAGACGATAGTGCGCTGCTGCATTGATCACTTGTATAAACGCCAATATTGATTGCGTGAACGCCAATCTATAGTGGCGACCAGGAATCAACAAGCGGCGACTCTCCCATGGAAAAACAGCGTCCTCTACACATCGCCCTGGTCGGCGACCATGCCCCCCAGATAACGGCTCATCGGGCAATCCCCATCGCCCTTGAGCTCATCACCAGACAAACCGGCCAAGACATTCACTTCCAATGGTTGGCAACCGACTCCATCGCTGACAACAGCGTTCTAAATGACTTCAACGGCGTCTGGTGCGTGCCCGGCAGTCCTTACCGAAGTGAAGACGGCGCCGTGCAAGCGATTCGTTTTGCCCGCGAACAGCGTCGCCCTTTCCTCGGCACCTGCGGTGGTTTTCAGCATGCCGTGCTGGAATACGCGCGCAATGTGATGGGTTGGGCCGATGCCGCCCATGGCGAAACCGATCCCGAAGCTAAACGCGCGCTGTTGACGCCGCTGAGCTGTGCCTTGATCGAAACCATCGATAGCCTTCAGCTCGATGCGGACTCGTTGATTGCCAAGGCTTATGGTCGCCAGATGGTATTCGAGGGCTACCATTGCCGCTTCGGGGTCAACCCGAACTTTGAAGAAGACTTGCTCAATCAGCGCCTGCATCCCGTGGCCCGAGACTCGGCCGGCGGCCTGCGAGCGATGGAGCTGCAGGACCATCCGTTCTTCGTCGCCACGCTGTTCCAGCCTGAACGTGCCGCATTGGAAGGGCGCGTGCCGCCGCTGGTCAGCGCGTTTGTCCAAGCCTGCGCCAGGACAACGCCATGAACGCCCACTACTACGCAGTGATTTTCACCTCCCTGCGCACCGAGGGGAACCAAGGATACGCCGAAGCCGCCGAGCGCATGCTGGCCTTGGCTCGAGAGCAGCCGGGGTTTCTCGGTGTCGAATCGGCGCGTGGCGAAGATGGCCTCGGGATTACCGTGTCCTATTGGAGCGATGAAGCCGCGATCCTGGCCTGGAAGCAGCATCCCGAACACTGCGCGATCCGTGAGCGCGGCCGCTCCACTTGGTATAGCCATTGCCATACGAGGGTGTGCAAGGTCGAACGCGACTATGCCTTCCAACGCCCAATCTAATGTCACAGGGTTTACCGTTGATCAATCTGTAGCGTGATAGCAGGGAAGCTTTTGTGGCGAGGGAGCTTGCTCCCGCTTGAGTGCGCAGCGCTCATCGCTTTTTTGCGGGCCGCTGCGCGACCCAGCGGGAGCAAGCTCCCTCGCCACAGGACCGTGCCATTCCAAAAATCCTTGTGGGCTCCCACGGGATCTCTGTTCAACGCAAGATCGAGGGCTTCAGCCCTCCACCAACTGCCGCACCGCCACGATCTCTGGCAAATCACTGCGGGCCATGTACACCCGCAAGGGTTCGGTGAGGTTGATCCGGTCGTCGATGTGCTGGTCCAGCAGCAACTGGATCCGCTCGCGCTTGAGGGCCATGGTGCCGTCTGCCACGGGGGCCCAGACAAATTCGCAGGTGGGGATGATGCCGTCGTCGGCCACGTCCATGCCGAAAGCGTCTTCGCTGAAACGCACGATGTACTGGCCAGTCTTGCGGTTCAAGCCGACAAAACCCTTGAGCTGGTCGGCGGCCTGGCAGATGAATGTCGAAGTGGTGCGCATGGTAAACCTCATGGATGCGTCCCTCAGGACGTCTGATCAATGGTTTACACGCAGGGCAAGCGGACACAAGATTTAAGGTTTCCCTCTGCCGGGGAAACTGATGCGGCAAGGGTACTGCAAAGCGGCCTGGAAATGCGTGGGAAAAATCTTCTTTGCACAGCTTTATGTCGGTATGGCGATAGCGCCGACCGCGTTCAGTTGTTAAAAGATAGTTTTTTGCACACCGACGAAAGGATTTCGAGCATGCCTGTCACCTTCACCCGCACCGCCTTGATGCTGAGCCTGTTGCTCGGCTTCGGCCAGCCCCAAGCGTCCGAGGCCCCGAGCCCCAAGGCCCTGGCAACCCTCCAGGGCATTCCGCACCCCGCCGTGATCGCCCACCGCGGGGCCTCGTTCGACGCGCCGGAATCTACTGCTGCCGCCTACAAGCTGGCCCGCGACCTGGGCGCCGATTACCTGGAACTGGACCTGCAACGCAGCAAGGACGGCGTGCTGTTCGTCCTGCATGACGACAGCCTGCTGCGCACCACGGATGTCGCGGTCAAATTCCCCGAGCGCAAGGACAGCACCGCCAACGAATTCACCATGGCGGAACTCAAGACGCTCGATGCCGGCAGTTGGTTCAACACCGCTTACCCGGACCGCGCGCGCCCTTCGTTCGCCGGCCTGAAGATCCTGACCCTCGATGAAGTGATCAATATCGCCGAGGGCAATCCGCAGCAAAAACCCGGGCTGTACATCGAAACCAAAGAGCCGAAACTGTTCCCCGGCATCGAGCGCGACCTGAAGGACAAATTGCAGGACCGCGGTTGGCTGAGCCCGGCCGGGTCGAAACTGGCCAAGCGGGCCACGGGAGTCGGCCAGGGCAAGGGCAAAGTCGTCTTGCAGACCTTTGAAAAGAGCAGTCTCGAACTGCTGCACAAAGAAATGCCAAAGGTGCCGAAGATCCTGCTGTTGTGGGTGGGCGAAGGCAACATCGAGCCCAAATCCAAGGTGCCTTTTGCCGAGTCCGGCGAAACGGACAAGGCCGCCTATTACGCCAAACAGGAACCCAAGGACAAGGCTGAATTCGAAAAATGGATTCAGTACGCCAAGGCCCAGGGCGCCGTTGGTACCGGGCCATCCGCGGCGTTGACCCATGGCGGCAGCCAGAGTTACGCGGACCTGGTGCAACCGTGGATGAACCAGTACACCCATGACCAGGGTCTGCTGGTGCATGTCTACACCGTGGATGAAGCGGTGGACTTCAAGAAAGTGATGGATGCCGGTGTCGATGGCATCTTCACCAACCGTGCCAATGAGTTGCTCAAGTACTTCCAGCGTCCCGAGACAGGCAGCGTGGTGCAACTATTGGAAAAGAATGGCTACTGAGTAGCAAGACGGTTGCCAGGCAACTTGCTTCAGGTTTTTTCGAATTAAGGGTGAATTAAGTTGCCACAGTTAATCTGAGCTCACTTAAACGACTCACCCTTAACGACACCAAGGAAAGAACTCATGAAAACATTGACTGCCCTGTTTACCGCCGCTGCCCTGACCCTGACTGCTGGCCTGGCCCAGGCAGATGTTCGCGTCGATCAGATTCCTCAACTGGTCAAGGAAGGCAAGATCAAGTCCCTTGAGTCGATGAACGACGAAGCCCTGAAGTTGCACCCGGGCGCGACCATCACCGACACCGACCTGGATAACCACTTCAACGGTTATGAATATGAAGTCGAATTGAAAACCGCCGACGGCAAAGAGTTTGATGTTGATTTCGATGCCACCACCGGCAAAGTCTTGAGCAACAAGCAAGACACTTGATCCATCAGCAAAAAAAAGAGCCGCGCAACCTTGGGGTTGCGCGGCTCTTTTGCGTTTATCAATACCTGTCGCGAACGACCGTCAGGCACTCAACCGCGCCGTCACTTCATTCAACTGTCCCGACAAACCGTGCAAGTCCCGACTGGCGGCTTCGGTGCGCTGCACATTGTCCAAGTTAGTGCTGGCAATGCAGGTGATTTCCGTCAGGTTGCGGGATATGTCTTCGGCCACGGAAGTCTGCTCTTCGGCTGCGGTGGCGATCTGGCGGTTCATGTCACGAATCGCTTCGACAGCCTGGGTGATGCGTTCGAGCATCACACCGGCCTGGGTCACTTGCTCCACACTTTCTTCGCTGCGCGATTGCCCACTTTCAATGGCGTGGGCCGCGTCCACCGCTCCCGTTTGTACAGTCTGGATAATCTGGTTGATCTCGATGATTGACGAAGCCGTACGCTGGGCCAGGCTGCGGACCTCATCGGCGACCACCGCGAAACCGCGCCCCGCCTCCCCGGCTCGCGCCGCTTCGATGGCAGCATTGAGGGCCAGCAGGTTGGTCTGTTCGGCGATCCCGCGGATCACCTCCAGCACCTTGCCGATGCGCCCGCTGTCGGTTTCCAACTGACGGATGACCGTGGCCGTGTTGGCGATCTCGCCGCGCATCCGGGTGATGGTGTGAATGGTCCCTTGCATGACCTTCTCGCCCTGCTGCGCCGATTGATCGGCGTCATCGGCCGCCCTTGCAGCGTCAGCCGCATGGCGGGCCACTTCCTGGGCTGTGGCGGACATTTCGTTCATCGCCGTCGCCACCTGATCGGTGCGTTCGAATTGCTCGCTGGTGCCCTGGCTCATCAGGCTGGCGATGGCATTGAGCTCACCGCTGGCACTGTCCAGTTCCGTGGCACTGCGTTGCAGGCGGGTAAAGGTTTCGGCAAGGAAATCGCGCAATGTGTTGGCCGCTACCGCCAGATTGCCCAACTCGTCCTGACGGTTGCTTGTCACACGCTCGGCGAAACGCCCATGGCTGAGTCGGGTCACGTAGTCGATCAGGTTACGGATCGGTTGAACCAGGTTGCGATTGACCAGCCACAGGCTGAACAGCCCAATCAGCACACCCGACACCAGCATGATCACGGTGCCCAGCATAATCGTGCGATCGGCGCCGGCACTGATCAGCGTCGATTGCTCGGTGGCCAGCTTGCGCAGCTCCACCACCAGCGCACTCATTTGCTCACTGGCCGCACGGTCCACGCCCTTGACCGCCGCATCGCCCGCCGCCGAATCGCCACCGGAGGCGACAAATGCGTCACGGCCCTTTTGGTAGGCAGCGCCCAACTGACGATGTTCATCGCGCAGGGCCACGATGCGGGTCTTGATTGGCGCCGGCACACCTTCACGCCCGCTCAATTGGCCAAGGATGTCTTGGACCTCACGCTGACGTTCCTCGAACTGCTTCCAGTATTTATCCAGGTCCGCCGGCTGCTTGCCGCGCAGCAGGACGTTTTTCCATTCCTGCACCTGCACCTTGAACTGCAGGTTGGCCTCGTCGATCAATTGCGAGGCACGCAACGGTCCATCGATCAGGTTGCGATAGTTCTGGACACCATTGGAAAGGAAATGAAAGGACGCCAGGGCGATCAGCAACATCGCCAGCAGGCTGCCGCTCAACAGGGCGAGAATCTGGGCTCGAAGGGATTTTTGTAGAATCATGGGGAGCAATCTCTAAGCAAGAGGAACAGGAACGATGTCCCGCCCCCATATCCGCAACACACCGAATACGGGGGATATGTACACGACATCGGCCTGCCCGGGGCATTCTTGAAACTTGGCGACTGCCGGTAGCGCCAGCTTGGCGGTGCGGATGGGACTGTCACAAAACCATCAAGAAAGCTTGCGAAGATGGCGTTCAAGTGAACCTGTAGCCGCGACAGGCACTTCCCGCCAGCGAGACTTCATGAACCACAGCCTTGATCAAAGCCACCGTGATCCGGACCTGTTCGGCCTGCTTTACGGGTTCCGTTTCCGCCCCGGCGAACGCGGGCAGGAAATCGATTCGGCCCAGGCCTTACGGAGCCTGCAACACCCGCAAGACTCGGATGAGTTCCTCTGGCTGCACCTGAACCTGGCCCACGCTGCGTGCGAGCGCTGGATGAAAGGTCACCTGGCCCTGCCCCAGGAATTTTTCGAAGCCTTGCACGAAGGCTCGCGCTCGACCCGCATCGAGCATGTCGACTCGGCGTTGCTGGCCGTGGTGAACGATGTCGTGTTCAACCTCAGCAACATGGTGTCCTCGGATGTCTCCACATTGTGGGTTTGCGTGCACAGCCGATTGATCGTCAGCGCGCGCCTGCAACCCTTGCACTCGGTCGACAAGCTGCGCTCGTCGGTGAAGGCCGGCGAGTGCTTTCGCTCGCCAGTGGAATTACTCGTGCACTTGCTGCGCGACCAGGGCGAAGTGCTGACCCAGATCGTGCGCAAGACCAGCCTGAGCGTCGACCAGGTCGAAGATCAATTGCTGTCCTCGCGGCTGTCCACCAACCGCGCCGAGCTGGGCAGCAACCGCCGGGTGCTGGTGCGCTTGCAGCGCTTGCTGGCCCTGGAGCCGGGTTCATTGCTACGTCTGCTCAACCGCCCGCCGCAATGGTTGCAGAAAGAAGACGTCAAGGAGCTGCGCAAATCCACCGAGGAATTCGCCCTGATCATCAACGACCTCACCGCGTTGAGTGAACGGATCAAGCTGCTCCAGGAAGAAATCGCCGCCAATCTCAACGAACAAAGCAACCGCACCCTGTTCACCCTGACGGTGGTCACGGTATTGGCATTGCCCATCAACATCATTGCCGGTTTCTTTGGCATGAACGTCGGTGGCGTGCCGCTTGCCAGCGATCCCGAAGGCTTCTGGATCCTGGTGGCACTGGTGGCAACCTTCACGCTGATTGCCGGCCGCTGGGCATTTCGCAAGCGAGGTGACTATTGAACATGACGTGTCTAGACAATCCCTTTTGTCGGCCCGACGGGATTTAAAAGTCTTTTTGTCATTTCTCCTGCTGTATCCTGCCCAGGCTTTGTAAAAGCGCGGATCTACCAGATCTATCCACAGACCTTGCGAGGAGCGCGATATGCACGAGATCCCTAATCTCCCCTTCCCAAGCCTGCACGACACTGAGCAGACGACCACGCTACAAGCCGGGGGGCAAGCAGACGCCCAGCAACCCGAGCCAAAAGAAGCCACTGAACGCCGCCAGGCCGACAGCGAAGACTGATTGACCCGCACCACCAGACCGTGTGGAAAGCGCTAAGATGCGCTTTCCACACCGCCTGAACCCCGAGCCCTCCATGACCGATGACACCCCTCCATTCAGCGAAGCCCAGGCCAGCGTACTGATCGGCACTGCCGAAAAAATGGTCGAGATCTGGACCCGCCTTCCTGCCGAGAAACAAGCGGTCCTGCTGGCGCGCTTTGGCAGCGAAGAAAACGCCATCGCCGCACTGGTTACCACACGCCTGGTCAGCGGTGAGGGCGGCAACTGAACCACCATTGGGCAAATAGTTTTACTTTTCTGCGCCCTGACCCCACGGTCGCCGTTATCATAAGCAGCCTATCTATCCTGCTGCTCCGTGGACCTTTACCCCATGTCAGATTCCCAGCGCCCCCTGGCGGTCACGCTGCAAGTCGTCTCCATCGTCCTGTTCACCTTCATCGGCTACCTGAATATCGGCATTCCCCTGGCCGTGCTGCCCGGGTTCGTCCACGGCGAACTGGGCTTCGGCGCAGTGATCGCCGGGTTGGTGATCAGCGTGCAATACCTGGCCACCCTGCTCAGTCGTCCTTACGCCGGGCGAATCATCGATAACCTGGGGAGCAAGCGCGCGGTGATGTTCGGCCTCGCCGGCTGCGGGCTGAGCGGCGTGTTCATGCTGGTCTCTGCCTGGACGCCCCACCTGCCCACGTTCAGCCTGATCAGCCTGCTGATCGGTCGTCTGGTGCTCGGCAGCGCGGAAAGCCTGGTGGGCTCCGGTTCGATTGGCTGGGGCATCGGCCGGGTCGGCGCGGCGAATACCGCCAAGGTGATTTCCTGGAACGGTATCGCCAGTTACGGCGCGCTGGCGATCGGCGCACCGCTGGGAGTGTGGCTGGTCAATGCGCTGGGGCTGTGGAGCATGGGCGTGAGCATTATCTTGCTCGGTTTGCTGGGGTTGGCATTGGCCTGGCGCAAAACCGCCGCGCCCATCGTCACTGGCGAACGCCTGCCGTTCATGCACGTGCTGGGGCGCGTCCTGCCGCACGGCTGCGGCCTGGCCCTGGGTTCCATCGGGTTTGGCACCATCGCCACGTTCATCACCCTGTACTACGCCACCCAGCATTGGGACAACGCGGTGTTGTGCCTGAGCCTGTTCGGCGCCAGCTTCATCGGCGCGCGCTTGCTCTTTGGCAACCTGATCAACCGAATGGGCGGCTTCCGCGTCGCCATTGCCTGCCTGTCGGTGGAAACCCTGGGCCTGTTGCTGTTGTGGCTCGCACCGGATGCCCACTGGGCCCTGGCGGGCGCGGCGTTGAGCGGTTTCGGCTTCTCCCTGGTGTTTCCGGCGCTGGGCGTGGAAGCGGTCAACCTGGTGCCGGCCTCCAGCCGTGGGGCGGCGGTGGGGGCTTATTCACTGTTCATTGATTTGTCGCTGGGGATCACCGGACCGCTGGCCGGTGCGATTGCTGCGGGCTTCGGCTTTGCCTCGATCTTTCTGTTCGCCGCATTCGCGGCCCTGGGCGGGTTGGCATTGAGCGTCTATCTGTACCGACAGGCGCCGAGGCATCGCCAGGAACGGGAGAAAAGCTAGAAGTCCACCTTGCCGCGGCCGGCCTTGATCGAGCCGCGCTTGGTCTTGGATTCCAGGCGACGCTTTTTCGAACCCAGGGTCGGTTTGGTCGGACGGCGCTTCTTCTCGACCTTGGTGGCGCTGAGGATCAGCTCGAGCAGGCGCTCCAGGGCATCGGCCCGGTTCTGTTCCTGGGTGCGGTACTGCTGGGCCTTGATGATCAACACACCGTCGCTGGTAATGCGACTGTCACTCAGGGCCAGCAGCCGCTCCTTGTAGAACTCGGGCAGCGACGAGGCCGGAATGTCGAAGCGCAAATGCACGGCACTGGAGACCTTGTTGACGTTCTGCCCCCCGGCCCCCTGGGCGCGGATGGCCGTCAGCTCGATCTCGGCATCCGGGATGTGCACGGTGTTGGAAATCGCCAGCATGGAAAGTGTCCGGTATCAGGCCCCACAGGATACCGCGAATCCCCCCGACAACGCCTAACCCTGTGGGAGGTGTGAGCCGGAAACGACAAACCCGGCACTTGGCCTAATGCGGTTCATTCAAGAAAAATGATGGACCTGTGGCGAGGGAGCTTGCTCCCGTTCGGCTGCGAAGCAGTCGTAAACCGGCGGGTGCGGTGCGTCTGATGCTCCGCATCTGGCAGGTTTTGGGGCCGCTTCGCGGCCCAGCGGGAGCAAGCTCCCTCGCCACGGGTTTGCCGATTGCCTTGAGTGAACAGCATTACGGCACTTCGCCGGGTTTGTTGTATTTTCAGGATGGATTACTTGGCTGCAGCCGCCACAGCCAGTTCCTGCCGCGCACTGCGCTTGTTCTTGATCCAATAGCACACGGCCATGAACACCACCCACACCGGAATCGCATAGACCGATACCTGGATGCCCGGGATCAACAACATCACGCCCAGGATGAACACCACGAACGCCAGGCAGATGTAGTTGCCGTACGGGTACCACAGCGCCTTGAACAGCGGCGTCTGATGGGTCTGGTTCATGTGCTGGCGGAACTTGAAGTGCGAGTAGCTGATCATCGCCCAGTTGATCACCAGGGTCGCGACCACCAGCGACATCAGCAACTCCAGCGCATGTTGCGGGATCAGGTAATTCAACAGCACCGCCACCAGCGTGACCGCCGCCGATGCGAGGATCGAACGCACCGGCACGCCGCGCTTGTCGATCTTGGACAAGACCTTGGGCGCATCGCCCTGCTCGGCCATGCCCAGCAACATACGGCTGTTGCAATAGGTGCCGCTGTTGTACACCGACAGCGCGGCGGTCAGCACCACGAAGTTGAGGATATGCGCCGCGGTGTTGCTGCCCAGCATCGAGAACACCTGCACGAACGGGCTGCCGCTGTAGGCATCGCCGGAGGCGTTGAGCGTGCTCAGTAGGCTGTCCCAAGGCGTCAGGGACAGCAGCACCACGAGCGCACCGATGTAGAAAATCAGGATCCGGTAGATCACCTGGTTAATGGCCTTGGGGATCACGGTTTTCGGTTTGTCGGCCTCAGCGGCGGTGAAACCGAGCATTTCCAGGCCACCAAAAGAGAACATGATGATCGCCATGGCCATCACCAGGCCGCTGACGCCGTTGGGGAAAAACCCACCATGGGACCACAGGTTGGTCACCGACGCTTGCGGGCCGCCGTGGCCACTGACCAGCAAATAGCTGCCCAGGGCAATCATGCCGACAATCGCCACGACCTTGATGATCGCGAACCAGAACTCGGCCTCGCCGAAGACTTTGACGTTAGCCAGGTTGATGACGTTGATCAGGATGAAAAACGCCGCCGCCGACACCCAGGTCGGGATATCCGGCGCCCAGTAATGGATGTACTTGCCGACAGCAGTCAGTTCGGACATGCCCACCAGGATGTACAGAATCCAGCAGTTCCAACCCGACAGGAACCCGGCGAAACCGCCCCAATACTTGTGGGCGAAGTGGCTGAAGGACCCGGCGACTGGCTCTTCGACGATCATTTCGCCCAACTGGCGCATGATCATGAAGGCGATGAAGCCGCAGATGGCGTAGCCAAGGATCATCGACGGGCCGGCTGATTTCAGCACCCCCGCCGAGCCGAGGAACAGGCCAGTGCCGATCGCGCCACCGAGGGCGATCAGTTGAATGTGGCGATTTTTCAGGCCGCGTTTCAGCTCGCCCGAATGCGAGTTTTGTCCACTCATGAAAAGGGTCTCACGCAAGGTTTGATGATGTTCGTTAGACGTTGCCGCTCGAATCGGATCTCAAGCAGCGCCGATCAAACCCCAGCGCAGGCACCAGGAATTCAGCGTTTTTACAACGGTCATGCGTCACCTGTTTGTTTTTATCTGTGACGAAATCGAACCCGACACGCTTGTGGCGTGGCGGAGTGAACAAGGTGGATAACCTTGAAAGTGCGTGGGTACGCGAAGGGTCACAGTAAAACGCGGCGCATTGTACACCGCTGACCCCCTGCTGCCAGACACCACCGGATCAGCGTGTCGTTTGCCGGGATTGCATGGGGCCGCCCCGAACATGCCGGGCGGCTGCAAAAAAGTGTCCAGGCCCTTGCGAGCCCCTGAAGGGTGTAGCGCTAAAAACGCTACGACGGGAGAAATGCACTTGAGCTGCGGCGTTCATTGCGCCTCCTTCTTGTTATTCACCTGCACGACAGGCATGAGGCGCATCTCACCCTGCCCATCGATTCGAAACAAGCGGGCCAGAGCTTTGGAAACCCCTGCAGGGCGGGGCTTACGGAAGTTTTTTCTTACGCTTTGGGAAAACGACGTTTCGGCCCCTCTCGACCGGCCTTTTACGTCAGCATTTCTTTACAACCCGTCACGCAAATTTTCCAAGTAGGAAATTTCCGTAGGCTGACTGCAAATTGACGGTAGGTAGCTACCTATTTAAAAAAACACCCAGGCGGCTGTTTTTGAATGAGTAATGTCGTCGCTGAAAATGGAACAAAAAGTTCAAACGAAAAAAATAAATTATTTTTTTGCAATCCAAAATTCCCTCGACTAGGTTTTCAGCGACTTGCCAAGGCATCGTGCCGACAAGTTCTGCGGTGCCGTCGCCGGCCTGTTTCCACTCGCCGAAGCGAGCCGCTTATTTCCGTAAAAGTCATCTAGGAGATTCACTATGCAAGCACTGGACAAAGACTTGGAAACCGAACTGCAACTGGACGAATGGTTTGAAGCCCCAACCCATGAAGCCGCCGTTGAAATGATGCAGGCCGATGCCGTCGTTCCATTCGGCACGGCGATGTGGCCTCTGTAGGCACCGCCCGGCGGAGGCGATCCGGCCGGTCGACTCCGCCACTTTTGCCGGTTGTCAGGGACGTTTAATGAACTTGTCAGGGAAGAATAAGCATGGACACGCAACGAGCCATCTCACATTTCCTTTACTACCTCGAACACCATCCCGCCCTGGCCGGCATCCAGCCCGCCAAGGTGTTGCTCGGCCATACCGCTGACTACGAAGCGCTGACCGGCGCCATCGCCGAACAGGCGGGCAGCGGCTCGCCCTTCCGGTTCAGTGCCATGCGCCTGGACCTCGAACCCACGGAGCGCCTGTCCCAGGCCATTGCCGACAGCGATCTGTATATTTTCTTCTACGACTCCTCGACCCTGCCCAACCCTCGTCCCGACGGCCCGGACTTTGTCCGCGCACTGCAAGGCGTGATGGCCGACAACTGGAAGAAATCGCTGCTGTTCAAGGACTACGGCGACTACTTCTACGACACCTTCAGCGTGATTCCCCAGCGTATCGCCGGACTCAACAGTCACCTGATCCGACGCATGTCCCAGGCGGCGACCCTGAGTTTCCAGGATGACCACGGTTCATATTTCGACACAGTCCTGGGCGGCGTGAAGAAGTGGACCGACATCAACGGCCTCGGCAACTACGACCTGGCGCCCGGCGAAATCGCCACTCACAGCGACACCATCAATGGTCGGGTGAATTTCGTCGGCACCTTCCTGAGCACCATCCCGTTCGCACGTAAATACGGCGTGCTGCAATCGCCGCTGGAGCTGTGGATCGAAGACTCCACCATCCAGAAAATCGCCACCGACGTACCGGGCCTGGAGCACGACTTCAACAAGTACCTGGACGCCAACCCGTCCAATCGCCGCATCGAGGAACTGGGAATCGGCACCAATGAAGGGGTCAAGAGTCTTTATGCACGCAACGCCGGTTTCGAGGAGCGCCATTGCGGCCTGCACCTGGGACTCGGTGGCGGGGCCAAGGGCAGCCATCACCTGGACCTGATTTTCGAGAGCGGCGTATTGGCGCTGGATAACGAGCCGATGTTTGATGGGCGGTTTGTGCTTTAGGGGCAGTTGCAAGCGGCGAGCTTCAAGCGGCAAGAAAGAGCGAGCAGCCTCTGGATCGTGGTGTGGAGCTGCTCGCGAAGACGGCCGCACCGGCAGCGTATCAATAACGCCAGACACAAAAACGGCAACCTAGTGGTTGCCGTTTTTTCTTGCAGCTTGCAGCTAGAAGCTCATGGCTGCCTCACTCCGGCTTACGACGCCCGAACCCCGGACGCTGTCCCGAACCTGCCGGTGCACCACGGCGCTTGCCCGATGGCGCATCGCGATCGGCCAGGACGATACCCGGGCGCTTTTTCGGCGCGGGCTTGGCCGGACGCTTGGTGTCGGCCGGGCGATCGGCGACTGGTGTACCGCGGCCAGCCGGAGCACCGCGCCCCTCACCACGTTCAGTCCGACCATTGGCCGGACGCGGCGTGCGTGGACCACGCTCGCCGTCCTGGCGAGGTGCAGGCTTGCGGGCCGGGCGTTCGCCTTCGATCTGCGGCTCGCGTGAAGGACGCGGGCCGGTCGCCACACCTTCAGCAGCCGGACGCAGGGTACGCACGCGCTCGGTCTTGCCCATCGGACGCGAGGACTTGCGCTGCATCCGCTCCAGCTTGTCCTTGCTCTTGGCGGTCATCTGCGGCATTGCTACCGGCTTGAGGCCCACTTCGGCCGCCAGGATGTCGACTTCGTACTGGCTCATTTCGCGCCAGCGGCCCATCGGCAGGTCGGAATTGAGGAACACCGGACCGAAGCGCACGCGCTTGAGGCGGCTGACCACCAACCCCTGGGATTCCCACAGACGCCGCACTTCACGGTTGCGGCCTTCCATCACCACGCAGTGGTACCAGTGGTTGAAGCCTTCACCGCCGGGCGCCTGCTTGATGTCGGTGAAACGCGCCGGGCCGTCTTCCAGCACGACGCCGGCCTTCAGGCGCTCGATCATCTCGTCATCGACTTCACCACGCACACGCACAGCGTATTCGCGGTCCATCTCGTAGGACGGGTGCATCAAGCGGTTGGCCAGTTCACCGTCGGTGGTGAACATCAGCAGACCGGTGGTGTTGATGTCCAAGCGCCCGATGTTGATCCAGCGGCCTTCTTTCGGACGCGGCATCTTGTCGAACACGGTCGGACGGCCTTCCGGGTCGTCACGGGTGCAGATCTCGCCGTCGGGTTTGTTGTACATGATCACGCGACGCACCGTTTCGGCGGCCTCTTCGCGCTTGATCACCTTGCCATCGATGGTGATGGCGTCATGCATGTCGACACGCAGGCCCAAGGTGGCATCTTTGCCATTGACCTTGATCCGGCCCTGGGTGATCCAGGCTTCCACGTCACGGCGCGAACCGACGCCGATACGGGCGAGGACTTTTTGCAGCTTCTCGCCTGCTGGGCCGATTTCCTGGCTGTCGTTCTGGTCTTGGTCTTTCATTCTGGGCACCTCCCGGTGTGGTCGAGCCAGGCTTGGCCTGACGCTTTGAAAACGGGTCTTCGACGAAGGGATCGCCAAAGGGTCGCGAATCATACGCTCGTTGAGGCGATTGCGCATCAGAGACTAGCTGATCAACCCAGGCTCAGCGCTTTTTCCGCCGACCGGTGGCTGAAGGCCCCCTGTGGGAGCCGAGCTTGCTCGCGATAGCGGTGGGTCAGCTTGCATTGATGCTGAATGTTCCTCTGTCATCGCGAGCAGCTCGGCTCCCACAGGCGACCGCGTTCCAACCCAGTTGAATCAATCGTCGAACTGGCGCCGTTCGTTTTCGATCGCTTCGGCCAGGGCGCGGGCTTCGGCTTCCTCGTCGCTCAGTTCGGGTTCCGGCGGTTGGAGGGCGGCGACGGCGGCCAGCAGTTTTTCCCGGGCTTCGGCAACGCCGAGGATGTCTTCTTCCGGCTCAGGTTCAGGTTCAGGTTCAGGCTCCGACTCGCTGTCAGGCTCCGGCAACTCATCCGTCTCGCCTTCAGGCCCCGGCCCCTCACGCAGCAGGTCGTCGAAATCGGTCTTCAAGCCCTCCTCCATGGTGTCCAGCTCCAGCAACAACGAGTGGAAACTGGTCTCTTCCTTCGGCTCCTCAGGCTCGGCACTGGCGTCGGCCAATTCCTGCAGGCCCTGGGGCACCGGGGCGTCGTCGAATTCCAGCATCGGTTCGGGTTCCAGCTCCCGCAGTTCGGCCAGCGGCGGCAGGTCATCCAGGTTCTTCAGGTTGAAGTGATCGAGAAAGGCCTTGGTGGTGGCGAACATCGCCGGTTTGCCGGGCACATCGCGATAGCCGACGACGCGGATCCACTCGCGCTCCAACAGCGTCTTGACGATATGGCTGTTGACCGCCACGCCGCGCACATCTTCGATCTCGCCCCGGGTGATCGGTTGACGATAGGCAATCAATGCCATGGTTTCGAGCATGGCGCGGGAGTAGCGCTGCGGCCGCTCCTCCCACAGGCGCCCGACCCATGGCGCGAACTTCTCGCGGATCTGCAGGCGATAACCGGACGCCACTTCCTTGAGCTCGAAGGCCCGTCCCTCGCAGGATTTGCCCAGCAGCGTCAGGGCTTTCTTGAACACGGCCGGCTCAGGTCGCTCGCCTTCTTCGAAGAGTTCGAACAGGCGCTCCATCGATTGCGGCTTTCCCGAGGCCAACAGGAAAGCTTCAAGCAAGGGGGCCAGCTCGCGGGGTTCAGTCAGATTCATTGATTTGCTCGTTATTCGGCTCGTGCCCGCACATGGATCGCTGCGAACGGCTCATTCTGTACCAGCTCGACCAAGGATTCCTTGACCAATTCCAAGACCGCCATAAACGTCACAACGACCCCCAGGCGCCCTTCCTCGGCGGTGAACAGCTCGACGAACGGCACGAAACCGCCGCCCTTGAGCCGCTCCAGCACATCGCTCATGCGCTCGCGGGTGGACAGCGCTTCGCGGCTGACCTGATGACTTTCAAACATATCGCCCCGGCGCAGGACCTCAGCCATGGACATCAGCAACTCTTCCAGGCTCACATCCGGCAGCAACTTGCGCGCCCGCGCCTCGGGGGCATCGAGCTTGGGCACCACCACATCGCGCCCGACCCGATTCAAACCATCGAGGCCTTCGGCTGCGACCTTGAAGCGTTCGTACTCCTGCAAACGACGGATCAGTTCGGCCCGCGGGTCGTCCTCTTCCGCTTCGACCTCAGCCGAGCGCGGCAGCAGCATCCGCGACTTGATCTCGGCCAGCATGGCGGCCATCACCAGGTACTCGGCCGCCAGTTCCAGGCGCACCGACTGCATCAACTCGACGTAGCCCATGTACTGGCGGGTGATTTCCGCCACGGGGATGTCGAGGATGTTGATGTTCTGTTTGCGAATCAGGTACAGCAGCAGGTCAAGCGGGCCCTCGAAGGCTTCGAGGAATACTTCCAGCGCATCCGGCGGAATGTACAGGTCCAGGGGCATTTCCATGACCGCCTGGCCATAGACCATGGCGAACGGCAGCTCCTGCTGCGCGCCGGCCTGGCTGTCTGTACGCTCCACGGCGGTTTCCACGGCGGACATTCAGGCCTCGACCATGAACGGTGTCGGATCGCCACAACCGACGCGCACCACCTGGGGCTCGCCATCGGCCAGGTTGATCACCGTGGACGCCGACATGCCGCCGAAACCGCCGTCGATGATCAGGTCCACCTGATGCTCGAGGATCTGGCGCATCTCATAGGGATCGGTCAATGGATCGGTCTCGCCGGGCATGATCAGCGTCACGCTCATCAGCGGCTCACCCAGTTCCGCCAGCAGCGCCAGGGCAATGGGATGGCTTGGCACCCGCAGGCCGATGGTGCGCTTTTTCGGGTGCAGCAACAGCCGCGGGACTTCCCGCGTAGCATTGAGAATAAAGGTGTATGGCCCCGGCAAATGCGCCTTGAGCAGGCGGAAGGTGCCGGTGTCGATCTTGGCGAACAGGCCCAACTGCGACAGGTCGCTGCAGATGAGCGCGAAGTTGTGCTTGTCGTCCAGTTGACGCAGGCGTCTGACACGCTCCACGGCATTCTTGTCGCCGATCTGGCAACCGATGGCATAGGACGAGTCGGTGGGATAGACCACCACGCCACCGCTACGAATAATCTCCACGGCCTGTTTGATCAGGCGCGCTTGCGGGTTTTCCGGATGAATCTGGAAAAATTGACTCACGTGTTCTACCTGTTCAGACGGCGGCGGTAACGGGATCATGTTTGAATCTACACCATAGTGGTGGCAGATCTTCCGGCAACGGGCGGTACTCGCCAATCTCGGACCAGCCCCCAGGGCCATGGAAATCACTGCCGGCGGTGACCAGCAGGCCGAACTCACGGGCCAGGATCGCCAGGCTGCCGACCTGCTCGGCAGCCTGATGGCCGTTGACCACCTCAATGGCATGGCCCCCCGCTTGAATATAGTCGGCGACCAGGCGACGGCGCTTGCTGCGAGTGAAATCATAATGCCATGGATGTGCCAGGCTGACCCAGGCGCCAGCGGCCCGCAGGGTCTGGACGGTTTCTTCCAGGGTCGGCCAATGCTGCTTGACATCCCCCAGCTTGCCGGCCCCCAGCCATTTGCGGAACGCTTCGGCGCGATCCTTGACGAACCCTTCGCGCACCATCCAGTCGGCAAAGTGTGGCCGGGCCGGTGCGTTGCCGCTGTCGCCCAGTTCCTGCTGGATCTGCCGGGCGCCGTCCAGCGCACCGGGCATGCCCTTGAGGGCCAGCTTGCGGCTGATCTCTTCGGAACGCAGCCAGCGCCCGTCGCGCAACTGCGCGATGGCCTGGACCAATGCGGGCGCATTCACATCGAAACCATAGCCCAGCACATGAATGGTCGCCCCGCCCCAGGTACAGGACAACTCGACCCCATTGACCAGTTGCATGCCCAGTGCCGTGGCGGCGCTGCGGGCCTCGTCGAGGCCTTCGAGGGTGTCGTGATCGGTCAGGGCCAGGACTCGCACGCCGTGCTCGAACGCCCGCGCCACCAGAACCGCAGGCGCCAGGGCGCCATCGGAGGCCGTGCTATGGCAGTGCAAATCAACATTCACGAGAGTTTGTTACCTCAAATCAGCTGGCCCTATCGCGGCCAAGGATGTTTGTTATTATGCCGCCACATCCTGCTTCTGGCTGCCACTGTGAAACAATTCATCGACTTCATCCCGCTCCTGCTGTTTTTCATCGTCTACAAACTTGATCCCCGGGCCGTCGACTTCGCCGGTCATTCCTTGACTGTAGGCGGTATTTACAGCGCCACCGCAGTGCTGATCATCAGTTCCCTGGTGGTCTACGGCGCATTGTTCGTGTCCCAGCGCAAGCTGGAGAAGAGCCAGTGGCTGACCCTGATCGCCTGCCTCGTGTTCGGCAGCCTGACCCTGGCGTTCCACAGCGAAACCTTCCTCAAATGGAAGGCCCCGGTGGTCAACTGGTTGTTCGCCCTCGCCTTCATCGGCAGCCACTTTGTCGGTGACCGCTTGCTGATCAAGCGCATCATGGGCCATGCCATCAACCTGCCAGAACTGATCTGGACCCGGTTGAACATCGCCTGGATCGCGTTCTTCCTGTTCTGCGGCGCCGCCAACCTGTTCGTTGCGTTCACGTTCCAGGACTACTGGGTCGACTTCAAGGTCTTCGGTAGCCTGGGCTTGACGCTGTTGTTCCTGATTGGCCAGGGTATCTACCTGTCCCGTCATCTGCATGATGCCGACCCCACTACGCCAAAAACCGAGGACTGACATGCTCTACGCAATCATTGCTACCGACGTCGCCAACTCCCTGGAAAAACGCCAGGCCGCTCGTCCCGCGCACCTGGAGCGCCTGCAAAAACTCCAGGACGAAGGCCGCGTAGTGCTGGCTGGACCGCATCCGGCGGTGGACAGCAATGACCCGGGCGCCGCGGGCTTCAGTGGCAGCCTGATGGTGGTCGAATTCGACTCGCTGTCCGCTGCGCAGCAATGGGCCGAGGCCGATCCGTTCGTTGCGGCCGGCGTCTATGCCAATGTCGTGGTCAAGCCATTCAAGCAAGTCAT
The DNA here is from genome assembly GCF_900114515.1 of Pseudomonas sp. NFACC46-3. Lineage (NCBI taxonomy): Bacteria > Pseudomonadati > Pseudomonadota > Gammaproteobacteria > Pseudomonadales > Pseudomonadaceae > Pseudomonas > Pseudomonas sp. NFACC46-3. The sequence goes on from NZ_FOTH01000003.1 coordinate 173,183, forward strand.
GCCGTAAATGCCCCTGGCGCGATGAGCCTTCGCGGCTCATTGCGTTCAATTGCTCATTGTTCTCGTTTGCCTGCCGACAACCTGTCTAATCTCGATTGGAATTCAGGAGTTGCAATGCGCAAAGGTCCGTTGTGCCTGTTATTGGTCACGTTGGCGATCGGGGCACCCGCCCATGGCGAGGAGAACACCGAGGGCAGTCATTCGACGCCTTTGTCCCTGAGTGCCGGCAGCCAGATCGCCGAACTGCAGCAACGCTTGAAAGACAGCGAACGCCAGCGCGAAGAATTGAGCAAGCAATTGCAAAGCGCCGACAGCGAACGCGAGAGCGCATTGCTGGCCCGGTTGCGCCAGGAGAACCAGCGCCTGAAGCTGCAACTCAAGGAAGCCCAGGCCAGCCCCCTGCCACGCCTGTTGACCGATCAACAGCAATGGTTTGTCATCGGTGCCGGGGTAGCGCTATTGGCCCTGCTGTGCGGTATCTTTGCCAGCGGTGGACGTAGACAACGTCGGCAATGGCTAAATTGAGTGAGTCATGAGCGAGCTGTTACTGATAGACGATGACCAGGAGCTGTGCGAGCTCCTCGTTAGCTGGTTGAGCCAGGAAGGTTTTCAGGTCCGGGCCTGTCACGATGGCCAAAGTGCCCGCAAGGCCCTGGCCGAAACCGCCCCGGCAGCCGTGGTACTGGACGTGATGCTGCCCGACGGCAGTGGCCTGGAACTGCTCAAGCAATTGCGCAGCGATCACCCGGAGCTGCCGGTGCTGATGCTGTCGGCCCGGGGTGAACCGCTGGACCGTATCCTCGGCCTGGAACTGGGCGCCGATGATTACCTGGCCAAGCCCTGCGACCCACGCGAACTGACCGCCCGCCTGCGCGCCGTGCTACGGCGCAGCCACCCGACGGCCGTGTCCACCCAGATCGAACTGGGTGACCTGACTTTCAGCCCGGTGCGTGGCGTGGTCAGCATCGATGAACAGGAACAGGCCCTCACCATTTCCGAAAGCCGCCTGCTCGAAGCGTTGCTCAAGCAGCCAGGCGAGCCGCTGGACAAGCAGGAACTGGCGCAGATCGCCCTGGGCCGCAAGCTGACCCTGTACGACCGCAGCCTCGATATGCACGTGAGCAACCTGCGCAAGAAGATCGGCCCCCACCCCGACGGCCGCCCGCGCATCGTGGCGCTGCGTAGCCGTGGTTACTACTACAGCCTCTAAGCACTGCACCGATGCCTTGCTTGGACTGGGGGACATGATCCCTTTGTGGCGAGGGGATTTATCCCCGTTGGGGTGCGAAGCGCCCCCAAGTCAGTCTGCCCATTGGTGTATCAAATAACACCAAGGGGGGGCCGCTGCGCGGCCCAACGGGGATAAATCCCCTCGCCACAGATTATCTGCCTGCCACATCTTTTGCTTCGACGGTTTTGTAAGCCCGCCACCAAAACCTCTTTACCCAAGCTTTACCCACCCCTGACCGCCGCTGACCTTGATCTCCGTAATCTGCACTCATCCGGAACTGACCGGGAATGAGACAAGGAGACACACCATGCGCAAGACCCTTATCGCTCTGATGTTCGCTGCTGCCCTGCCGACCGTCGCCATGGCCATGCCTGGAGACGCCGGCCCGATGGGTCCGATGGATGGCCCGCGCCACGGCGGCATGATGCATGACAAAGGTCCCTTCAGCGATCTGGACCTGAGCCGCGAACAGCGCCAGCAGATTCGCCGGATCATGGGCGAACAGCGCCACGAACAACGCGAACTGGTAGACAAGTACCTGGCCAAGCTGTCGCCAGCCGACCAGAAAGCCATGCAAGACGAAATGGACGCCCGGCATCAGAAGATCGATGCCCAGATCCGCGCGCTGTTGAAGCCTGAGCAGCAGAAAGAGTTCGACGCGATCCAGAAGAAACAGGCCGAGCGTCGCGCCGAGTGGGCTGAGTTCAAGGCCTGGAAAGCGCAACAGCCGCAAAAAGCGCAATAATGCACTGAAGCCCCCAGCCCAACGGCAAGTCGCCGTTGGGCTTTCTTTGTTTTCGAGGATTTACCGTGCGTTCATTGTTCTGGCGCATCCTGGCCAGTTTCTGGCTGGCCATCGCTCTGGTTGCAGGGCTTTCGCTCCTGATGGGCCACATGCTCAATCAGGACGCCTGGATCCTCAGCCGCCATCCGGGTCTCAACACCCTGCCCGAAGAGTGGACACAAACCTACGAAAGCCAGGGCGAGGACGCCGCGCAGGACATCCTGCAACAGCGCAAGCGTCAATATCACATCGACGTCCAAGTGTTCAATGAAAGCGGCGACCCGGTGGTGCGCGGCACCTTCCCACATCGCGCCGCGGCCTTCGAGGCTCGGCAGAACAACAACGAGCGACGCCTGCCCTGGCGGCGACTGACCGACGAATTCACCAGCGCCAAAACCGGCGACACGTATCTGTTCATCTACCGCATCCCCCATCCCGAACTGGACGCCTGGCACCGCGACAGCCTGCTCTGGCCCCTCAGTGCGCTGGGGATCGCGCTGGTGGTGCTGACCTTGTTCAGCCTGTTGGTGACGCTTTCCATCACTCGCCCGCTGAGCCGCCTGCGTGGTGCGGTGCATGACTTGGGCCAGGCCGCCTATCAGCAGAACAGCCTCGCCAAGCTGGCCAACCGGCGGGATGAGTTCGGCGTACTGGCCACTGACTTCAACCGCATGGGCGCGCGCCTGCAAAGCTTGATCACCAGCCAGCGACAACTGCTGCGCGACGTGTCCCACGAACTGCGCTCGCCCCTGGCCCGGCTGCGCATTGCCTTGGCCTTGGCTGAACGAGCCAGCCCCGAGGAGCGTGAAAGGCTCTGGCCACGCCTGACCCGCGAATGCGATCGCCTGGAAGCGCTGATCAGTGAAATCCTGGTATTGGCCCGGGTCGATGCCGACAACGCCAGCGCCGAAGAGGTGGAACTCAACGGTTTGCTCGTCACCCTGCAAAAAGATGCGCAACTGGCCTCACCGGAACAAACCGTGCAGCTCGAAACCGAGGCGGACCTGACCCTCAAGGGCTGGCCGACCATGATCGAGCGAGCAGTGGACAACCTGCTGCGCAACGCCCAGCGCTTCAATCCGGCCGGGCAATCGATCGAGATGCACGCGATGCGCCAGGGTGAACGGATCCTGATCAGCGTGCGCGACCACGGGCCAGGCGTGGATGCCGAACACCTGGGACAATTGGGCGAGCCGTTCTATCGCGCGCCCGGCCAGACCGCCGCCGGCCATGGCCTGGGCCTGGCCATCGCGCGCCGTGCCGCCGAACGCCACGGCGGCACGCTGGTGCTGGGCAATCATCCTGGCGGCGGGTTCATCGCGACGCTGGAGTTGCCGTTGGTGCCGGGGGCGGTCGTCCAGCCGTAACCTGCAAATGAACAGTTGATCTGTTGACTCCAGGGCAACGCTGCACCCTGTGGCGAGGGAGCTTGCTCCCGCTGGGCTGCGAAGCGGCCCCAAGATTTTGCGGTTGCTGCGCAACCGAGCGGGAGCAAGCTCCCTCGCCACAGGGAATCGAGCAAGCCTGAGTGAGCAGTGTTGCCGCCAGGCAAGCGCGACCCCCTCAACCAAACGATAATTCCTCTTATTCAAACAGCCCCGCCCTGTTAGACTTTGCGCCCTCGTTTTCACTCATCTCCCAGGACGCCCGATGCCGTCGTTGCCTCTTCGTTTATGTGCGTTGTTCATGGCCCTGGGCCTGAGCGCCTGCGATGATGCCCCGCGCTTTACCCAGGCCGAACCGGGTGAAGCCCGTTCCGGTGGCGCCGCGACAGTACGCAAGACGGACCAGAACGCCTTTTCCCTGCCCTCGGCCAACCTGCCGCCCTCACGGCGCGTGGATTTCAGCGTCGGCAACAGTTTCTTCCGCAGCCCCTGGGTGATCGCCCCCTCGACCACCACCGCTCGCGACGGCCTCGGGCCCTTGTTCAACACCAACGCCTGCCAGAACTGCCACATCAAGGACGGCCGCGGCCACCCACCTGCGCCGGACGCGACCACCGCGGTATCGATGCTGGTACGCCTGTCGATCCCCGACGCACCACCCTACGCCAAGGTCATCGAACAATTGGGCGTCGTGCCGGAACCGGTTTACGGCGGGCAATTACAGGACATGTCCGTGCCCGGCGTCGCCCCCGAAGGCAAGGTGCGGGTCGATTACACGCCGGTCCCGATGCGTTTCAAGGACGGCACCGTGGTGGAACTGCGCAAGCCGGACCTGCAGATTACCCAACTGGCCTATGGACCGATGCACCCGGACACGCGTTTTTCCGCCCGCGTCGCCCCGCCGATGATCGGCCTGGGACTGCTCGAGGCGATCCCCGACGAAGCCATCCTCGCAAACGCCGAAGCCCAGGCCCGGGAGAAAAACGGCATCGCCGGGCGTCCCAACGAGGTCTGGGACGATGCCCAGCAAAAAACCGTCCTGGGAAGGTTCGGCTGGAAGGCCGGACAGCCCAACCTCAACCAGCAGAACGTCCACGCGTTCTCCGGCGACATGGGCCTGACGACAAGCCTGCGACCCTTCGACGACTGCACCCAGACCCAGGTCGACTGCAAGCGTGCGCCCAGCGGCAACGGCCCGGATGGCGAACCGGAAGTCAGCGACAACATCCTGCGACTGGTGCTGTTCTATAGTCGCAACCTCGCCGTACCGGCCCGGCGCGAGGTGAATTCACCCCAGGTGCTGGCGGGCAAGAATCTGTTCTTCCAGGCCGGTTGCCAGTCCTGCCACACCCCGAAATACACCACCTCCGCCAACGCCGCCGAACCGGAGTTGGCGAACCAGGTCATCCGCCCTTACACCGACCTGCTGTTGCACGACATGGGCGAAGGCCTGGCGGACAACCGCAGCGAATTCAAGGCCAGCGGCCGTGACTGGCGAACCCCGCCGCTGTGGGGCATCGGCCTGACCGAAACCGTCAACGGCCACACCCAGTTCCTGCATGACGGCCGGGCCCGCAACCTGCTCGAAGCCGTGCTGTGGCATGGCGGCGAAGCACAAGCGGCGCAGCGTCAGGTTTTAGCGTTCAATGCCGAGCAGCGCACTGCGTTGCTGGCCTTCCTGAATTCCCTTTAAATGCCTTTTCCAGAAGTGGGAGCACGACATGTTCCGTCCCAAGCTGTTGTTCACCAGCCTCGCCGCCATCGCCCTCAGTGCCTGCTCGCCCCAGGATCCACAAGCCGTAACCTCGGCCGCCATCGCCAAGCAAGTGATCCTGCCGACCTATAGCCGCTGGGTCGAGGCCGACCGGCAACTGGCGACCAGCGCCCTGGCGTTCTGCCAAGGCAAGGAAAACCTGGAAACCGCCCGCGCCGATTTCCTCAAGGCACAAAAAGCCTGGGCCGAATTGCAACCGCTGTTGATCGGTCCGCTGGCCGAGGGCAACCGCGCCTGGCAGGTGCAGTTCTGGCCGGACAAGAAAAACCTGGTGGGCCGTCAGGTCGAGCAATTGGTCAACAGCGAGCCACAGATCGACGCCGCCGGCCTGGCCAAGTCCAGCGTCGTGGTCCAGGGCCTCTCGGCCTATGAATACCTGCTGTTCGACGCCAAGATCGACATGGCCGACAGTGCGCAAAAAGCCAAGTATTGCCCGCTGCTCACCGCCATTGGCGAACGCCAGAAACAACTGGCCGAAGAGATCCTGTCGCGCTGGAACACCAACGACGGCATGCTCGCCCAGATGAGCAAATTCCCCAACCAGCGCTACGCCGATTCCCACGAAGCCATCGCTGACCTGCTGCGGGTCCAGGTCACCGCCCTCGACACCCTGAAGAAAAAACTCGGCACGCCGATGGGCCGCCAGAGCAAGGGTGTGCCGCAACCGTTCCAGGCCGATGCCTGGCGCAGCCAGTCGTCGCTGCAAGGCCTGGAGGCCAGCCTGAGCGCGGCCAGGACTGTCTGGGCCGGCGTGGACAACAAGGGTCTGCGCGGCCTGCTGCCCAGCGACCAGAAACCGTTGGCGGACAAGATCGACGCCGCCTACGATGCCTCCTTGAAGTTGTTCGCCAGCAGCCAGCGTTCGCTGACTGAAATGCTCAACGACGATGCCGGGCGCCAGCAACTCAACGATTTGTATGACAGCCTCAACGTCGTCCATCGCCTGCACGAAGGCGAACTGGCCAAGGCGCTGGGCATTCAACTGGGCTTCAATGCCAACGACGGTGACTGATCATGTTTCGACGTCAGGTCCTGGCACTGGGCAGCTTGCTGCTCGGTGCCGTCACCCTGGGCGGCTGGACGCTGTTCAAGCAAAAGGACAAGCACCCACTCTTGCTTTCGGCACGGGACGATGGCGACGGCAAGCACTACGCCGTCGGCTATCGACTGGACGGCACCCGGGTGTTCGCCACCCAGGTCGGCCAACGCTGCCATGACATCATCAATCATCCGACACAGCCGATTGCGCTGTTCGTCGCCCGTCGTCCAGGCACCGAAAGCTACTTGATCGACCTGCGCGACGGGGCGCTGCTGCAAACCATCGCCTCGTTGCCGAACCGGCATTTCTACGGCCACGCGGTCATCCATAACAGCGGCGAATGGCTGTACGCCACCGAGAACGACACCACCGACCCGGGACGCGGCCTGTTGGGCGTTTACCGTTTCGAAGGCGAGCGGCTGGTGCACAGCGGCGAGATATTCACCCATGGCATCGGTCCGCACCAGGTCTCATGGATGCCTGACGGCGAAACCCTGGTGGTGGCCAATGGCGGCATTCGCACCGAGGCCGAAAGCCGGGTCGAAATGAACCTCGACGCCATGGAGCCGAGCCTGGTGCTGATGCAACGCGATGGCACCCTGCTGAGCAAGGAAACCCTCGCCCAATCGATGAACAGCGTGCGCCACCTCGGCATCGCCAGTGACGGCACCATCGTCTCCGGCCAGCAGTTCATGGGCGCAGCCCACGAGTCGTCGGAACTGCTAGCGATCAAGCGGCCGGGCCAGCCGTTCCAGGCGTTTCCCCTGCCTGAGGAACAATTGCAGGCCATGGGGCACTACACCGCCAGCGTCGCCGTGCACAGCGACCTGCGCCTGGTGGCCCTGACCGCTCCCCGTGGCAACCGCTTTTTCATCTGGGACCTGGACAGCGGTGAAGTGCGCCTGGATGCACCTTTACCGGACTGTGCCGGTGTGGGTGCGGTGGCCGACGGTTTCGTCGTGACGTCGGGACAAGGGCGTTGCCGTTATTACGATTGCCGGCAGACACAACTGGTTGCAAAGCCGCTGGATCTGCCGGCAGGGCTCTGGGACAACCATTTGCATCTGGCCTGAGCCAGGGAGCGAAGCCCATCGGCGCCGAGCTCCCTGATTTTTCGGAAAAATCCCACGCACCTCCAGCCCGCCAGCATCTGGAATAGCCCGCACACTCAGGGTAATGTGCCCGCCTATCTGTATTTTCTCTCAGCCCTTTTCCAAGGAAGTGGAACATGCTGCGACGCCGCATGCTGATCATGTTGGGTGTTGTCCTGCTGGTGGTGCTGTTGCTCGCCGGCTACAAGGCCTTCTCCATCTACCAGCAGATCCAGATGTTTTCTGCACCGAAACCACCCGTCAGCGTGGCCGTGGCCAAGGCCATCGAGCAGCCCTGGCAGGCACGCCTGCCCACCGTCGGTAGCCTCAAGGCCCTGCAAGGCGTGGACCTGAGCCTGGAAATCGCCGGGACCGTGCAGAAGGTGCAGTTCCAGTCCGGGCAGAAGGTCAAGGCGGGCCAGCCGCTCCTGCAACTGGATAGTGAAGTCGAAAGCGCCCTGCTGGAAACCGCCGAGGCCGACCTTGGCCTGGCGCAACTGGATTTCGGTCGCGGCCGACAGCTGGTGGGCAGCCAGGCGATCTCCAAGGGCGAATTCGACCGGCTCTCGGCACAACTGAAGAAGAACCAGGCCACGGTCAACCAGCTCAAGGCTTCGCTGGCCAAAAAACAGATTCTGGCGCCATTCAGCGGCACCATCGGCATTCGCCAGGTGGACGTCGGCGACTACCTGGCCAGCGGCACGGTGATCGCCACCCTGCAAGACCTCAGCAGCCTGTACGTGGACTTCTACGTGCCAGAGCAAAGCGTGCCCCGGCTCGCGGTCGCCCAACCGGTCAACGTCAGCGTCTCGGCCTATCCCGGGCAGACCTTCGTCGGCACCATCAGCGCGATCAACCCCAAGGTCGAGGACAGCACCCGCAACGTGCTGGTGCGCGCCACCCTGGGCAACCCCGACGGCAAGCTGCTGCCCGGCATGTTCGCCAACCTGCAGGTGATCCTGCCGGACGTGGCCGCCGGAATCGTCGTGCCGGAAAGCGCCGTGACCTACACCCTCTACGGCAACTCCATGTACGTGGTGGCGCAAAAGAAAGCCGCCGACGGCACAGTCGAGAAAGACGACAAGGGCCAGCCGGTCCTGATCGCTGAACGGCGTTTCGTTGAAACCGGCGAGCGACGCGACGGGCAGGTGCTGGTTACCAAAGGTGTGCAGAGCGGCGAACAAGTCGTGATCGCCGGCCAGATCAAGCTCGATAACGGTACGCCCATCGCCATCAGCGACGACAAGACCCTGACCGAACAGAACAGCCCGCCGCGCGCGGACTGATCAAGGAACCCCCATGGCTTTTACCGATCCGTTCATCCGCCGTCCGGTGCTCGCCACCGTGGTCAGCCTGTTGATCGTGCTCCTGGGTTTCCAGGCCTGGAGCAAGCTGCCCCTGCGTCAGTATCCACAAATGGAAAACGCCCTGATCACGGTGACCACCGCCTACCCCGGGGCCAACGCCGAGACCATCCAGGGCTACATCACCCAACCGATGCAACAGAGCCTGGCCAGTGCCGAGGGCATCGACTACATGACCTCGGTCAGTCGCCAGAACTTCTCGGTGATTTCGGTCTATGCCCGCATCGGCTCCAACAGCGACCGGCTCTTTACCGAACTGCTGGCCAAGGCCAACGAGGTCAAGAACCAGTTGCCCCAGGATGCCGAGGATCCGGTCCTCAGCCGCGAGGCCGCCGATGCCTCGGCACTGATGTACATCAGCTTCTTCAGCAAGGAACTGAACAACCCGCAGATCACCGACTACCTGTCACGGGTGATCCAGCCCAAGCTGGCGACATTGCCCGGCATGGCCGAGGCGGAGATCCTCGGCAACCAGGTCTTCGCCATGCGCCTGTGGCTGGACCCGGTCAAGCTCGCCGGCTTCGGCCTGACTGCCGCCGACGTAACCAATGCCGTGCGCCAGCACAACTTCCTCTCCGCCGCCGGTGAAGTGAAAGGCGAGTACATCGTCACCAGCATCAACGCCAACACCGAACTCAAGTCCGCCGAGGCCTTCGCCGCGATCCCGCTCAAGACCGACGGCGATAGCCGGGTGTTGCTGCGAGACGTCGCCCGCGTGGAAATGGGCGCCGAGAACTACGACACCATCAGTTCCTTTGGTGGCACACCCTCGGTGTACATAGGGATCAAGGCCACACCCGGTGCGAACCCGCTGGATGTGATCAAGGAAGTACGCAAGATCATGCCGGACATGGAGGCCCAGCTCCCGGCCAACCTCAAGGCCGAGATTGCCTACGACGCCACCCTGTTCATCCAGGCCTCGATCGACGAAGTGGTGAAAACCCTGTTCGAGGCGGTGCTGATCGTCATCGTCGTCGTGTTCCTGTTCCTCGGCGCCCTGCGTTCGGTGGTCATCCCGGTGGTGACCATCCCGCTGTCGATGATCGGCGTGATGTTCTTCATGCAGTTGATGGGCTACTCGATGAACCTCCTGACCCTGCTGGCCATGGTGCTCGCCATCGGCCTGGTAGTGGACGACGCCATCGTGGTGGTGGAGAACATTCACCGGCATATCGAGGAAGGCAAGACACCATTCGACGCCGCGATAGAAGGTGCCCGGGAAATCGCCATGCCGGTGGTCTCGATGACCATCACCCTGGCGGCGGTGTACGCGCCGATCGGCCTGCTCCAGGGCCTGACGGGCGCTTTGTTCAAGGAGTTCGCATTGACCCTGGCCGGGGCGGTGGTGATCTCCGGCATCGTCGCCCTGACCTTGTCACCGATGATGTGCGCCATGCTCCTGCGCCACGATGAGAACCCCTCGGGGCTGGCCCATCGGCTGGACATGGTTTTCGAGCGTCTGAAGAGCCGTTACCAGCGCATGCTTCACGGCACGCTCAACACCCGGCCGGTGGTACTGGTGTTCGCCGTGATCGTACTGCTGCTGATCCCGGTGCTGATCATGTTCACCAAGTCCGAACTGGCCCCCGACGAGGACCAGGGCATCATCTTCATGATGGCCAACGCCCCGCAGCCAACCAACCTCGACTACCTGAACACCTACACCGATCACTTCATTACCATCTTCAAGGAGTTCCCGGAGTACTACTCCTCGTTCCAGATCAACGGCTACAACGGCGTACAGTCGGGCATCGGCGGCTTCCTGCTCAAGCCCTGGAACGAACGCAGCCGCACCCAGATGGAAATCCTGCCAGAGGTCCAGGCCAAGCTCGAAAGCGTGCCTGGTTTGCAGATCTTCGGTTTCAACCTCCCCTCACTGCCGGGCACTGGCGAAGGCTTGCCATTTGCGTTCGTCATCAACTCGCCGAAGGATTATGCGACGCTGCTGGAGATTGCCGAGCGTGTCAAAAAGCGCGCATTGGAATCCGGCAAGTTCGCCTTCATGGACATTGACCTGGCGTTCGACAAACCCGAAGTCGTGGTGGATATCGATCGCGCCAAGGCCGCCCAGATGGGCGTCTCGATGCAGGACCTGGGCGGTACCCTGGCGACACTGCTGGGTGAAGCCGAGATCAACCGCTTCACCCTCGAGGGGCGCAGCTATAAGGTCATTGCCCAGGTCGAACGCCCCTTCCGGGACAACCCGGACTGGTTGAACAACTACTACGTGAAAAATGCCAAGGGTGAATCACTCCCGCTGTCGACCCTGATCAAGGTCAGCGACCGGGCGCGACCGCGACAGCTGAACCAGTTCCAGCAGCTCAATGCGGTGACCATTTCGGGCTTTCCCGTCGTAAGCATGGGCGAGGCGATCGAGACCGTCCGCCAGATCGCCCGGGAGGAAGCCCCAGCGGGGTTCGCCTTCGATTACGCCGGGGCTTCACGCCAATTCGTACAGGAAGGCAGCGCGTTGTGGGTGACCTTTGCCCTGGCCCTGGCGATTATCTTCCTGGTGCTGGCCGCGCAGTTCGAGAGTTTCCGGGACCCGCTGGTGATCCTGGTGACCGTGCCGTTGTCGATTTGCGGCGCCTTGATTCCGTTGTTCCTCGGCTGGTCGAGCATGAACATCTATACCCAGGTGGGGCTGGTGACGTTGATTGGCCTGATCAGCAAGCATGGGATCCTGATTGTCGAATTCGCCAACCAGCTGCGCAGGGAACAGAACCTGACACCGCGGGAAGCCGTGGAACAAGCCGCGTCGATTCGTCTGCGGCCGGTGCTGATGACCACCGCTGCGATGGTGTTCGGCATGGTGCCGCTCATCTTCGCCACAGGCGCCGGGGCGGTGAGCCGCTTCGACATTGGCACGGTGATCGCCACCGGGATGTCGATTGGCACCTTGTTCACGCTGTTCGTGTTGCCTTGCGTCTACACGCTGCTGGCCAAGCCCGATAAACCCTGAAGGCCGCCAGAAGGGAACAGGAGGTTTTTTGTGGCGCTTGCTCCCGCTCGGCTGCGAAGCAGTCGTCAATGCACCAAGGCTACCTGAGCAATCGATTGGGACCGCTTCGCGGTCCAGCGGGAGCAAGCTCCCTCGCCACTGGTTTCAGTGCTCGACTGGAGATTGCGGCAGGAAAAAAAAGGCCTCGCACAAGCGAGGCCTTTTGGGCTTCGTGATGTTCAACTCTGCGGCCTCATTCCTTGGGACAGGCTGAACATGAACAGCAACAGATCGTTATCCGGTCGGATCGCCTCGCTGGCCTTGGCTACCCTTGGCAAAGGGCAGTGAGCGCCAGCGTTGGAGGCACTGAGGATCTGCGAACGAGGCTGTTCCCAGACAGCCAACGCCAACGACGCAACTGCCAGGGCTCCGACTAAAAACAAACCTCTAGCAATTTCTAGTTTCATCGCTATAAACCTTTGATAGCGCTGCCAAACGCCGCCTCGTAAAAATAGACCAGTTTTTTCCAGTCAGCCTCGCTGAACGACGAGTGGCGCCGCAACTGCTTCAGGTCATGGGATGCCGCACGTTGGGCGGTCAGACGCTGGCGACACTTTTCAAAATCGAGCAAAGCCACTTCGGCCTTGGCCGCCTCGCCCTCCCCGCTCACGCGCACAAAGACATGCTTGATGTAGATACAGCCATGTTGCCAACGGCCCTTGTGCATGCGAGCCAGGTTTTCAGCCAGTGCCAGGAGGATTTGATCATGCACCGCTTCGCCATGGCGCTCGCGACCACCCCCGGCATACCAGTGCTCGATCTCTTCAAAACCTTCCAGCGCCTGGGTTACCAGCAGCGCACGCCACTGGTGAACCGGGTCCCATTGGGCGCCACAGAAAATGAGCTGGGGGACGCGAACATCCAGTCGGGTCAACGCCAGGAGTGCGTCTTGCTCGCGCAGCACGGTCGGTCTACCGAATGGGTGCAGCCAGCTGCGATAAATATGTCCGGTCTGACGCTTGGCATAAAGCAGCTTGCCATCCTTGCTCTTGATCCGCTGCACGCCGCTTTCACCACCGCGACGTACATTAGGTTCTTCCACCCAATCACCCTGCTGACTCCAGAAATGTTCAAAGTCGTCGAGAAGAAACATTGATGGTTCTGCTGCCTGTACACCCATGCCCTTACCTCTTGCGCAATACATAAACTCGCCACATGGCATAGAGCGGTAGGAAATCCAGCCGTTCCTGAATGCGAAACCCAGACTGCCGAAACTCTTCTTCTACTGTATCTATCGGTAACACAAATCGATTCTGGTAGTCTTTCTGCGCACGAGTGCGCTCCAGACGCTTGCGTTTCCAGGCCTTGAAATTGCCATCAACCCACAATGAAACGATCACGCTGTCGCGGCTGACACGCTCGAATTCCTTCAGAATCGCCAGTCGGTGCGCGGGTTCACCGATGTGGTGCAACAGACGCATGCAAAAAATGCTATCGACGGCGTTATCAGGCAACGCGATGTCGAACGCAGAAGTGTGCAAGGGTTGTACCCGTTTCACCACATCGGTCGGTTGAGCCTCCATTGCGGTCTTGAGCATGGCCTCGGAATTGTCCGCGCCGATGATGACTCGATTCGGCTTTTCGGCTAACAAAGACCAGAAGCGCCCGGCACCGCAGGGCAGGTCCAGGACCAGGCCGGGGTCTGCGACGAGGGCCAATGCACGCCGGGCCAGTTGTTGATCTCGCTGATTGGAAAGACGGCGACTCAAGCCACGGCGGTGCTTATGAAAATATTCCCTGGCGTGCTGCTCGTCGTATTTTTCAGAAAATTCCAGCTTGATGGGCTTGGACATTAGGCGGGCCTCAATGACTGATCGGCCCCACCTTATGGATCGGAATGTCATGCCTTTGTGAAAATAAAGTCAGGTAAACGCTCCAATGTTTACAAGACTTTTCGGCATGGAGGTTTAGCCCTCTGGATTCAATTCCACCTCGAAGTGGCAACCATTGGGCTCCATCGTACTGAGGCTGACTGTCCAAGCCTGGTTCTCGCAGATGCGCTGCACCAGAGACAAGCCCAATCCCAATCCCTCACCGCGTTTTTCGTTTCCGCGCACGAACGGCTCGAACATCGCCTCGCGCTTCTCCTCTGGAATCCCCACGCCGCTGTCCTCGACCACGAATCCGGTGGTGGTCAGCGACAGGCGGATAAAACCCTGGTCAGTGTAGTGCAGGGCGTTACGCAATAGATTGCCCATCACGGCCGTCAGGAACGTGGCGTTATACAGGGTGTCGACGGGTTGCCCAGGTTCGAAGATCAGCGTCAGACCTTTGGATTCGATGGGGGCACGCCACACGCCAAGGAGGTTCTCGGCCACCTGCCCCAAGGTCAGTCGAGGCGACATGCCGTTGTCTTCACGCTCGGCCCTGGCGAGCATCAGGAAGGTCTGCACCAGCTCGCGCATCTCTTCACTGGCCCGATTGATGCGCTCGACCTGGGTACGACCGCGCGGGTCCAGCGCCGGGTTTTCCAACAGCAACTCACAAGAGGTCGCCAGGACCATCAACGGTGTGCGCAACTCGTGGCTCACGTCGCTGGTGAACAACCGCTCGCGGGTCAAGGCCTGGCGTAAACGCCCCAATGTGGCATCGAACGCCACCGCCAGTTCACCCACCTCATCGGCGGCATAATCCGGGGCCAGCGGCGGCGCGAGTCCCAGCAGTTGGTCGCGATGACGCACTTGCCGGGCCAGGCGAACCACGGGCGCCATTACCCGGCGTGCCAAGACCCAGCCCAAAAATACCGCCAGTGCCAGGCTGAGCACGAAACCCACCAGCACCACGGCGAACAGCACCCGTTCGCGCTCTTCGAAATCGCTCTGGTCCTGCAGCAACACGTAGTGCCGCCCATCAACGATCTCTACCATGGCGTGATAGGACAACTGCTCGCGAAACACCTCGTGGAAACCGCGCTCCAGATGGCGCAGATCCTTGGGCAACTCGAAGTCCCCCGGGCCGCCGCTGAAATAAAACAACTGGTCGGGTTCCGGCCGATGGTTCCAGTCCGAGACACTGTCCATCAACAGCAGGCGTTGCAAATCACCGCCAAGCCCGGCGGAAATCAGCTTCTCTTCCACCAGGTGGACCGTCGCCACGATGCCCATGGCGAAAGCGCCTGCCACCAGTGCGCTCATCAGCGCAAAGGCGATGATGATCCGTTGGGCGAGGCTCTGCTTAAACTCCATCGCGGCCCTCGGCCAAGCGATAGCCGACGCCATGTACGGTGTGCAACAACGGTTTGTCGAACGGTTTGTCGATCACCTGGCGCAGTTGATGGACGTGGCTGCGCAGGCTGTCGCTGTCCGGGCAGTCATCGCCCCACAAGGCTTCTTCGAGGATTTCGCGGCGCAGCACGTGGGGGCTTTTCTGCATCAGTACCGCCAGCAGCTTGAGGCCTACAGGGTTGAGCTTGAGCAGCTTGCCTTCACGGGTCACTTCCAGGGTGTCGAGGTCGTAGCTCAGGTCGCCAACCTGCAAGGCACGGCGGCCACCGCCCTGGGCCCGACGCATGACAGCTTCGATCCGTGCGGCCAGTTCCGACAGGGCAAACGGTTTGATCAGGTAGTCATCGGCCCCGGACTTGAAGCCCTGCAAACGATCGTCCAACTGATCCCGGGCGGTGAGCATGATCACCGGTGTATCGCGTCGGGCGTCTTCGCGCAGGCGCTTGCACAAGGTGTAGCCGTCGATGCCCGGCAGCATGATGTCGAGCACGATCAGGTCGTAGTGTTCGGTCGCGGCCAGGTGCAACCCCGACAAACCGTCCTGGGCACAATCGACGGTGTAGCCCTTGAGCCCCAGGTAATCGGCCAGATTGGCCAGGATATCGCGGTTGTCTTCGACCAATAGAATTCGCATGGGCACCTCTGCGTACACAGTTAACGGCCATCTTGGCCCGCGCAGCTTACGGCCAAGTTTGGCTGACGGCTAGGATTGTATCGGCTGTGGCAGCCTGGACCCACAGCCAGACTGCAAGGCATTGACGAGTTTTTCACCCAACATTCACACCGTCCCGACGCAACGCAGACCAGACTGCGCATCGCGCTGCTTACGCCCCCACCACCAAAGGTACTGCCATGGTTTCCACCGCCATCCGCCCCGCTTCCAGGCCCCTGAATTTCTGGATTGCCCTCGGCCTGCCTGCCGTTGTCGCAGCGATTCTGGTGTTACTGGAACTGACCACGTTGGACATAGACCTGGCGAAGCTGTTTTACGACCCGATGGCGGGTGGATTTATCGGTCGACACAGCTTTTTCCTGGAGGACATCCTGCACGACCGGGCCAAAGAGGTGGTGATCGTATTTTCCATGCTGGCGGTCCTGGGATTCATCAGCTCGTTCTTCATCGCCCGGCTCAAACCGCTCAAGCGCGAGCTCGGTTGCCTGGTGCTGTCCCTGGCACTGGCGACGTCCTTCGTCACGCCGATGAAAGCGGTGACAGCAGTGCAATGCCCCTGGAGCCTGAAGGAATTCGGTGGCAAGGAAACCTATAGCGAACTGCTCAGCCCACGGCCGGCCACGGACAAACCCGGTCGATGCTGGCCCGGCGGTCACGCCGCCACTGGGTTCACGTTGTTTGCGCTGTTTTTTGTGCTACGCGACCGCCGTCCACGCCTGGCCCGCCAGGCTCTGATATTCGCCTTCACGTTGGGAACGGTGTTCTCCCTGGGGCGGATGATGCAAGGGGCGCATTTCTTTTCCCATAACGTGTGGACGGCGGTGTTCTGTTGGCTGATCTGCCTGGGGTGTTACTACTACATCCTGTACCGACCGGCCGCCACGGCTGATCACGTAGCTGTAACCAGTCCCGCCAATGCCTGAACTGAACCACATCCCAATGTGGGAGCGAGCTTGCTCGCGATAGCGGTGGGTCAGTGCCGGATATATGAGCTGACACACCGTAATCGCGAGCAAGCTCGCTCCCACAGGGGATTGGCACCGCGTCATGAATCCAAGGCAATAAAAAACCCCGCTTGCTTTCGCAGGCGGGGTTTTTCGCTACAGGGGTAAGGCTGGCTTACATCATGCCGCCCATGCCACCCATGCCGCCCATGTCTGGCATACCGCCGCCAGCTGGAGCGTCTTCCTTGATTTCAGCGATCATCGCCTCGGTGGTGATCATCAGGCTGGCAATCGACGAAGCCGCTTGCAGAGCCGAACGAGTCACTTTGGCCGGGTCCAGGATACCCATTTCGATCATGTCGCCGTATTCGCCGGTGGCAGCGTTGTAACCGTAGTTACCCGAACCCTGCTTGACCTTGTCGACCACAACGCTTGGCTCGTCGCCGGAGTTGGCAACGATCTGGCGCAGCGGAGCTTCTACAGCGCGACGCAGCAACTGGATGCCGACGTTCTGGTCATCGTTGTCGCCTTTGAGTTCGCTGATGGCTTGCAGGGCACGAACCAGAGCCACGCCACCGCCAGGTACCACGCCTTCTTCGACGGCTGCGCGGGTAGCGTGCAGGGCGTCTTCAACGCGGGCTTTCTTCTCTTTCATTTCAACTTCGGAACCCGCGCCAACCTTGATCACTGCGACGCCGCCGGACAACTTGGCCAGACGCTCTTGCAGTTTTTCACGGTCGTAGTCGGACGAGGTCTCGGCCACTTGTGCGCGGATCTGGGTAACGCGAGCCTGGATGTCAGCCTCAACGCCGGCACCGTCGATCACGGTGGTGTTTTCCTTGGACAGGATCACGCGCTTGGCGTTACCCAGGTGCTCCAGGGTGGTGCTTTCCAGGCTCAGGCCGATCTCTTCGGAGATAACGGTACCGCCGGTCAGTACAGCGATGTCCTGCAGCATGGCCTTGCGACGATCGCCGAAGCCTGGTGCCTTGACGGCAGCCACTTTGACGATACCGCGCATGTTGTTCACAACCAGGGTCGCCAGGGCTTCGCCTTCAACGTCTTCAGCCACGATCAGCAGTGGGCGGCCAGCTTTGGCAACGGCTTCCAGCACTGGCAGCATTTCGCGGATGTTCGAGATCTTCTTGTCCACCAGCAGGATCAGCGGGCTGTCCAGCTCGGCGGTCATGGTGTCCGGCTTGTTGACGAAGTACGGGGACAGGTAGCCACGGTCGAACTGCATGCCTTCTACAACCGACAGTTCGTTTTCCAGGCCCGAGCCTTCTTCAACGGTGATCACGCCTTCTTTACCGACTTTTTCCATGGCTTCGGCAATGATGTCGCCGATGGAGTTGTCGGAGTTGGCCGAGATGGTGCCGACCTGAGCGATCGCCTTGGAGTCAGCGCAAGGCTTGGCCAGACCCTTCAGTTCCTTGACGATGGCGATGGTCGCCTTGTCGATACCACGCTTGAGGTCCATCGGGTTCATGCCGGCAGCGACGGCTTTCAGGCCTTCGTTGACGATCGACTGAGCCAGTACGGTGGCGGTGGTGGTGCCGTCACCGGCGTCATCGTTGGCACGGGAGGCAACGTCTTTGACCAGCTGCGCGCCCATGTTTTCGAAGCGATCTTTGAGCTCGATTTCCTTGGCTACGGAAACGCCGTCCTTGGTGATGGTCGGAGCGCCGAAGCTCTTCTCGATGATCACGTTACGGCCTTTCGGGCCCAGGGTCGCTTTTACTGCGTCAGCCAGGACGTTGACACCGGCGAGCATTTTCTTGCGGGCGGAATCGCCGAATTTAACTTCTTTAGCAGCCATGATCGATATTCCTTAAATACTTTGTAGTAACGGGAAAATGGGCGGGGGAATCAGCCTTCGAGAACAGCGAGGATTTCGTTCTCGCTCATTACCAGCAGGTCTTCGCCGTCGACTTTCACTGTGTTGCTGCCGGAGTAAGGGCCGAACACAACCTTGTCACCCACTTTCACGGCCAGCGCACGTACTTCACCGTTTTCCAGTGCCTTGCCTGGGCCTACAGCGAGAACTTCACCGTGGTTGGCTTTTTCAGCAGCCGAACCTGGCAGGACGATACCGCCAGCGGTTTTCTTCTCTTCTTCGCTGCGACGGATGACGACGCGGTCATGCAGAGGACGAAGCTTCATTGTCGATCTCTCCTAATTTTTGGTTTTCATCGGCCGGTGTAGTCCCGGCGGGTTTAACAAAGCCGGCGGAGCCGGGTGCGGTTCGTCAGTCGAACCGCGGAAGTCTGCCCGGTGTCACCACCGGAAACCTTGCGGTGACCGTTACATAAGGGCGCACAAGTGGATTACAAGGGCGGGGACAGAAATTTTTTTGCTCCGCGCCACCAAAACGAGCACGGCGCCCGAAGGCGCCGTGCTGAAGGTTTTACTTGGAATCCCGGTGTTCGAATTCGCCTTCGATCACATTGGGCTCGCGGCCCATAGGCTCTCGCGGAGCCGGGCCGCCACGGGGTTGGAGGTCATCGGCGAAGGCACGCTGACGCATCGCCTGCTCTTCGGCACGCTGGCGCATTTTATTGGCCAGCAGCCTACGGGTGAACGGCAACAGCATGACCAGGCCCAACACGTCGCTGATAAAGCCTGGCAGGATCAACAGACCGCCACCCAGGGCCAGCATCAGGCCTTCGAGCATGGTCTGGGCGGGCAGCTCGCCGCGGTTCAGGCTTTCACGGGCACGCAATGCCGTGGCGAGGCCGGCGATACGCAGCACGAACACGCCGAGCATCGAGCCGAGAATGACCAGCAGCAGGGCCGGGAAAAACCCGATCGCACCGCTGACCTTGACGAATACGAACAGCTCCAACACCGGGAACAGCAGAAAGAGCAACAAAAAAGGGCGCATCAAATGGTTCCTCAACGCAAGAATGCCTTGCTATGAAACCCTAAATGACGTCGCCCTTTCGTGAATTCAAGCGTCGACCTCGGCATTTTTCGGCCATTGCTCGGCGTGAGCCAGATAAACCAAGGCTTCGCGCACTTGTGTCGGGGTGTTGCAAGGCGTCGGAAACGCCAGCCAGTGCAGGCCCTGGCCAATGCGCAAGTGCATGCCCTCGCTGTCGATGCCCGCCAGTTGTGCCGGTTCGCTTTTCGGCAGGCCGGTCAGTTCCACGTAATGGGCAATGGCCTTGGCGTGATCGGCATTCATGTGCTCGACCATGCTGGCTTCGGCTTTGCCGGCGAAGGGGTTGGCCAGGGTGAGCTGGTCTAGCCAGTGGATGGCGCCAAAGCCGCCAATGTAGCGATGGCGCACCGGCTCGAGCACCCAGAAATCGAAATCATGGGCCTTGTGGTAGTTCTGCGAGTCAGGGAAATAGCGGTAGTAACGCTCGGCGGCAGCCTCGATGACGGCGCTGTCTTCGAGTTTGCGGGCCTCGGCCAGGTAGGTCAGGCGCCCCACGGCCTGCACATCCTCGGCTCCCCGCTCGCCCACCAGCATCGAACACTTGGGGTCTTTCTGCAGATTGTGAGTGTGCTGGGCGATACGGCTGATCAGGATCAGTGGCCGGCCTTGTTCGTCCAGGCAATAGGGCACCACGGAACCGAACGGAAAGCCGGGCATGGATTTGGAATGAGTGGAGAGCACTCCACGGTATTCCTTGAGCAGCAGTTCCCGGGCATGCTTGGCAGCTTCAACGCTCAACTTATGACTCCTTTAATGAAATCCGTCTAGAAAACGGTCAGGCGACTGGAGTAATGTTCCGATACACCGATAGGACAGTTCTCGTGTGCAACCGGGCTACACGGTCGCCAATCGAAAGACATCCCAAAAGGTCCCCTCCATCGCTGCGCCACCTGGACATGAGCATGCAACTCACTGACAAAGTAATCATTATCACCGGCGGTTGCCAGGGCCTGGGCCGCTCCATGGCCGAGTATCTCGCGGGCAAAGGCGCGAAGCTCGCCCTGGTGGACCTCAACCAGGAAAAACTCGACCAGGCGGTTGCCGCGTGTGCAGCCAAGGGCGTCGAAGCCCGGGCGTACCTGTGCAACGTTGCCAATGAGGAGCAGGTCAGCGACATGGTCGCCCGGGTCGCCGAGGACTTCGGCGCGATCCACGGCCTGATCAACAACGCCGGGATCCTGCGTGACGGCCTGCTGCTCAAGGTCAAGGACGGCGACATGACCAAGATGAGCCTGGCCCAGTGGCAGGCCGTGATCGACGTCAACCTCACCGGTGTATTCCTGTGCACCCGTGAGGTGGCGGCGAAAATGGTCGAGCTGAAGAACAGCGGCGCCATCATCAACATTTCGTCGATCTCGCGCGCCGGCAACGTCGGCCAGACCAATTACTCGGCCGCCAAGGCCGGTGTGGCCGCCGCCACTGTGACCTGGGCCAAGGAGCTGGCACGCTACGGCATCCGTGTCGCCGGCATTGCCCCGGGTTTCATCGAAACCGAAATGACCCTGGGCATGAAGCCCGAGGCCCTGGAAAAAATGACCTCGGGGATTCCGCTCAAGCGCATGGGCAAGCCCGAGGAGATTGCTCATTCGGCGGCGTATATCTTCGAGAACGACTACTACACCGGTCGGATCCTGGAGATGGATGGCGGGTTGCGGATCTAAGCGCCCGTACACATCCACTGTGGGAGCCAGCTCGCTCCCACAGTGGATGGCCCAGCCTGTCAATCGTCGCTGACCGTGATGTTCGGCATCATCGGTGAAGCGGCCTCTTGCAACACGATCCGCGCGCCCACGTGGCGGGCCAGTTCCTGATAGACCATGGCGATCTGGCTGTCCGGTTCGGCGATGACCGTCGGCTTGCCGCCGTCGGCCTGTTCGCGGATCAGCATCGACAGCGGCAGCGAAGCCAGCAATTCGACGCCGTACTGGCTCGCCAGTTTTTCCCCGCCACCTTCGCCGAACAGGTGCTCGGCATGCCCGCAGTTCGAACAGATGTGCACGGCCATGTTCTCCACCACGCCCAGCACCGGGATGTTGACCTTGCGGAACATCTCCACACCCTTGCGCGCGTCCAGCAAGGCCAGGTCTTGAGGCGTGGTGACGATCACCGCACCGGCCACCGGGACTTTCTGCGCCAGGGTCAGTTGGATATCGCCGGTGCCGGGCGGCATGTCGATCACCAGGTAATCCAGGTCGCCCCAGGCGGTTTGCGTGACCAGTTGCAACAAGGCACCGGAAACCATCGGCCCGCGCCAGACCATCGGCGTGTTGTCGTCGGTGAGGAAGGCCATGGACATGACTTCCACGCCATGGGACTGGATCGGCACAAACCACTTCTGGTCCTTGACCTGCGGTCGGGTGCCCTCGGCAACACCGAACATGATGCCCTGGCTCGGGCCGTAGATGTCTGCATCGAGAATCCCGACCTTCGCCCCTTCACGGGCCAGGGCCAGGGCCAGGTTGGCGGCGGTGGTGGACTTGCCCACGCCGCCCTTGCCCGAGGCCACGGCGATCACGTTCTTGACGTTCGCCAGCCCCGGCACCTGCGCCTGGGCCTTGTGGGCGGCGATCACACTGGTGACGTCGACTTTGGCGGCGCTCACCCCGTCCAGGGCCTCGATCGCCATTTGCAGCATCTGCGCCCAACCACCCTTGAACAGGTCGGCGGCGTAGCCGATTTCCAGCTGGACGCTGACGCGATCGCCCTGGATGTCGATGGTGCGCACACATCCGGCGCTGACCGGATCCTGGTTCAGGTAGGGGTCGGTGTACTGGCGAAGGACGGCTTCCACCGCTGCGCGATTGACGGCGCTCATGGGCAACTCCGATAGCAAGACTTGAAAACAGGCCGCTATCCTACGCCCCACCTGCTTGTGTGGCGAGGGAGCTTGCTCCCGCTCGACTGCGCAGCAGTCGCCATCAGGCAGTAAAGGAGATTGAGGATTGACTGATTGGGGCGGCTGCGCCACCCAGCGGGAGCAAGCTCCCTCGCCACAGAGGCCCTGCCAGCATCTGGAAACAGGCTCACAGGGTGAAAAAAAGCCGCCAGCGCTTTATAGTGGCCGACCTCCGTTTCATCAAGTAGCCGAGCCCCATGTCCGAGCCACGCAAGATCCTCGTCACCAGCGCCCTGCCCTATGCCAATGGTTCGATTCACCTCGGCCATATGCTGGAATACATCCAGACCGATATGTGGGTGCGCTTCCAGAAGCATCGCGGCAACCAATGTATTTATGTCTGCGCCGACGACGCCCACGGCTCGGCCATCATGCTGCGTGCGGAAAAAGAAGGCATCACCCCGGAACAACTGATCGCCAACGTCCAGGCTGAACACAGCGCCGACTTTGCCGAGTTCCTGGTGGATTTCGACAACTTCCACTCCACCCACGCCGAAGAAAACCGTGAGCTGTCGAGCCAGATCTACCTGAAGCTGCGTGACGCCGGGCACATCGCTACCCGTTCGATCACCCAGTATTTCGACCCGGAAAAGAAAATGTTCCTGGCCGACCGCTTCATCAAGGGCACCTGCCCGAAATGCGGCACTGAAGACCAGTACGGCGATAACTGCGAAAAATGCGGCGCCACCTACGCACCGACCGACCTGAAGGACCCGAAATCGGCGATTTCCGGGGCGACGCCGGTGCTCAAGGACTCCCAGCATTTCTTCTTCAAGCTGCCGGACTTCCAGCAGATGCTGCAAGCCTGGACCCGCAGCGGCACCCTGCAGGACGCCGTCGCCAACAAGATCGCCGAATGGCTCGATGCAGGCCTGCAGCAGTGGGACATTTCCCGCGATGCGCCGTACTTCGGCTTCGAGATCCCCGACGAGCCCGGCAAGTATTTCTACGTGTGGCTGGATGCACCGATCGGCTACATGGCGAGTTTCAAGAACCTGTGCAACCGCACACCGGAGCTGGACTTCGACGCGTTCTGGGGCAAGGACTCCACTGCCGAGCTGTATCACTTCATCGGCAAGGACATCGTCAACTTCCACGCCTTGTTCTGGCCGGCCATGCTCGAAGGCGCCGGCTTCCGCAAGCCGACCGGTATCAATGTCCACGGCTACCTGACCGTCAACGGCCAGAAAATGTCCAAGTCCCGCGGCACCTTCATCAAGGCCCGGACCTACCTGGACCACCTGTCGCCGGAATACCTGCGCTACTACTACGCGGCCAAGCTCGGCCGTGGCGTCGACGACCTGGACCTGAATCTCGAAGACTTCGTGCAGAAGGTCAACTCCGACCTGGTGGGCAAGGTGGTCAACATTGCCAGCCGCTGCGCCGGTTTTATCCACAAAGGCAACGCCGGTGTTCTGGTAGCCGGCAACGCCGCGCCGGAGCTGACCGACGCTTTCCTGGCCGCGGCGCCAAGCATCGCCGATGCCTATGAGAGCCGCGACTTTGCCCGGGCCATGCGCGAGATCATGGCCTTGGCCGACCGCGCCAATGCCTGGATCGCCGACAAGGCGCCCTGGTCCCTGGCCAAGCAGGAAGGCAAGCAGGACGAAGTCCAGGCGATCTGCGCCCTGGGCATCAACCTGTTCCGCCAACTGGTGATTTTCCTCAAGCCAGTGCTGCCGCTGCTGGCCGCCGATGCCGAGGCGTTCCTCAACGTCGCACCGCTGACCTGGAACGATCACCAGACCCTGCTGAGCAACCATCAGTTGAACGCGTTCAAACCGTTGATGACCCGTATCGACGCGACCAAGGTGCAAGCCATGACCGACGCCTCCAAGGAAGACCTGGCCGCCAGCCAGACCGACACCGGTGTACCTGCCGGGAACGGCGAACTGGCCAAGGACCCGCTGTCGCCGGAAATCGACTTCGACACTTTCGCCGCCGTTGACCTGCGCGTGGCGCTGATCGTCAAGGCCGAGGCCGTCGAAGGCGCCGACAAGCTGCTGCGCCTGACCCTGGACATCGGCGACGAGCAACGCAACGTATTCTCCGGGATCAAGAGTGCCTACCCGGACCCGGCCAAGCTCGAAGGTCGGTTGACGATGATGATCGCCAACCTCAAGCCGCGCAAAATGCGCTTTGGCATCTCCGAAGGCATGGTGATGGCGGCGGGCCCCGGCGGCGAGGAAATCTACCTGTTGAGCCCTGACAGCGGCGCCAAGCCGGGCCAGCGGATCAAGTAACGCGACCGCTTGCTGCACCGATCCCACAGTCGCCTTGCAGGTGGCTGTGGGATTTTCATATCTGGCCCATGCTCCCGGCGTGCCGGATAATGCCTAATCTTGTAACAGGCCCTTTGTCGCCAACGCACCCATGACCGAAATCGTCCTCACGCTGTTCAGCGCTGCCCTGATCAACAACCTGGTGTTGCACTGGCCGCTGGGCGTCGATCCGCTGCTGGCGGCCAATGGTCGAAAGCAGGTGCACGCCTTGGGCCTGGCGACGGCGTGCCTGATGCTGATCGTCGGCACCCTGGGCTACCTGATCGACCATTACCTACTGGCACCAAGCAACCTGGTCTCGCTGCGCTTGTTGGCCTGGCTGTCCTTGAGCGTGTTGCTGATCGACCCCTTGCTGCGCCTGCTGGCACGCTGGCGGCCGGCAATGTCGTTCGAGGGGTTGTGGCCGCTGTTGCTCGGCAATGCCGGCATACTGGGCGTCACACTGCTCAACGGCCAGGATGACCGGGGCCTGGGCCACGCCATCGCCCTGAGCCTGGGTGCCGGGCTGGGGTTCTGGCTGGTGCTGGGCCTGTTCGACGATTTGCGCCAGCGCACTTTCAATAACGATATTCCCCTGCCCTTTCGGGGCCTGCCGATTCAGTTGATCAGCGCCGGACTGATGGCGGTGGCCTTTCTCGGATTACGCGGGCTGGTCAAAACATGAGCCTGATTCAACGTATCGACGCCCTGCTGCCGCAGACCCAATGCGGCAAGTGCGGCCATCCCGGGTGCAAACCCTACGCCGAAGGCATTGCCCAGGGCGAGCCGATCAACAAATGTCCGCCCGGGGGGCGCGAAACCATCGCGGCCCTGGCCGAACTGATGAAAATACCGGTGTTGGAGCTGGACACCAGCCGCGGCGTGGCCCCGGCGCAAATCGCCTTTATCCGGGAAGCCGAATGCATCGGTTGCACCAAGTGCATCCAGGCCTGTCCGGTGGACGCGATTGTCGGCGCCGCCAAGCTGATGCACACCGTCCTCATCGACGAATGCACAGGCTGCGATCTGTGCGTGGCGCCCTGCCCGGTCGATTGCATCGAAATGCGTCCCCTGCCGACGGCAAACGTGCTGCCGATCGTCGGCGGCCTGGCCTTCAGCACCGAAGAACAACAGGCGCGAACCGCCAAGCGCAATCATGCCCGGCGCCGCTTCGAACAACGCAATGCGCGCCTGCGCCGCGAAGAGGAACAGCGCCAGGCCGAGCGCCTGGCTCGGACCAAACGGGCGGCGCAGGCCCAGGCTCAAACCCAGGACCCGGCACTCGACCCCGTACAAGCCGCGCTGGAGCGCGTGCGCGCTCAAAAAGCCGCTACCGCCGATGCCGCCTTGAAAAAAGCCAAGATCGACCTGGCCATGAGCCGGGCACAGCTGAACAAATCCTTGAAAGCGTTCGGCCACCCGCCAACCTTCGAGCAGCAGTCGCAACTGATCGTGCTGCAACGCCAGTTCGAAGCGGCCGAACAGGCGCTGAACCAACTGGAAAGCGCCGCGCCCGCAGCCGCGCCAGCCCCAGCACCGACGCAAAACGCCGAGCTGAAGCGGGCCAAGATCCAACTGGCGATGCGCCGCGCCGAACTCAGCAAAGCCCGGGCAGCTACGGCATCGGATGAACAACTGCAGGCATTGGAACAAGCGGTGAAGGATGCCGAACGCCAGGTGGACGCCCATGCCGCCTCTTGAGCCAGTGGACGAACGGCTGCGCCCAGCAATGACGCGAGTGTTGCTGGCGACGCTGCCCGGCGTGCTGGCGTTGCTGTGGTTCCATGGCTGGGGCGTGGCGCTCAACCTGCTGTTGTCCGGCGCCACTGCGCTGGCAGTCGAGGCGTTGGTGCTGCGCTTGCGACGCCAGCCACTCAGGCCCGACCTGAACGATGGCAGCGCGCTGGTCAGCGCCACGCTGCTGGCCCTGGCCTTGCCGGCCTATTGCCCCTGGTGGCTGACCGTCACGGCGGCCGCCTGCGCCTTGCTGTTCGGCAAGCACCTGTGGGGCGGCGTCGGCAGCAACCCGTTCAACCCGGCAATGCTCGGGTACGCCCTGGTACTGGTGGCCTTTCCTTCCCAGATGAGTCACTGGCCGGCGCTCCACGGCATGGGCCTGTCTGAAGGCTTGCAGCAGGTATTCGGCGCTCATCCGGCGCCCGATGCCTGGGCCGGGGCGACCGCACTGGACAGCCTGCGAATCAACGCGAGCCTGACCGTCGATGAACTGTTCGCCAACGATCCGGCGTTCGGGCGTTTCGGTGGCCGGGGTGGCGAATGGGTCAACCTGGCCTTCCTGGCGGGCGGTCTGTTTCTGCTGCAGCAACGGGTGTTCAGTTGGCATGCACCCGTGGGCATGCTGCTGAGCCTGTCCGTCGTCAGCCTGCTGTGCTGGAACGGTTCGGGCTCCGACTCCCATGGCTCGCCGCTGTTTCATCTGTTCAGCGGCGCAACCATGCTCGGCGCGTTTTTTATCGCGACCGAACCGGTCTCCGGTGCCAAGGCTCCTCTCGCCCGCCTGCTGTTTGGCGCGGGCATGGGATTGCTGGTCTATCTGATACGCACCTGGGGTGGCTATCCCGACGGCGTGGCGTTCGCAGTGTTGCTGATGAACCTCGGCGTGCCGGCACTGGACCGGTTTGCCGAGGCGCGACAACGGCGGCCACTGACATGAACAACCCCGTCGGCGTGGCAATCCTGACCCTGTTGATCGGCCTGGGGCTCGGTGCCACTTACCTCACGCACCTCGGCACGGCCGGGCGCATCGAGGCCCAGCAGCAAGCGCTGGCGAACAGGGCCTTGCTCGAGGTGCTGCCCACCGACCACTATGATAACCAGCCGTTGGCGCACCCCGTTGTCACAGCCTCAGAGCCCCTGGCCCATAGCACGCTGCTGGGCGGCTACCTGGCGACTCGCAGCGGCCAACCCAGCGCCGTGCTGCTGCGTAGCCAGGCGCTGGGCTATGAAGGCAGCATCGAATTGCTGGTCGCCATCGATCCACAGGGCCGGTTGCTGGGTGTCAAGACCCTGCGCCAATCCGAGACACCCGGATTGGGCGCAGCAATTGCCGGCTGGCCGAACGCCTGGTTGCAGACCTTCACGGGTAAATCACGCCAGGCGCCTGATGACAGCGGCTGGGCCTTGAAAAAGGACCAGGGCCAGTTCGATCAACTGGCTGGCGCGACAGTGACGTCCCGGGCGGTCCTCCAGGCTGTTCACGATGCGCTGCGTTACTTCGACGAGCACAAGGCTCAGTTGACGGGGGTGGCGGCCAATGAATAAGCCATGGGGACTGACACACGGCCTGCTGCTCGTCCCATTGGTCGGCGCGAGCGATTCGCTGGTTGGCGCGCTGGGGTTATGGCTGGCCTGGGCCCTGGTTCTTTTCAGCCATGGCTTGGCAATGGGGCTTGTGCGGCAACACCTGGCAGCCTGTCAACGGCTGCTCGCCTCTATCGTGTTGGCCGCTACCCTGAGCACCTGCATTGGCCTTGTCCTCCAGGCCTGGGCACTGGAATTGTATCGACCGTTGAGCCTTTACGTTGGCTGGATCGCCCTGAGCTGCGTAGCGCTGGAGCATGAGGGCTTCTTCGTTGATTCTCGCTGGCCCGGACGCCTCAGGCTGGCCGGGCTGTTTGGCCTTTTGATGATCAGCCTGGGCGCCGTGCGTGAGTTGATCGGCAACGGCCTGCCCCTGGCCCTGCTCGCCCCTGGCGGGTTCATTCTGCTCGGGCTGCTGTTGGCGGCCCGACAGGCCTGGACGGCCGCCAGACCCCATTCATCCGTTGAGGAAACGCCGCGCCCATGAACGCCGCAAAACGCCTGGAAATATTTCGTCGCCTTCACGAGGACAACCCGGAACCGAAAACCGAACTGGCCTATTCCTCACCGTTCGAGTTGCTGATCGCGGTCATCCTGTCAGCCCAGTCCACCGATGTCGGCGTCAACAAAGCCACGGCCAAACTGTTCCCGGTGGCCAATACGCCAGAGGCGATCTATGCCCTGGGCGTCGAAGGACTGTCCGAATACATCAAGACCATCGGGCTGTTCAACAGCAAGGCCAAAAACGTGATCGAGACCTGCCGCCTGCTGATCGAGCGCCACGGCAGTGAAGTCCCGCAAACTCGCGAAGCGCTGGAAGCCCTCCCGGGGGTCGGCCGCAAAACCGCCAACGTCGTGCTCAATACCGCGTTTCGGCAGTTGACCATGGCGGTCGACACCCACATTTTCCGCGTCAGCAACCGCACCGGGCTGGCCCCCGGCAAAAACGTGGTGGAGGTCGAGAAGAAATTGATGAAATTTGTTCCCAAGGAATTCCTGCTGGACTCCCATCACTGGCTCATCCTTCACGGCCGTTACGTTTGCCTGGCGCGCAAGCCTCGCTGCGGCAGCTGCCGAATCGAAGATTTATGCGAATACAAGCACAAGACCTCCGACGATTGAGGTGCTATTGCTTTTATCGATCCATCGATTGAAAAAATCTTTTTTACCCGCCCGCGGTTTATCGATATAAGGAGCGCCAATGGCAGTCTTAGCCTGGAGTCGAACCCATGAGTGCTGGCAAAGAACAACTGGATGTAGAAGACGAATTCATCGCCGCTGAGGGCGACGACGTCGAACCTGTGGTCGTGGAAGTGGCGAAAACCAACCTGAGCAAGCGCCGCACCATCGATAACCTGCTGGAAGAGCGTCGCCTGCAGAAACAACTGGCCGATTATGATTTTGACCTCTGACACGTAAAAGCCTCCCTGATGGAGGCTTTTTACTGAGTACGCGTGACCCGAAAACTCACACCAAGCCATTGCGCTGCGCCAGTTCGATCAGGTCGACCAGCGAACGGGCATTGAGCTTCAATAACAGGCGCGTCTTGTAAGTACTGACGGTCTTGTTGCTCAAGAACATTCCATCGGCGATCTCCTTGTTGGTCTTTCCGCGCGCCAGTTGCTGCAAGACCATCATTTCCCGCCCCGATAATCGATCGACCATATCGGACTCACTGGCATTACCCAGGCTCGACCGCACCGTATGCAATGCCTGGTTGGGAAAGTAACTGTAACCGGACAGTACCGCCTTTATTGCACTCAGTAACTCGGTAAGATCCTGTTGCTTGCATACATACCCGGCCGCCCCCGTCTGCATGCAGCGCATTGAAAAATGTCCCGGCGCCTGGGAAGTCAGCACCAACACCTTCATGGGTGAAGGAATGGCCGTCAGGCGAGCAATGACTTCCAATCCGTCCAGCTTCGGAATACCAATATCGAGAATGACGATATCGGGCATAAGTTCGCGAGCAAACTGTAACGCATCGACGCCATTATCGGTTTCGGCAACGACTTCATAACCATGACGCTCCATCAGCAAACGTACAGCAAGACGAATGACGGGATGATCATCCACGATCAGCACTTTATTCATGGGCAAATCCAACTTCGCTGTTCGAATTTTTAGAGCACGCACAATAGCCTAGTCATTTCTACCTTGGCATGCCGCCCCCCCCTGAACGCTCGCACCGAGAGACAGAACCTACAAGCTATACAGAAAAGTCCTACAAATCGCCGCAGAAAAAATGTGTCATGGATTTTTTTACAGAGAAGGAATGACCTTTCTTAACAATTCGGTAACCCTGTGAACAATGCGCTTTTTCAGCGGCCCACCCACCTATGGACAGCCCACTGGAAAGTTCTTCACTCATAGAAAGTAACTGAATTATTTACTGTTAAAACTACCTTCCACTCACTTAAGGAAGGGGAATCCTATATAAAACATATTCAGGCGCCTGACATCCAGCATCGGCAGCCATTGCGACCATGCCTATATTTCATTCGGCATGGACAACCACTTTCCAACCCACACACCGAGCACAAGTACTCCATGAGCATTAACCATGAACAAACCTTTGAAGACCATAACCAACCCCATGACCCTCATCGCCATATTCGCCACTTTATCCGAAACTTCCGCAGCGATTTCCCTGCCCTTTCTGGATGACCAGGATCGTGAGTATTACCTGTGGTTCCTGATCAGTTTTCCTTTTTATCTATTGCTGCTTTTTTTCATAACGCTCAACTTCAATTATCGTTCGTTGTATTCACCTTCGGATTTTCGCAAGAGCAAACACTTCATAAAGACCATGGATGATTCGCCCTGTCGACGCAAACGACAGCTACGTCGGGCCGACGACGTCAAGGAACTGCTGGTGATACGTCTTCATCGACGCAGGCGCGGACCAGATACCCTTTGTATCGTATGCAGCCAATCGAAACGCCCGATCGAGACTTGTCGATCAAGACATTTGAAGCAAACCAGCATCGTCGTGTACGTCATCTACAGCAGCGCAGACCTGGCAACGCACGGGCAGGATAAATAAGCGAGCCGGGGCAGCGCCGCAACAAAAGCCACACAAAAAAAGGGTAAAAAAACGGCCTGCTCATGGCAGGCCGTTTTCAGGTCACCAGGGTCAGAACAACTTGCGACCCTTGTTCGCCGCGATGCGCATGCGCAGGGCGTTGAGCTTGATGAAGCCGGCCGCGTCAGCCTGGTTGTAGGCACCGCCGTCTTCTTCGAAAGTCGCGATGTTGGCATCGAACAACGACTCGTCGGACTTGCGCCCGGTGACGATCACGTTGCCCTTGTACAGCTTCAGGCGTACCACGCCATTCACGTGAGCCTGGGAGGCGTCGATCATCTGTTGCAGCATCAGGCGCTCTGGGCTCCACCAGTAGCCGGTGTAGATCAGGCTGGCGTACTTGGGCATCAACTCGTCCTTGAGGTGAGCCACTTCGCGGTCCAGGGTGATCGACTCGATCGCCCGGTGGGCGCGCAGCATGATGGTGCCGCCCGGGGTCTCGTAGCAACCGCGGGACTTCATGCCCACATAGCGGTTTTCGACGATGTCCAGACGACCGATGCCGTGTTCGCCACCGATGCGGTTCAGGGTTGCCAGCACGGTGGCCGGGCTCATCTCAACGCCGTCCAGCGCGACGATATCGCCGTTGCGATAGGTCAGTTCCAGGTATTGCGGAGTATCAGGAGCCTTCTCCGGGGAGACGGTCCAGCGCCACATGTCTTCTTCGTGCTCGGTCCAGGTGTCTTCCAGCACGCCGCCTTCATAGGAGATGTGCAGCAGGTTGGCATCCATCGAGTACGGGGATTTCTTCTTGCCGTGGCGCTCGATCGGAATCGCGTGCTTCTCGGCGTAGTCCATCAGTTTTTCACGGGACAGCAAGTCCCATTCA
The DNA here is from genome assembly GCF_900114515.1 of Pseudomonas sp. NFACC46-3. Classification (NCBI taxonomy): domain Bacteria; kingdom Pseudomonadati; phylum Pseudomonadota; class Gammaproteobacteria; order Pseudomonadales; family Pseudomonadaceae; genus Pseudomonas; species Pseudomonas sp. NFACC46-3. The sequence continues at coordinate 205,029 of NZ_FOTH01000003.1, forward strand.
CGCCACGGGGCAATGACTTTCACGCCCGGCTTGAGGGCATAGGCACCCAGCTCGAAACGCACCTGGTCGTTGCCTTTGCCGGTGGCGCCATGGGAAATGGCATCGGCGCCCGTTTCGTTGGCGATTTCGATCAGGCGCTTGGCGATCAGCGGACGGGCGATGGAGGTGCCCAGCAGGTACTCGCCTTCGTAAACGGTGTTGGCGCGGAACATCGGGAACACGAAGTCGCGGACGAATTCTTCGCGCAGGTCATCGATGTAGATCTCTTTGACGCCCATGGCCTGGGCCTTGGCGCGTGCAGGCTCGACTTCTTCGCCCTGCCCCAGGTCAGCGGTGAAGGTCACCACTTCGCAGTTATAAGTGTCCTGCAGCCACTTGAGGATCACCGAAGTGTCCAGGCCGCCGGAATACGCCAGAACGACCTTGTTTACGTCCGCCATGCCATCACTCCACGGGTTGTACGGAAAGCCGGGAAGTCTAACGTCCAATGCGGATAATTTACAGAGGCGCGACAGCTTATGACGACGAAGCGACAGATTATGTCGATTGAGCGACGGCCGCCCTTGATCAGGACGTGCGTGCAGTGGCGGCAGCGGGAACCTTGGCCGGTGCCGCAGCCGGTGCCGGAACCTTGGCGGGGGCTGCTGCTGGGGCTGGCGCCGGGGTTGTCGGCTGCGGGGCCGGTGCTTCGGTCGGCGCCACACGCTCCAGGCGCACGACCACGCGACGATTCTTGGCCCGGTTGGCGGCGTTGGTATTGGGCACCAGGGGATAACGCTCGCCGTGGAAACGCAGGGTGATCTGCGATTCCTGGAAGCCATTGGCCTTGAAGAAATCCTGGACCGCCAGGGCCCGACGGCGCGACAGTTCACGGTTGGTCAGGCGATTGCCACTGTTGTCGGAGTGACCATCGAGTTCGACATGATTGACGCTCGGGTCGGCCTTGATGAAGTCGAGCATCACCTGCAACTGGGCCTTGGCCCGCGCATCGAGCTCGACTTCCTCGCCAGGGAAGCCGATCTGGGTCTGCTTCACCTGTTCGAAATTCTTCGGCAGCAACTTGGCCACGCAGCTCTGATAGTCGCTGAAGGCTTTGTTGAAACGCACCGGCAGCAACCGGACTTCCGACACTCGACCGTCCTCGGTATTGCGCCGTACCACAGGGCTGCGACCGTCCATCAGGCCGCTGATCAAGCGACCGGCCTGGACCTGCGAGCTGTTGAACAACACATCGCCACTGCCAATGCTGACCGAGCCCAGGTTGATATCGCCTCGCCCCGGTTGCCATGGTGCGGCCGCCGCCAGCAAGGTCGCGGAACCGCCGCCGAGCATCGGATTATAGGCCTTGAGCCTGAAGGTGGCCTGCTCACCCGCCCGGCGCACGAATTCGCCACTGCCAAAATCAGTGATCGGCTGGCTCAGCCGGCACTCGAACTTGTCGCCTTCGACCGTCCACTCAATGCTCTCCAGACGGGTCTGGAAAGTGAGCGCCATGGCAGGAAGGCTGGCAAACACACTGAGCAAGGCTAGATAACGCTGGCGCACGGGAGGCTCCACTGACTTTTATACAAAGATCGACGCATGCCGAGGGCATGACGCCTGTCCGGGGCACTGAACGGATTCGTGGCACACCTGTAGGAGCTATCGGTAAGTTGCGCCAGAACTTGATAGCGGGTGCCTGAATCGGTCTTTTCCGGTAGCATTCCCACAGTTTGACCCGCCTGGAAGCCCCCCAATGTCCGACCGCCTGACCCTGCTGCGTCCCGACGACTGGCATATTCATCTTCGCGATGGTGCTGTGTTGACCCATACCGTCGCCGATGTCGCGCGCACCTTCGGGCGCGCAATCATCATGCCTAACCTGGTTCCGCCAGTGCGCAATGCCGCCGAAGCCGACGGCTATCGCCAGCGCATCCTCGCCGCACGCCCGGCTGGCAGCCGCTTCGAACCGTTGATGGTGCTTTATCTCACCGACCGCACCCAGCCCGAAGAAATCCGCGAGGCCAAGGCCAGCGGCTTCGTCCATGCCGCCAAGCTGTACCCGGCCGGCGCGACCACCAACTCCGATTCCGGCGTCACCAGCATCGACAAGATCTTCCCGGCGCTGGAGGCGATGGCCGAAGTCGGTATGCCATTGTTGATCCATGGTGAAGTCACCCGGGGCGACGTCGACGTGTTCGACCGCGAGAAAATCTTCATCGACGAGCACATGCGCCGCGTCGTGGAGCGCTTCCCGACCCTCAAGGTAGTGTTCGAACACATCACCACCGGCGATGCCGTGCAGTTCGTCAACGAGGCCCCGGCCAACGTCGGCGCGACCATTACCGCCCATCACCTGCTGTACAACCGCAACCACATGCTGGTGGGCGGGATCCGGCCGCACTTCTATTGCCTGCCGATCCTCAAGCGCAATACCCACCAGGAAGCCTTGCTGGACGCCGCCACCAGCGGCAGCGCCAAGTTTTTCCTCGGCACCGACTCGGCACCCCACGCCCAGCATGCCAAGGAAGCGGCCTGCGGTTGCGCCGGTTGCTACACCGCCTATGCCGCCATCGAGATGTACGCCGAAGCCTTCGAACAGCGCAACGCGCTGGACAAGCTCGAAGGCTTCGCCAGCCTGCATGGCCCACGTTTCTATGGCCTGCCGGTGAACACCGATCGTATTACCCTGGTTCGCGATGAGTGGACCGCCCCCGCCAGCCTGCCTTTCGGCGATCTGGCTGTCATCCCGCTGCGCGCCGGTGAAAAACTGCGCTGGCGCCTGCTGGAGGAAAACGCGTGAGTGAAGATCATTTCGACGACGAACTGGACGGCAACGGTGGTTCGGGCGGCGCCCGTCACCCCATGGCAGCTCGGTTCCGTGGCTACCTGCCGGTCGTCGTCGACGTAGAAACCGGCGGTTTCAACTCCGCCACCGACGCTTTGCTGGAAATCGCCGCGACCACCATTGGCATGGACGAAAAAGGCTTCGTGTTCCCTGACCACACCTACTTCTTCCGTGTCGAACCGTTCGAAGGCGCCAACGTCGAAGCGGCGGCCCTGGAGTTCACCGGGATCAAGCTCGATCACCCGTTGCGCATGGCTGTCAGCGAAGAAACGGCCCTGACCGACATCTTCCGTGGCGTGCGCAAGGCGCTCAAGGCCAATGGTTGCAAGCGAGCGATCCTGGTCGGCCACAACAGCAGCTTCGACCTGGGCTTCCTCAACGCCGCCGTCGCGCGCCTGGACATGAAGCGCAACCCGTTCCACCCGTTCTCCAGCTTCGACACCGCGACCCTGGCTGGCCTGGCGTACGGCCAGACCGTCCTGGCCAAGGCGTGCCAGGCGGCCGACATCGATTTCGATGGCCGTGAAGCCCACTCGGCCCGCTACGACACCGAGAAGACCGCCGAGCTGTTCTGCGGCATCGTCAATCGGTGGAAGCAGATGGGTGGCTGGCAGGATTTCGACGACTGACATCGGCCTGGCTCTTTGTGTGGCGAGGGAGCTTGCTCCCGCTTGAGTGCGCAGCGCTCACAAGATCTTGGGGCGGCTGCGCCACCCAGCGGGAGCAAGCTCCCTCGCCACGGGGTCTGTGTTCTGCTTTACAACCCCATAAAAAAACCGGCCTGTCGAGGGCCGGTTTTTTTATGCCTTGCGCGCTTACAGCTTGCCGCCGTGCTCGGTCAGGTAAGCGGCCACGCCTTCAGGCGATGCGTCCATGCCCTTGTCGCCTTTTTTCCAGTTGGCCGGGCAGACTTCGCCGTGCTCTTCGTGGAATTGCAGCGCGTCGACCAGACGGATCAGTTCTTCCATGTTACGACCCAGTGGCAGGTCGTTGATGATCTGCGAACGGACAACACCTTTGTCGTCGATCAGGAACGCGCCACGGAAGGCCACGCCGCCTTCGGACTCAACGTCATAGGCCTTGGCGATTTCGTGCTTCATGTCGGCAGCCATGGTGTATTTCACCTGACCGATACCGCCATTGTTGATCGGGGTGTTGCGCCAGGCGTTGTGGGTGAAGTGCGAGTCGATCGAAACAGCGACCACTTCGACGTTGCGCGCCTTGAAATCATCCATGCGGTGATCCAGTGCGATCAGCTCGGACGGGCAGACGAAGGTGAAGTCCAGTGGATAGAAGAACACCAGGCCGTATTTGCCTTTGATGGCCGAGGACAGGGTGAAGCTGTCGACGATTTCGCCGTTGCCGAGGACGGCTGGAACGGTGAAGTCTGGGGCTTGTTTGCCTACGAGTACGCTCATTGGATATCTCCTGATGTAATAGCGTGAAAACAAGGTCCGGGCCAGCCTGCCACCCTCAGGCGACAACCCTGTGACACGAACCCGCTTGCAAGGGCCGATCATCATACACCGCGCATTTGGACTGTCTTCAACGGTTTTTCGGCGACATCGAAAAAATCGCCGTCCGGTTCCATGCCGCACCAGTCGTCCTGGATAAACCGTTCGTCAGCCTGGCAACGCTCTGGCGCAAGACCTTGAGAAACCACTTTGACAATCATTCTCGTTAACATTAAGATCCGTCCCAATTGAGTCACAACCAGCGACGGTTCTCACTTATGTATGTATGCCTCTGCACTGGCGTCACCGACGGGCAGATCCGCGAAGCGATCTACGAAGGTTGCTGCAGCTATCGCGAAGTCCGCCAGGCCACCGGCGTAGCCAGCCAATGCGGCAAATGTGCCTGCCTGGCCAAGGAAGTGGTTCGTGAAACCCTCGCCAAAGTGCAAACGGCTCAAGCCTCGATTCCCTATCCGGTAGAATTTACTGCCGCTTGAAACCAGCTTTTTGAAGAACCGGACTCAATGTCCGGTTTTTTTATGCCTGTAAATCAAGCGCTTAGCCTCCAGACGCGGAACACAAACATTCTTATTCCGATTAATTTTCATTTATTATTCAATAACTTAGGTTTGACACTCGTAAATACGCGGCTCAAACTCTGCCTTATACACAGCTATTACAGGGCAGGCCTCATCATGAAAGGCGACATTACAGTCATCCAGCATCTCAACAAGATCCTTGCCAATGAGCTGGTCGCGATCAACCAATACTTCCTGCATGCGCGCATGTACGAGGATTGGGGCCTGAACAAGCTGGGCAAGCACGAGTACCACGAATCCATCGACGAGATGAAGCACGCGGACAAGCTGATCAAGCGCATCCTGTTCCTTGAAGGCCTGCCGAACGTCCAGGACCTGGGCAAGCTGCACATCGGCGAACATACCCGCGAGATGCTCGAGTGCGACCTGCGTATCGAGCGCACCGGCCACGCCGACCTGAAAGCCGCTATCGCCCATTGCGAAAGCGTTGGCGACTTCGGTAGCCGCGAACTGCTGGAAGACATTCTCGAATCCGAGGAAGAGCACATCGACTGGCTCGAAACCCAATTGGGCCTGATCGACAAAGTCGGTCTTGAGAACTATCTGCAATCGCAGATGGGTGAAGAGTAAGCTTTCCCGAAAGCCAGCCACTAAAAAGCCCCGCCCTCTTTCGAGAGGCGGGGCTTTTTATTGCCTGAATTCCAGGCCACACCGAAAACCACTGTGGGAGCGAGCTTGCTCGCTCCCACAAGGTTTCCCGTTCACCACGACGGATGTGGTGAACATACATCCATGAATCAGGCTTCGGTCTTGTTCGCCGCCGCTTTTTCCACCGCTTCCTTGATCGTGGCCTGCAGAGAGCCGTCGGCGGCCATCTCGGTCATGATGTCGCTACCGCCGATCAGTTCACCACCCACCCACAGCTGTGGGAAGGTTGGCCAGTTGGCGTACTTGGGCAGGTTGGCGCGGATTTCCGGGTTCTGCAGGATGTCCACGTAGGCAAACTTCTCGCCACACGCCATCACAGCCTGAGCAGCCTTGGCCGAGAAACCGCACTGTGGCGCGTTCGGCGAGCCTTTCATGTAAAGCAGGATGGTGTTGTTGGCAATCTGGTCTTTAATCGTTTCGATGATATCCATGGAGCACCTCGGCTTAAAACTTTTGCGACTTAAGTTGTCGACACGGTGACGCATTGTAACGGAAAGCCGAACCTGCTCCAGAGACAATTTTACGCAGCTGCCACCTTCACCGGTACGCCGTTAAGCGCCGCATTGCCAGACAACTCATCGAGCTGACAATCATCGGTCAGGTCGTTGGCGCTGGAGCCCGGTTGTCCGCTGGCAATGGTCATCTGCACGCCCGGCCGGGCATGCCCCCAGCCGTGGGGCAGGCTGACCACGCCTTTCATCATGTCCAGGCTGCCCAGCACCTCGACTTCGATGACGCCCACCCGCGAACTGACGGTCACCCGTTGCCCGTCGACAAGGCCGCGACTGGCGAGGTCATCCGGGTGCATCAACAATTGATGGCGCGGCTTGCCCTTCACCAGTCGATGAAAATTATGCATCCAGGAGTTATTGCTGCGCACATGGCGGCGGCCAATCATCAGCAATTCGTCCGGTTTTGGCGCCTGCAACCCAGCGAAGCGCTCGAGATCGACAAGTATCACGGCTGGCGCAGCCTGCACACGTTGGTTTTCGGTTTTCAGGCGCGCAGCCAAGTTGGGCTTGAGCGCACCGAGGTCAATGCCGTGGGGATGATCGAACAGGGTCGCCAGGGACAGCTTATGCGGCGAGGCATCGCCATACGCTCCGCTGCGCAGGCCGAAATCGATCATCTGCGCCGGCGGCATGGTCGGCTTGAGTTCCTTGCCGGTTCGGGCGGCAAAAGCCTTGGCCAGGCCGACGAAGATTTCCCAATCGTGCAGCGCACCCTCGGGCTTGGGCAGGATCGCCCGGTTGAAACGGGTCACGTTGCGCACCGCGAACAGGTTGAAGGTGGTGTCGTAATGATCGTTTTCCAGGGCCGAGGTCGAAGGCAGGATCAGGTCGGCGTAGCGGGTGGTTTCGTTGATGTACAGATCGACACTGACCATGAACTCCAGCCCATCCAGGGCCTGCTCCAACTGCCGCCCGTTGGGTGTAGACAGCACCGGGTTGCCGGCCACGGTGACCAGCGCCCGAATCTGGCCTTCGCCCTCGGTGAGCATCTCCTCGGCCAGGGCCGACACCGGCAGTTCCCCTGCGTACTCGGGACGCCCGGACACCCGGCTCTGCCAACGATTGAAATGCCCGCCCGAAGTGGTAGCGACCAGGTCCACCGCCGGCTCGGTGCACAGCGCCCCGCCCACCCGATCAAGATTGCCGGTGACCAGATTTATCACCTGGATCAGCCAATGGCACAGCGTGCCAAACGCCTGGGTCGAGACCCCCATCCGTCCGTAGCACACCGCTGACGGCGCGGCGGCGAAGTCCCGGGCCAATTGCCGGATCTGCGCTGCCGGCACCGCACAGAGCGGGCTCATGGCTTCAGCCGTGAACGTGGCAACGGCCTCGCGCACCTCGTCCAGGCCGTCCACTGGCAGGTGGCTGTCACGGGTCAGGCCTTCGCTGAACAATGTATTGAGCAAACCAGACAGCAGCGCAGCATCACCGCCGGGGCGTACAAAGACATGCTGGTTGGCAATGGCCGCCGTTTCGCTGCGGCGCGGATCGACCACCACCACCTTGCCGCCACGGGCCTGGATCGCCTTGAGGCGCTTCTCCACGTCCGGCACGGTCATGATGCTGCCGTTGGAAGCCAGCGGGTTGCCGCCCAGGATCAGCATGAAGTCGGTGTGGTCGATGTCCGGAATCGGCAGCAGCAGGCCGTGGCCATACATCAAGTAACTGGTCAGGTGATGGGGCAGTTGATCCACCGAAGTCGCCGAGAAACGGCTGCGGGTTTTCAACAGGCCCAGGAAATAGTTGCTGTGGGTCATCAGCCCATAGTTATGCACGCTGGGGTTGCCCTGGTAGACCGCCACCGCGTTCTGGCCGTGGCGCGCCTGGATATCCGCCAGACGCTCGGCCACCAACGCGAAGGCATCGTCCCAGGCAATGGGTTGCCATTCATTGCCAACGCGCTGCATGGGCTGGCGCAGCCGGTCCGGGTCGTTCTGGATATCTTGCAGGGCCACCGCCTTGGGGCAGATGTGACCGCGGCTGAAGGTGTCCAGCGCATCGCCCTTGATCGAGGTGATTGCCAGGCCCTGGCCGTCGGTTTCGGTGGTTTCGAGGGTCAAGCCGCAGATGGCTTCACACAGGTGGCACGCACGGTGGTGGAGAGTCTTGGTCATGGCCAGTCTCTGTTTTATTCGTGGCGGGCGCTTTCGGCCGCGGGAACAAAACTATGGCGCGTGATTCCCGGCAGCGCCAGCGACGTTCGTCCTGTGAATTGCCGGGCATCAGGCCCACCGATGAGCGCGCGTCAAGGCTGATCGGAAGGCGGTGCCAGCATCTGGATTTCTTCGACGGTTTCCACCTGCTCCTGGGCAATGGGCACCCCCGTGAGCTCGCCAATCAGCCGCCAATGCTCGTCGAGGCCGCTGCTGATAGTGGCCATGCGGTCGATCATCCGACGGCCCGCTGCCTTGGTCACCTCGTCATCGCTGCGCAGCAATTCGAATGACATGGAAGTCACCGAAGCCGTCAGGTGCGTCAGCGAGCGTGCAGTCAGCCCCAGCAATTCCATCAATTGTTGCTCTTTCGAATCCATTTCGGGCTCCTGTGTCGCTGAGGTTCATTTATAACCCAGGCCTTTGCATTAGGAAATGTTTCACAGCCACCCGCAGACAGGCGAAAGGCTGGGATGCCACGGCGCAAAACGACGTTCATCCATGGCACGCCCGCCGCGCTCGATTGCCAATCCAAGCAACGCCAGTGTACAAATGGGTCGCTGCTGTCAGGAAACCGGCCACAAATACGCCATCGCCTTCGCACGATGGCCTCGCTGAAATCCCCAAAAACCGTAGCCCTATTGGTAAGACGCGACATTTAATTATAAGATCGCGCCTTCCCCTATTTCGTCGCCCCGTGCGGCTTTTGCCGCAGGTCTCGCCCGTTTTTTGAATAAACAAGGCTTTGAGCATCTGCGGTCAGTTACAAAAAGGTAGTCAATCATGAGCGCAAGGCACTTTCTCTCCCTGATGGATTTCACGCCCGATGAGTTGCTCGGCGTGATCCGTCGAGGCGTGGAGCTCAAGGACCTGCGTAACCGCGGCGTACTGTTCGAGCCCTTGAAAAACCGCGTGCTGGGGATGATCTTCGAGAAGTCATCGACCCGCACCCGCATCTCTTTCGAAGCCGGCATGATCCAGCTGGGCGGCCAGGCGATCTTCCTGTCGCCGCGCGACACTCAACTGGGCCGTGGCGAACCCATCAGCGATTGCGCCATCGTCATGTCGAGCATGCTGGACGCGGTGATGATCCGTACCTTTGCCCACAGCACCCTGACCGAGTTCGCAGCCCATTCCCGCGTCCCCGTCATCAACGGCCTGTCCGATGACCTGCACCCCTGCCAGTTGCTGGCCGACATGCAGACCTTCCTCGAGCATCGCGGCTCGATCCAAGGCAAGACCGTAGCCTGGATCGGCGACGGCAACAACATGTGCAACAGCTATATAGAAGCGGCGCTGCAATTCGACTTCCAACTGCGCATTGCCTGCCCTGAAGGTTATGACCCCAATGCCGAACTGCTCGCCAAGGCCGGCGACCGGGTGACCATCGTGCGTGATCCGAAACAGGCCGTGGCCGGCGCGCACCTGGTGAGCACCGACGTCTGGACCTCCATGGGCCAGGAAGAAGAAACCGCCAAGCGCCTCGAGCTGTTCGCGCCGCTGCAGGTCAACCGGGCCTTGCTCGACCTGGCGGATGCCGACGTGCTGTTCATGCACTGCCTGCCGGCCCACCGTGGCGAGGAGATCAGCTTCGATTTGCTGGACGATCCGCGCTCGGTGGCCTGGGACCAGGCAGAAAATCGACTTCACGCGCAAAAGGCACTGCTCGAGTTCCTTGTCGAGCCGGCGTATCACCACGCATGAGCCATTCGCTGCTGCTGAATTTGCACGACCTGGCCTGCGGTTACCAAAACCAGCGGGTCGTGCAGAACCTCAACCTGCACCTCAATGCCGGCGATATCGGTTGCCTGCTCGGTTCGTCCGGGTGCGGCAAGACCACCACGTTGCGTGCCATAGCCGGCTTCGAACCCGTGCACGAGGGTGAAATCCAACTGGCCGGGGAAACCATTTCCCGCGCCGGTTTCACCCTCGCCCCGGAAAAACGCCGTATCGGCATGGTGTTCCAAGACTATGCCCTGTTCCCCCACCTGAGCGTGGCCGAGAACATCGCCTTTGGCATTCGCAAGCATCCGGACAAGGATCGCGTCGTCGAAGAGTTGCTGGAACTGGTCAACCTGATGCATCTGGGCAAGCGCTTTCCCCATGAGTTGTCCGGCGGCCAGCAGCAACGCGTGGCCCTGGCCCGCGCGCTGGCACCAGAACCACAACTGCTGTTGCTCGATGAGCCGTTCTCCAACCTCGATGGCGAGTTGCGACGCAAGCTCAGCCATGAAGTGCGGGATATCCTCAAGGCCCGCGGCACCAGCGCGATCCTGGTCACACACGATCAGGAAGAAGCCTTCGCCGTGAGTGATCATGTTGGGGTATTCAAGGAAGGTCGACTGGAACAGTGGGACACGCCCTACAACCTGTACCACGAACCGCTGACGCCATTCGTCGCCAGTTTCATTGGCCAGGGCTACTTCATTCGCGGCCAGCTGGACAGCCCTGAATCGGTGCAAACCGAGTTGGGCACCCTGCGCGGTAACCGAGCCTACACCTGGCCCATCGGCGGCGCGGTGGACGTGCTGCTGCGCCCGGACGATATCGTCTACGCACCGGACAGCCCGCTCACCGCCAGCATAGTCGGCAAGACGTTCCTAGGCGCCTCGACCTTGTATCGCCTGCAACTGCCGACAGGCGCGCAACTGGAGTCGATCTTCCCAAGCCACGCCGACCATCAGGTCGGTGACCGGGTCGGCATCCGGGTAGCGGCAGAACACCTGGTGCTGTTCCAGGCCTCGGGCAGCACGGCGGCGCATATACCGCCGGTGGAAAGCGGCGTGCGGCGCTATAGCACCGCCAGCTAACGCCGGATACCCGCTTTTGTGTGGCGAGGGAGCTTGCTCCCGCTGGGCTGCGCAGCAGCCCTAAAACCTGACAACGCGGTGGATCAGGTAGATGTAGGCCGAGGTGACTGTTTTGAGGGCTGCTTCGCAGCCCAGCGGGAGCAAGCTCCCTCGCCACAGAAGTGCACAGACCGTGGTGTCAACCCAGCATCAACGTCCCACTGGCCACCAACGTCGCATTCCCACCGATCTTCACCCGCTCACCTTCCAACCGACAGAACAACGCCCCACCCCGGGCCGAGCATTGATAAGCCGTCAGCCCGTGTTTACCCAAGCGTTTGGACCAGTAGGGAATCAGGCTGCAGTGGGTCGAGCCGGTGACCGGGTCTTCGTTGATGCCAATCGCCGGGGCAAAATAGCGCGAAACAAAATCATGCTTGCTCCCCGGCGCGGTCACGATAGCGCCCGGCCAAGGCAGTTTAGCCAGGGCCGCCATGTCCGGCTTGCAATCAAGCACCGCTTGCTCCGACTCCAGCACCACGAACAGTTCGTTGGAGCTCAGCACGTCCACCGCTTCGACACCCAAGGCACTCTGGACTGCCAGGGATGCCCCCAGCTCGGCGGGCACGATGGCCGGAAAATCCAGCCACAGCCGATCACCTTCGCGCGTGACGCTCAACGCCCCGGACTTGCAGATGAAATCCAGCCGCCCTACGGGTTCGTGGTAGACCTCGAACAGTACATAAGCGCTGGCCAACGTGGCGTGCCCGCACAGCGGGACTTCGGTGGTGGGCGTGAACCAGCGGATATGCCAATGCTGGCCTTCACGCACCAGAAACGCGGTTTCAGCCAGGTTATGTTCGGCGGCGATCTTCTGCATCAAGTCATCAGCAAGCCAGCCGTCGAGGCGATAGACCATCGCCGGGTTACCGCCAAACGGCCGGTCACTGAACGCATCGACCTGATGAAACGCAAGCTGCATGGCACTTCTCCTTTTTTTTGATGCGCCAGCATGCGGCGCAGCGGCACAGCTTATCCAGTGACAGATCAGTAGAATTTTCACCCTACAGCGGGGGATGGAAGCTCTGACTCCAAGCTTAGCCTTTCATACCCTTGTGGCGAGGGCGCTGGCTCCCGCTCGGCTGCGCAGCCGTTATTCAAGCGCGCCCAATGTCAGCAAACGTCGCCCCGGTGTGCTCCTTCAATACCGAAGGCGCCAACTCGACTTCCAAGCCGCGTCTTCCCGCACTGACAAACATGCTGGCGAGCGGCTGTGCGGAACTGTCGATAAAGGTGCGCAGGCGCTTCTTCTGCCCCAGCGGGCTGATCCCACCCAGTAAATAACCGGTCGAACGCTGCGCAGCGGCGGGGTCGGCCATCTCGACCTTTTTCACCCCGGCGGCATGGGCCAGACCTTTCAAATCCAGGCTTCCGGCCACGGGCACCACCGCCACCAACAGTTCACCCTTTTCGCTGGCCGCCAACAACGTCTTGAACACCTGCGCCGGATCCAGGCCGAGCTTTTCCGCCGCTTCCAAACCGTAGGACGCGGCCTTGGGATCGTGTTCGTAACTGTGGATGCGATGTTCGGCGCGCACTTTCTTAAGCAGATCCAACGCGGGTGTCATGACTGCTCCTGACAAAGAAATGAAAAAAAGAGTGGCCGGATTCTAAGCCATCGCCAGCGAAAAGGCTTGGGAGGGCGTCGTGAGTGCCGGTGATCCGCCGCCAGCGCAAGAGTCATTCACGTCACGAATAGTTGAAATGTGACCGACGGTTCACTTTCGACCTTTGACACCAGCGTTTCTTGTCTATATTTTTTCGAAACTGAAAGTCATATCGCAGGTCTCAAGCAGCAACTCGAGATCAGGATGGGGATCCTGCCTCGTTGGAGATCGCGCCATCGAGCTTTATCGAAGGCGCAGCAAAACAACAAAAAACCGAGGTTTGAATGACAACTGCTTTACAACAGCCGTCCCTGCCCAGCCAATGCCTGGCTGAATTCCTAGGCACCGCCCTACTGATTTTTTTTGGCACCGGTTGCGTCGCGGCCCTCAAGGTTGCGGGTGCCAGCTTCGGATTGTGGGAAATCAGCCTCATCTGGGGTGTCGGCGTCAGCATGGCGATCTATCTGAGCGCGGGCATTTCCGGCGCCCATCTCAACCCCGCCGTCAGCATTGCCCTGTGCATTTTCACCGGTTTCGAAAAGCGCAAACTGCCTTTCTATATGCTGTCCCAAGTGGCCGGTGCTTTCTGCGGCGCATTTCTGGTCTACACGCTGTACAGCAACCTATTCTTCGATTTCGAACAGTCTCGGCACATGATTAGAGGCACCGAAGCCAGCCTCGAACTGGCCTCGGTGTTTTCCACCTACCCCCACGCCGCACTGTCCACCGGCCAAGCCTTCCTCGTGGAGGTGATCATCACAGCCATCCTGATGGGAGTGATCATGTCCCTGACCGATGACAACAATGGTTTGCCTCGCGGCCCGCTGGCGCCACTGCTGATCGGCCTGCTGATTGCGGTGATCGGCAGCTCCATGGGGCCGCTGACAGGCTTTGCGATGAACCCGGCGCGGGACTTCGGCCCTAAACTGATGACTTTCTTCACCGGCTGGGGTGAAATTTCCCTCACGGGCGGGCGTGACATCCCGTACTTCCTGGTTCCGATTTTTGCCCCGATTGTGGGTGCATGCCTGGGTGCTGCGGCTTATCGCGGCTTGATTGCCCGCCACCTGCCCAGCGCCATAACTGCTACAAAGGATGCAAAACCGGCCATTGACGGCAAGCCCAGAACATCCTGAAACAGTCGGCGCAGGCTTCTGCCATTCCAGCCTGCGCCGTGGCTTCTTCCCTTATCTAGTCTCCCTTTTATAGAAAGACCCGAGGCAATCGACATGACCGATATACAGAACAAGAACTACATCATTGCCCTCGACCAGGGTACGACCAGCTCGCGGGCAATCATCTTCGACCGTGACGCCAACGTGGTCTGCACCGCCCAGCGCGAATTCGCCCAGCATTACCCACAGGCCGGCTGGGTCGAACACGACCCGATGGAAATCTTCGCCACCCAGAGCGCGGTCATGGTCGAAGCCCTCGCCCAGGCCGGCCTGCACCATGACCAGGTGGCTGCCATCGGCATCACCAACCAGCGTGAAACCACCGTGGTCTGGGACAAGACCACCGGCCGGCCGATCTACAACGCCATCGTCTGGCAATGCCGCCGCAGTACCGAAATCTGCCAGCAGCTCAAGCGCGATGGCCACGAACAATACATCAGCCAAACCACCGGCCTGGTCACCGACCCGTACTTTTCCGGCACCAAGCTCAAGTGGATCCTGGACAACGTCGAAGGCAGCCGCGAGCGTGCGCGCAACGGTGAACTGCTGTTCGGCACCGTCGACAGCTGGCTGATCTGGAAATTCACCGGCGGCAAGGTCCACGTCACCGACTACACCAACGCCTCGCGCACCATGCTCTTCAACATTCACTCGCTGGAATGGGACGCGAAGATGCTCGACATCCTCGACATCCCCCGCGAAATGCTCCCGGAAGTGAAATCGTCCTCGCAGATCTATGGCCGCACCAAGAGCGGCATCGCCATCGGCGGCATCGCCGGCGACCAGCAGGCGGCGCTTTTCGGCCAGATGTGCGTGGAGCCGGGCCAGGCGAAAAACACCTACGGCACCGGCTGTTTCCTGCTGATGAACACCGGCAGCAAGGCCGTCAAATCCAATCACGGCATGCTCACCACCATCGCCTGCGGCCCACGCGGCGAAGTCGCCTACGCCCTGGAAGGTGCAGTCTTCAATGGCGGCTCCACGGTCCAGTGGCTGCGCGACGAACTGAAAATCATCAACGATGCGCTGGATACCGAATACTTTGCCAACAAGGTCAAGGACAGCAACGGCGTGTACCTGGTGCCCGCCTTCACCGGCCTGGGCGCGCCGTATTGGGACCCCTATGCCCGTGGCGCGCTGTTTGGCCTGACCCGCGGCGTACGCGTCGACCACATCATTCGTGCAGCACTGGAGTCGATTGCCTACCAGACCCGCGACGTACTCGACGCCATGCAGCAGGATTCGGGTGAACGCCTCAAGGCCCTGCGAGTCGACGGTGGCGCGGTGGCGAACAACTTCCTCATGCAGTTCCAGGCCGACATCCTGGGTACCCAGGTCGAGCGCCCGAAAATGCGTGAAACCACCGCCCTGGGTGCTGCGTATTTGGCCGGCCTGGCATGCGGCTTCTGGGGCAGCCTGGAAGAACTGCGCGGCAAAGCGGTGATCGAGCGCGAATTCGAACCGCAACTGGACGAACAGGCGAAGGAAAAACTCTACGCCGGCTGGCAGAAGGCGGTCAGTCGCACCCGTGACTGGGAACCCCATGAAGACGCTGAATAAAGCCTGATAAGCTTCTGAAACTGGTCGGGAGTGGATTCCTGCGGCATCATGGGCAAATTTTGTACGGCAGCCCAAAGGAAGCCCCATGAATCTGCCTCCCCGCCAGCAGCAAATCCTCGAACTGGTCCGCGAACGCGGCTATGTCAGCATCGAGGAAATGGCGCAGCTATTCGTCGTCACCCCGCAAACCATTCGCCGCGATATCAACCAACTGGCGGAGGTGAACCTGCTGCGTCGCTACCACGGCGGCGCCGCCTACGATTCAAGCGTGGAAAACACCGCCTACGCCATGCGCGCCGATCAGATGCGCGACGAGAAGCAACGCATCGCCGAAGCCATCGCCGCCCAGATCCCCGATCATGCCTCGCTGTTCATCAACATCGGCACCACCACCGAATCCATTGCCCGGGCGCTGCTCAATCACAACCATCTGAAGGTCATCACCAATAACCTGCACGTGGCTTCGATCCTCAGTGCCAAGGACGACTTCGAAGTCCTGATCGCTGGCGGCAACGTACGGCGTGACGGCGGCGTGGTGGGCCAGGCGAGCGTCGACTTCATCAACCAGTTCAAGGTCGACTTCGCCCTGGTGGGCATCAGCGGGATCGATGAAGACGGCAGCCTGCTGGACTTCGACTATCAGGAAGTACGGGTTTCCCAAGCCATCATCGCCAACGCCCGGCAAGTGCTGCTGGCGGCGGACTCCAGCAAGTTCGGACGCAATGCCATGGTCCGCCTGGGCCCCATCAGCCTGATCGACTGCCTGGTGACCGACCAGCAACCGGTGCCGGCCCTGGCGCAGTTGCTGAGCCAGCACAAGATTCGCCTGGAAGTGGTCTGACTGCATCCAAGTCTCCCTGTGGCGAGGGAGCTTGCTCCCGCTGGGTGGCGCAGCCGCCCCCAATGATCTGACGCGACCTTTCAGGCACACCGCGCCAGCCGGTTTTACGACCGCTTCGCAGCCGAGCGGGAGCAAGCTCCCTCGCCACAGGGTTAACCATGCCTCCAAACAGTTATGTGTTCAGCCGAGGGGCTGGGTTACGACGAGCAGATGAACTCCAGGCGCTTGCCCCATTCCGTGAACATGGCATGAGCCAGAGCGACTTGCCAGGCGTTGGTACCCAGTCGGTGGTATCGGAGGTTTTGAGCGGTAAGCGTCAGCTCAATTTGAGGCAGATCCGCTGGCTGGCCGAGCGCTTCGGTGTAGCGCAGTGAAATACCGACCTGCTTTTGTGGCGAGGGAGCTTGCTCCCGCTCGGCGGCGCAGCCGTCGTAAAACCGGTTGACGCGGTCTGCCTGGAAGACCGCGTCAGTCCATCTTGGGGCGGCTGCGCCGCCCAGCGGGAGCAAGCTCCCTCGCCACAAACGCACTTCACCAGTAACTTTTTTGTTCGAAAATTTTCCTTTCAGCTTCCTTTGATCAGTATTTTCAATCGAAGTCAGCTGGCTGTTGCGGTCTTTATGGGCTAGTATTTTCGCAAATGAACATTTATGTTCGAATTCAAATATTGCGAAAAAGAGCCCGAGGCCAGCCGATGCCCACTTCTACCTTGCCTACGCCCCCTCTCGCCGAGATTTACGACATCGCCGTCATTGGTGGCGGGATCAACGGCGTGGGGATTGCCGCGGACGCTGCCGGTCGCGGTCTTTCGGTGTTCCTTTGCGAAAAGGACGACCTGGCCAGCCACACATCGTCGGCCAGCAGCAAGCTGATCCACGGTGGCCTGCGTTACCTCGAACATTATGAATTTCGCCTGGTGCGCGAAGCGCTGGCCGAGCGCGAAGTGCTGCTGACCAAGGCCCCGCACATCGTCAAGCAAATGCGCTTCGTATTGCCTCACCGCCCGCATCTGCGCCCGGCCTGGATGATTCGCGCCGGCCTGTTCCTCTACGATCACCTGGGCAAGCGTGAGCAGCTCGCCGGCTCCAAAAGCCTGAAGTTCGGTGCCGACAGCGCATTGAAAAGCGAGATCACCAAAGGTTTCGAATATTCCGACTGCTGGGTCGACGATGCGCGGCTGGTGGTACTCAACGCCATGGCCGCCCGGGAAAAAGGCGCGCACATCCACACCCGCACGCGCTGCGTGAATGCCCGCCGCAGCAAAGGCCTGTGGCACCTGCACCTGGAACGTGCCGACGGCAGCCTGTTTTCGATCCGCGCCAAGGCACTGGTCAACGCCGCCGGCCCGTGGGTCGCCAAGTTCATTCGCGATGACCTGAAGCTGGAATCGCCCTATGGCATCCGCCTGATCCAGGGCAGCCACCTGATCGTGCCGAAACTCTACGAAGGCGAACATGCGCACATTCTGCAGAACGAAGACCAGCGCATCGTGTTCACCATTCCGTACCTTAACCAGTTCACCCTGATCGGCACGACTGACCGCGAATACACCGGTGACCCGGCCAAAGTGGCGATCACCGAGGGTGAAACCGACTACCTGTTGAAGGTGGTCAACGCCCACTTCAAGAAGCAGATCAGCCGCGACGATATCCTGCACAGCTATTCCGGTGTACGCCCGCTGTGCAACGACGAATCCGACAACCCATCGGCCGTGACCCGCGACTACACCCTGGCGCTGTCGGGTGGCGGTGAAGAAGCCCCCTTGCTGTCGGTGTTCGGCGGCAAGCTGACCACCTATCGCAAGTTGGCCGAATCGGCGATGGCGCAACTGGCCCCGTATTTCACGCAAATGCGTCCGGGCTGGACCGCCGTAGAGGCCCTCCCCGGCGGCGAAAACATGACCACCCCGCAGGCGCTGTGCTCGGCGATCCGCGACAAGTTCGACTGGCTGCCAACCGACATCGCACGCCGCTGGGCCACTACCTACGGCAGCCGCACCTGGCGCATGCTCGAAGGCGTGCACAACCTGGGCGACTTGGGTGAGCACGTCGGCGCCGGCCTCTATACGCGCGAAGTCGACTACCTGTGCAGCGACGAGTGGGCCGTCGATGCCCAGGACATCCTGTGGCGCCGCAGCAAGCTGGGCTTGTTCACCACCCCGGTCGAGCAGGAGAAACTGCAGCAGTACCTGGACAAGGTCGAGCACAACCGCCGCAAGATCGAAGCGGCCTGACGGATATCCCGCAAAACCCAAAGCCCCTGAATCCAGCGATTCAGGGGCTTTTTGCTATCTGGCGTGCACCTCCGCCCCCCTGTAGGAGCGAGCTTGCTCGCGATGAGGCCAGCACATTCAACCCTGTATGGGACCGACACACCGCTATCGCGAGCAAGCTCGCTCCCACAATGGATCGAGACGGGCTCAAGCCATTCGGTTTTCCGAACATGACCCGCCCGTCAGTTCGGCTAACCGGATAAAGCAGCCCGCGTAAACCTGAAACAAAACATTAATTACCATATAAAACAACAAGTTAAACAGACAGCCCTGGCCTGGCACGAGTCATGCTCTACACTTCTGGAGACGAATGCCTGTACGCCAACACAACAGGAGCTGCCAGGCACTTCGAAGTACTCAGGGCCGACAAACCGGCCGAAATAAAAAAAACAATGTCGAGGAAACATCGATGCGTATCGTTCCCCATCTCCTGGGCGCAGCCATGGCTGCCGCTCTGATCAGCACCCCGGTTTTCGCAGCCGAACTGACCGGCACGCTGAAAAAGATCAAAGAGTCCGGCGTTATCACGCTTGGCCATCGCGACGCTTCCATTCCGTTTTCCTACATCGCGGACGCTTCCGGCAAACCGGTTGGCTACTCCCACGATATCCAGATGAAAGTCGTCGAAGCACTGAAAAAAGACCTGGACCTGCCCAACCTGCAGATCAAATACAACCTGGTCACCTCGCAAACCCGTATCCCACTGGTGCAGAACGGCACCGTGGACCTGGAATGCGGCTCCACCACCAACAACGTCGAGCGTCAGCAGCAGGTTGACTTCTCCGTTGGCATTTTCGAGATCGGCACCAAGCTGCTCTCCAAGAAAGATTCCAAGTACAAGGATTTCGACGACCTCAAGGGCAAGAACGTCGTGACCACCGCCGGCACCACGTCCGAGCGCATTCTCAAGGCGATGAACGCCGACAAGCAGATGGGCATGAACGTCATCTCCGCCAAGGACCATGGCGAATCCTTCCAGATGCTGGAATCGGGTCGTGCCGTCGCGTTCATGATGGACGACGCCCTGCTGGCTGGCGAAGCCGCCAAGGCCAAGAAAGCCGATGACTGGGCCGTGACCGGCACCCCACAGTCCTACGAAATCTATGGCTGCATGATGCGCAAGGGCGACGAGCCGTTCAAAAAGGCTGTCGATGACGCCATCAAGGCCACCTACGCTTCGGGCGAGATCAACAAGATCTACGAAAAATGGTTCATGCAACCTATCCCGCCAAAAGGCCTGAATCTGAACTTCCCGATGAGCGACGAACTCAAGGCACTGATCGCCAAGCCGACCGATAAAGCGGCTGACGACAAGAAATCCTGATTTCTGACTAACCTTATCCCCTGAAAGGGCCCGGCCCTTTCAGGGGATGGTCACTCCCTGCTGGCAAATCTGGAAACACTCGAACCGGTGGCTGTCGAGCCGATCGCGTGTGCCTGGCCTTCAAGTCGGGCGGGAACGGAGTTTCCCCAGGCGGGCATTTGTACATCGAACGATCTGAGGGGAGACCCTAATGAATTACAACTGGGACTGGGGCGTGTTCTTCAAGTCCACCGGCGTGGGCAGCGAGACCTATCTCGACTGGTACGTGTCCGGCTTGGGCTGGACCATCGCCATAGCCATCGTAGCCTGGATCATCGCCCTGCTGCTCGGCTCGATACTAGGCGTCATGCGTACCGTGCCGAACCGGCTCGTATCGGGTATCGCCACGTGCTACGTGGAGCTTTTCCGTAATGTGCCGCTGCTGGTTCAGCTGTTCATCTGGTACTTCCTGGTGCCGGACCTGCTGCCCGCCGATATGCAGGAGTGGTACAAGCAGGACCTGAACCCGACCACCTCGGCCTACCTGAGCGTAGTCGTGTGCCTGGGCCTGTTCACCGCCGCCCGTGTTTGCGAACAGGTGCGTACCGGTATCCAGGCGCTGCCGCGCGGCCAGGAATCCGCCGCCCGTGCCATGGGCTTCAAGCTGCCGCAGATCTACTGGAACGTGCTGCTGCCCCAGGCCTACCGGATCATCATTCCGCCGCTTACCTCGGAATTCCTCAACGTCTTCAAGAACTCCTCCGTGGCCTCGCTGATCGGCCTGATGGAGTTGCTCGCGCAGACCAAGCAGACCGCCGAGTTCTCCGCCAACCTGTTCGAAGCCTTTACCCTGGCCACGCTGATCTATTTCACCCTGAACATGAGCCTGATGCTGCTCATGCGCATGGTCGAGAAGAAAGTCGCGGTGCCCGGCCTGATCTCCGTGGGGGGTAAATAATGGAATTCGACTTCACTGGCATCATCCCGGCCATTCCCGGTTTGTGGAACGGCATGGTGATGACCCTCAAGCTGATGGCCTTGGGAGTGGTCGGCGGGATCATCCTCGGCACGATCCTGGCGCTGATGCGCCTGTCCCATAACAAGCTGGTCTCCAATATCGCTGGCGCCTACGTCAACTATTTCCGCTCGATCCCGCTGCTGCTGGTGATCACCTGGTTCTACCTGGCGGTACCGTTCGTGCTGCGCTGGATCACCGGCGAAGATACGCCGATCGGGGCATTCGGTTCCTGCATCGTGGCGTTCATGATGTTCGAAGCGGCGTACTTCTGCGAAATCGTCCGGGCTGGCGTGCAGTCGATTCCCAAGGGCCAGATGGGGGCCGCCCAGGCACTGGGGATGAATTACGGCCAGACCATGCGCCTGATCATCCTGCCCCAGGCGTTTCGCAAAATGACCCCGCTGCTGTTGCAACAAAGCATCATCCTGTTTCAGGACACCTCGTTGGTCTACACGGTCGGCCTGGTGGACTTCCTCAATGCTTCGCGGGCCAGTGGCGACATCATCGGCCGCTCCAATGAGTTCCTGATCATCGCAGGTCTCGTGTACTTCACCGTCAGCTTTGCCGCCTCGCAGCTGGTCAAGCGTCTGCAAAAAAGGTTCGCCGTATGATCTCTATCAAGAACATCAACAAGTGGTATGGGGACTTCCAGGTACTGACCAATTGCAGCACCGAGGTCAGCAAAGGTGAGGTGGTGGTGGTGTGCGGGCCGTCCGGTTCCGGCAAATCCACGCTGATCAAATGCGTGAACGCCCTGGAACCGTTCCAGAAAGGCGACATCGTGGTCGATGGCACGTCCATCGCCGACCCGAAGACCAACCTGCCGAAACTGCGCTCGCGCGTGGGCATGGTGTTCCAGCATTTCGAACTGTTCCCGCACCTGACCATCACCGAAAACCTGACCATCGCGCAGATCAAGGTGCTGGGCCGCAGCAAGGAAGAGGCCACCAAGAAAGGCTTGCAACTGCTTGAGCGGGTCGGCCTCTCGGCCCACGCCCACAAGCACCCGGGCCAGCTCTCCGGCGGTCAGCAGCAGCGCGTGGCGATTGCCCGTGCCCTGGCGATGGACCCGGTGGTAATGCTGTTCGACGAGCCGACCTCGGCTCTCGACCCGGAAATGGTCAACGAAGTGCTCGACGTGATGGTGCAACTGGCCCACGAAGGCATGACCATGATGTGCGTGACCCACGAAATGGGCTTCGCCCGCAAAGTGGCGAACCGGGTGATATTCATGGACCAGGGCCAGATCATCGAAGACTGCAAGAAAGAAGAGTTCTTCGGCGACATCAGCGCCCGTTCCGAACGCGCGCAGCATTTCCTCGAGAAAATCCTGCAGCACTAAGCGCCACGTCCTTTGGAGCGGCTCCTGTGGCGAGGGAGCTTGCTCCCGCTGGGTCGCGCAGCGACCCCAAAACCGGCGAATGCGGTGTACCTGGCATACTGCATGAGCCGATTATGCGACTGCTTCGCAGCCGAGCGGGAGCAAGCTCCCTCGCCACCGGACCGGGTTCGAAGGGCGGCCGCCGCCACACTGGTTGACCCAAGGCTTCTGTGATGAAATGCGACCCCACCCTCTATCGCGCCGCGCCGCCATCACTCGCCGTGAAACCCCGCCTGATCCGCCATCTGTTCCTGCCGCCACTGGTCATTGCCCTGATGATCGGCCTGGGTTACCTCGGCTTCTGGATCAGCGAGCACTATGGCGTACGTGGCCTCGCCGAGAATGGCGAGCGCCAGTTGGAACTGCACGCCCGTGCGGTCGAGAGCGAGATCAGCAAGTACACCTACCTGCCCAGCCTGCTGGAGCTTGAGTCAAGTGTCTCGCAACTGCTCGACGACCCGACACCCGAGCACCGCAAGATCGTCAATGAATACCTCGAAGGCCTTAACCGTCGCAGCCGCAGCCGGGCCATCTACGTGATGGACACCACCGGCCGGGTGATGGCCACCAGCAACTGGCGCGATGTCGACAGTTACCTGGGCGAAGACCTGTCCTTCCGCGCCTACTTCCAGAATGCCGTGCGCGGCCAGCCGGGGCGCTTCTACGGAATCGGCAGTACCAACGGCGAACCCGGCTACTACCTGGCCCATGGCTTGGAGCAACAAGGCAAGATCATCGGCGTCGCCGTGGTCAAGGTGCGCCTCGAAGCCCTTGAGGAACGCTGGCAACGTGCGCGGCTGGAGGCGTTCGTCAGTGATGAGAACGGCATCATTATCCTGTCCAGCGACCCGGCGCGACGGCTCAAGTCGGTTCGCCCCCTGAGCGACGACACCAAGGAACGCCTGGCCCGCAGCCTGCAGTACTACTGGTTCCCGCTCAATGAACTGGTGCCCCTGGCCCGGGAACGCCTGGCCGAAGGCATGGAGAAGCTGACGTTCCCGGCCAACAGCGAACTGGTGTCCGACGAGCGCGCCATCAGCTACTTGTCGCAGACCCGGCCCTTGAGCGATACACCGTGGAATTTCACCCTGCTGACCCCACTTGAAGACCTGCGTCGCCAGGCGATCAACCAAGGCATCCTGGTGGCCGTGGCCTTCGCCCTGGTGGCATTCCTGTTGATCGCCTGGAACGAACGGCGCAAGGTCATCGCCACCCGTCTCGCGGCCCGGGAAGCCTTGCAGCAAGCCAACAACCAGCTCGAGCGTCGGATTACCGAACGCACCACCGACCTGCGCGCCAGCAACGAACGACTCAAGGGCCAGATCCGCGAGCGGCGACAGGCCGAAGAGACCTTGCGCCGGGCCCAGGACGAATTGGTCCAGGCCGGAAAACTGGCTGCCATCGGCCAGATGTCCACCAGCATCGCCCACGAACTCAACCAGCCGCTGGCGGCACTGCGCACCTTGTCCGGCAACACCGTGCGCTTCCTGGAACGCGGCCAGCTGGATATCGCCAGCGCCAACCTCAAGACCATCAACGATTTGATCGACCGCATGGGCCGGATCACCGCCAGCCTGCGCTCCTTTGCCCGGCGTGGGGACGACCAGGGCCAGGCCAGCCTCGGCAACGGTGTCGAGGCCGCGCTGCAACTGCTGGGCGCTCGTCTTGAAAGCTTGAACATCCAGATTCATTCCAGCTTCGACGACGTCCAGGTGCAAATTGACCAGACGCGCCTGGAGCAGATCCTGGTGAACCTGATCGGCAATGCCCTGGACGCCATGCAGACGCAACCCGAACCGCAGCTCTGGCTCGAAGGCCAGGCCGGCGATGGCAAATATCGCCTGCGCGTGCGGGATAACGGCCATGGCATTGACCCAGAAGCACGCAAGCATCTGTTCGAACCCTTCTTCACCACCAAACCCGGCGAACAAGGCCTGGGCCTGGGCCTGACGCTTTCCGCCAGCTTGGCCGCCGCCACGGGTGGCTACCTGGGCGTCGAACACCCGGTCGAGGGCAGTGGAACCACGTTTGTCCTCAGTTTACCGTTGGTAAGCCTTTTACCTGCCGAGCCGCTATGAACAACGACCTGAGCGTATTGATCGTCGAAGACGACCCCCATGTCCTGCTGGGCTGCAAGCAGGCACTGACCCTGGAAGACATTCCCTGCATCGGCGTGGGCAGCGCCGAAGAGGCCCTGGAGCGCGTCGACGATAACTTTGCCGGCATCGTCATCAGCGACATTCGCCTGCCGGGCATCGATGGCCTGGAACTGCTGACCCGACTCAAGGCGCGGGACCGCAGCTTGCCGGTGGTGCTGATCACTGGCCACGGCGACATCTCCATGGCCGTCGGCGCCATGCAAAAAGGTGCCTATGACTTCATGGAGAAGCCCTTCTCCCCTGAACGCCTGGTGGACGTCGCCCGCCGTGCCCTGGAGCAGCGCAGCCTCGCCCGGGAAGTGTCGTCGCTGCGTCGGCAATTGGCCGAACGCGATTCCCTGGAAGGCCGGATCATCGGCCGCTCGCCCGCCATGCAGCACCTGCGCGCGCTGATCGCCAACGTCGCCGACACCTCGGCCAACGTGCTGATCGAAGGTGAAACCGGTACTGGCAAGGAATTGGTCGCCCGTTGCCTGCATGACTTCAGCCGACGCCACGACAAGCAGTTCGTCGCACTGAACTGCGGCGGCCTGCCAGAGAACCTGTTCGAAAGCGAGATTTTCGGCCACGAGGCCAATGCCTTTACCGGTGCCGGCAAACGCCGGATCGGCAAGATCGAGCACGCCGATGGCGGCACGTTGTTTCTCGACGAAGTGGAAAGCATGCCCCTGCCCTTGCAGATCAAGTTGCTGCGCGTGTTGCAGGAACGCACCCTAGAGCGCCTGGGTTCGAACCAGAGCGTGGCCGTGGATTGCCGGGTGATCGCCGCCACCAAGTCCGACCTGGACGAAATGGGCCGGACCGGGCAGTTCCGCAGCGACTTGTATTACCGCCTCAACGTGGTGACCCTGGAACTGCCGCCCTTGCGCGAGCGACGCGAAGACATCCTGCAACTGTTCGAGCATTTTCTCCAGCAGTCGTCCCTGCGCTTCGACCGCACGGTGCCGGAGCTGGACAACCAGACCCTGTCGAACCTGATGAGCCACGACTGGCCGGGCAACGTACGCGAACTGCGCAACGTCGCCGAGCGTTACGCCCTGGGCCTGCCGGCGTTCAAGCGCTCCGGTGCCAGCGGCGGCAACCAGGGCCTGGCTTTCGCCGAAGCAGTCGAAGCCTTCGAGCGCAACCTGCTGGTGGACGCCCTGCAACGCAGCGGCGGCAACCTGACCCAGGCCAGCCAGGAGCTGGGCATGGCCAAGACCACGCTGTTCGACAAAGTCAAAAAATATGGCTTGAGCCATTAATCAACTGGGCGGGAAACCTGTGGATCTGATTTTCAAGGCAGCGCTCGGTGCAGCCGTGGTGGTCATCCTGGCAATGCTGGCCAAGACCAGGAACTATTACATCGCCGGGCTCGTGCCACTGTTCCCGACCTTCGCCCTGATTGCCCATTACATCGTCGGCAAGGGCCGTTCGGTGGATGACCTGAAGACCACCATCGTGTTTGGGATGTGGTCGATCATTCCGTACTTTGTCTACCTGGCGACGCTGTATGTGATGGTCGACCGCATGCGCCTGGAGGCGTCCCTGGCCGTGGCGGCGGTGGCGTGGTTGATGGCCGCGACGGTGCTGGTCAGCGTCTGGGTGAGAGTCCATGGCTAAATAAACTGTGGCCCCCATGTGGGAGCCACCCTGCTCGCGAAAGCGCCCGATCAATACCCGACGGTAAACCGTGTGCGCGAAAACTGCGGCGTTTCCACTTCATCGATCATCGCAATGGCGTAATCGGCAAAGCTGATCCAACTACGCCCGGCGTCGTCGAACAGCAAGTGATCCTTGCCGAGACGGAACTGCTCCGTGCGCTCGGTTTCGACGAACTCCGCCGAAGGCGAAAGGAAGGTCCAGTCCAGGTCCTGCTCCTGACGCAGTACGTCCAGGAACAATGCTCCGGCGCTGGCTTCGGCCAGGTATTCCTCCGGGAAGCCATCGCTGTCGATCACACGGCTGTTATCCGGCAGCAACAACGAACCCGCCCCACCGACGACCAGCAAACGCTTGACCCCAGCGGCTTTCACCGGCGCGATGACCTTGTCGGCCGGCACGGTGGCAAAGTGCGCCGCGCTGATCACCACATCGTGATCGGTCACCGCCGCCGTCAACGCCTCGCTGTCCAATACATCCAGTTGCTTGCTGACCACACCGGCCCTTTCACCGATTTTCGCGGTGTTGCGGGCAATGGCCGTCACGCTGTGGCCACGGCGCAGGGCTTCTTCCAGCAATTGGCTGCCGGCGCGACCGGTGGCGCCGATGATTGCGATTTTGCTCATGGTGTTCTCCAGTGATTAGCGATGTTGAATACATGCTCTTGTGGCGAGGGGATTTATCCCCGCTGGACTGCGAAGCAGTCCCCTAATGCATCACATGCAGCAGGCCTGATGTAACTTGATCAGCCTTCTCAGGACCGCTTCGCGGTCCAACGGGGATAAATCCCCTCGCCACAACTGTGTGCTCGCATTACAAACTGTGGTTCACCACTTCATTTCGCCCTTGGCAACCTTGGCGCTGAGCTCCAGGGAGCTGTCTTCACCCAGGTCCGGATAGCGTAGTTTCATGGCACGGATCAGCGCGGCGGAGTCCTTGGCCTTGGTGGTTTCTTCGTCGAAAGCCCTGATGTAGTCGGCGGTGAAGCGCACCGGGGCCAGGGAACGGGCGCTGTCACCCAGGTAGTGACCTGGAATCACCGTACCCGGTTGCAGTTTTTCAATGTTGGCGAGGGTCGCCAGCCAATCCTTGTGAGACTGCGGCGTCTGGGTGTCAGCCATCCACACATGAATGTTCTCGGCCACCACCACACCGCCTACCACGGCCTTGATCGACGGAATCCACACGAAACTGCGGTCCGGCTGTGGGCCATCCAGGCCGACGACCTGCAAGCGCTGGCCTTCCAGGGTCAGGCTGTCGCCCTTGAGCACCTGGGGCACGATGGCTTTGGTCGGGGCATCGGTCTTCAGGATCGGTCCCCAGTATTTCAGCTTGCCGTCCATGGTCTGCTTGATGTGCTCGACAGTCGGTGCGGACGCCAGCACCTTGGCCTCAGGAAACGCGGCAACCAGGGTTTCCAGACCAAAATAGTAGTCTGGATCGCCGTGGCTGACGTAGATCGTGGTCAGTTGTTTGCCGCTGGCGCGGATCTTTTCCACGACCTGCACGGCTTGGGACTTGCCGAACTGGGCGTCTACCAGGATCGCCTCCCTCTCGCCGCTGACCAATACCGAGGTCACCGGAAAAATCGCTGCCGCCCCTGGGTTGTAGACGTCCAACGTCAGGTCCGCAGCCCAGGTGTGTGTGGCGAACGCCAGCGAGGCGGTCGCCAGCAACAGGCGCTTGAGTGGGGTGAATGCGGTCATGGGTGCTCCATTGTCCAAAAGCCCGAAGGGAATGAGACGAAGCTTAGTGACCTGATTCATTTCAAAAAATGCGATGATCCAACATAGTTTGTTTCTGAAATCGGGCAGATCATGGATCGTCTACAAGCAATGCGGGTGTTCGTCACGGTGGTGGACCTGGGCAGTCAGTCGGCGGCGGCCGAGCATCTGGACCTGTCGCGCCCAGTGGTGTCGCGGTATCTGGCGGAGCTGGAGGACTGGGTCGGTGCCCGGCTGATGCACCGCACCACCCGCAAGCTGAGCCTGACGGCCGCAGGCACGGAGATCCTGCCCCGGTGCCGACAGATGCTGGAGCTGTCCGGCGACATGCAAGCCGCCGTCAGCACCCCGGACGATGCGCCACGGGGCATGTTGCGTATCAGTGCCAGTACCTCGTTCGGCCAGGCCCAACTGGCGAGCGCCATGGCCGAATACGTCAAGCGCTACCCAGGGGTGAGCGTCGACCTACAGATGCTCGACCGCACCGTGAACCTGGTGGATGAGCGCATCGACCTGGCGATCCGCATGAGCAACGACCTGGACCCGAACCTGATTGCCCGTCGCCTCACGGTCTGCCGCTCGGTGATCTGCGCCTCGCCACAGTATCTGCGCGAGCACTCGACACCGCTGCGAGTGGAAGACCTGAGCCGACACAACTGCCTGACCCACTCCTACGTCGGCAAGAGCCTGTGGCATTTCGAGCAGGACGGCGAGCAGGTCTCGGTGCCGGTGCAAGGTAATATCAGCGCCAACGAAGCCAGCACATTGCTTCAGGCAACGATAGCCGGTGCCGGCGTGGCCATGCTGCCCAGCTACCAGGCCGGCGCCCATATCAAGAACGGCGAACTGATCCGCCTGCTGCCCCACGCCGAACCCCGCCGGATGAACATGTACGCGGTGTACGCCTCACGCAAGCACATGCCCTCGGCGCTGCGCAGTCTGCTGGATTTCCTGGTACAGAAATTTCCCGAGGTACCGGAGTGGGATGTGGGGTTGTAGAACATATTCGCCTCACCACCGTCCCCCTGTGGGAGTTCGGTGCGTTTCTCAAGAGTTGCACCAGGATTTCACCAATAGCCCGCCCCAAGGCATACTTGCGACCCTCCGAGTTCCAGAACCCATCGCCCCATGCGTATCCACGTCAGTTTCATCGACCGCGTCGGCATCACCCAGGAAGTCCTGGCCTTGCTCGGTGGACGCAATCTAAACCTGGATGCGGTGGAGATGGTGCCGCCCAACGTCTACATCGACGCCCCGACCCTCAGCCCGCAAGTGCTCGACGAGTTGCGCGAGGCGCTGTTCAGCGTGCGCGGCGTGCAGGCGGTCACCGTGGTGGACATCCTGCCGGGCCAGCGTCGGCACTTGCAGCTCGATGCCTTGCTCGCGGCCATGACCGACCCGGTGCTGGCCCTGGACAGTGCCGGCAAGGTGCTGCTGGCCAATCCGGCGCTGATTGCCCTGTACGGGCGTGAACCGGCCGGGGAAAGCGTGGCCGAGCTGTTCGGTGACGAGGCATTGCTGGACGCCTTGCTGGAGAACGGTTTTCGCTTGCCGCTGCGGGAAATCACCCTCAATGGCCAGACCTTGCTGCTGGACGCTACGCCCATCACCGATGCCGGCGCGCTGCTGACGCTGTATCAGCCGAACCGCATCGGCGAGCGCCTGTCGGCATTGCATCACGATCACGCCGAAGGCTTCGACGCGCTGCTGGGCGAATCCCCGGCAATCCGCACCCTCAAGGCCCGGGCCCAGCGGGTCGCGGCGCTGGACGCACCACTGCTGATCCAGGGCGAAACCGGCACCGGCAAGGAACTGGTGGCCCGGGCTTGCCATGCCATCAGCGCCCGTCATGGCGCACCGTTCCTGGCCCTGAACTGCGCGGCATTGCCGGAGAACCTGGCCGAAAGCGAACTGTTCGGCTATGCCCCCGGCGCCTTCACCGGCGCGCAACGAGGCGGCAAGCCGGGGCTGATGGAGCTGGCGAACCAGGGCACGGTATTCCTCGATGAAATCGGCGAGATGTCGCCGTACCTGCAAGCCAAGCTGCTGCGCTTCTTGAACGATGGCAGCTTCCGCCGGGTGGGCGGCGACCGGGAAATCAAGGTCAACGTGCGGATCCTCAGCGCCACCCACCGCAACCTGGAGAAAATGGTCAGCGAGGGCTCGTTCCGCGAAGACCTGTTCTATCGCCTGAACGTGCTCAATGTCGAAGTCCCGCCGCTGCGTGAACGCGGCCAGGACATCCTGCTGCTGGCGCGTTATTTCATGCAGCAGGCCTGCGCGCAGATCCAGCGCCCGGTCTGCCGCCTGGCCCCCGGCACGTACCCGGCCCTGCTGGGCAACCGCTGGCCGGGCAACGTGCGGCAATTGCAGAACGTGATCTTCCGCGCCGCCGCCATTTGCGAAAGCAGCCTGGTGGACATCGGCGACCTGGACATCGCCGGCACCTCCGTCGCGCGCCAGGGCGATGTGGAAGTCGAAAGCCTGGAACAGGCCGTGGAAAACTTCGAGAAGCACCTGCTCGAAAGCCTCTACGTCAACTACCCCTCCACCCGCCAGCTCGCCAGCCGCCTGCAAACTTCCCACACCGCGATTGCCCATCGGTTGCGCAAGTACGGGATTTCCGGGAAGCCATAAACCCGCCGCAGTCCCCCTTGTGGGAGCTTGCTCGCGATGACGGTCGCCCAGCCAGCCATAGGTTGACTGACACACCGCTATCGCGAGCAAGCGCCCACAGGGTTCTGAGTTGCGGTCGAAATCATGTCAAAAACGACCTCCACCTGTACTGAAAGCGCTACAGTGGAACGATATCGCTACACTCATCGCCAAGCAGCGCTGCGCAAGGCTTTGATCCCACAACGATTTTATCCGGCCTCCCAGCTGTAGCGATTTCGCTACAGCGAAGTCGATCCAAGTTTCGACAAAACCAATCAAGTCATTGATATATAAGCACTTATTCACATTGGCCGCATTCTTGCTATGGGTATTAGCATTCGGCCGGGCCAAGCCCCGCGCCTTTCTTCGCGTCCACCAGACGAATCTGGCCCCAGGAGTTTCCATGAGCGAGTTGCGTTTCACTGAAGATCACGAATGGCTGCGCACCGAAGCCGACGGCAGCGTTACTGTCGGTATTACTGCGTTTGCCCAGAACGCCTTGGGCGATGTGGTCTATGTTCAGTTACCGGAACTGCAAAGCTACGACAAGGGTGCCGAAGCCTCCACCGTGGAATCGGTGAAAGCAGCCAGCGGTGTCTACATGCCACTGGACGGTGAAGTGCTCGAGGTGAACCCGGCCCTGGAAAGCAATCCGGAATTGGTCAACGAAGATCCCCTGGGCGATGGCTGGTTTTTCCGTTTCAAGCCAGTCAACGCCGCTGCCGTTGGCCAACTGCTGGATCAGGATGCCTACGACCGCCTGATCAAAGCCAACGCCGAAGCCTGAGGAGCGCCACATGACTGTTAATCTCGGCACTGCCAACGAATTCATTGCCCGCCACATCGGCCCGCGTGCCAGCGACGAGCAAGCCATGCTCGAGCGCCTGGGCTACGACTCCCTGGAAGCCCTGAGCGCCAGCGTCATCCCGGAAAGCATCAAGGGCACCAGCGTGCTGGACATGGGCGACGGCCAGAGCGAAGCCGATGCACTGGCCTCGATCAAGGCCATCGCCGCCAAGAACCAACTGTTCAAGACCTACATCGGCCAGGGCTACTACAACTGCCATACGCCGGCACCGATCCTGCGCAACCTGCTGGAAAACCCGGCCTGGTACACCGCCTACACCCCGTACCAGCCAGAGATTTCCCAGGGCCGTCTCGAAGCGCTACTGAACTTCCAGACCCTGATCAGCGACCTTACCGGCCTGCCGATCGCCAACGCGTCCTTGCTCGACGAAGCCACCGCCGCCGCCGAAGCCATGACCTTCTGCAAGCGCCTGAGCAAGAACAAGGGCAGCAACGCGTTCTTCGCCTCCGTGCACAGCCACCCGCAAACCCTCGACGTGCTGCGCACCCGTGCCGAGCCCCTGGGCATCGACGTGGTGGTCGGCGATGAGCGCGAACTGAGCGACGTCAGCGGCTTCTTCGGCGCGCTGCTGCAATACCCGGCCAGCAACGGTGACCTGTTCGACTACCGCGAACTGACCGAACGCTTCCACACGGCCAACGCCCTGGTAGCGGTGGCCGCGGATCTGCTGGCCCTGACCCTGTTGACCCCACCCGGTGAGTTCGGCGCCGACGTGGCCATCGGCAGCGCCCAGCGCTTCGGTGTGCCGCTGGGCTTCGGTGGCCCGCACGCGGCGTATTTCTCCACCAAGGACGCGTTCAAGCGCGACATGCCGGGCCGCCTGGTCGGCGTTTCCGTGGACCGTTTCGGCAAACCGGCCCTGCGCCTGGCGATGCAGACCCGCGAGCAACACATCCGCCGCGAGAAAGCCACGAGCAACATCTGCACCGCCCAGGTGCTGCTGGCCAACATCGCCAGCATGTACGCCGTGTACCACGGTCCCAAGGGCCTGGTGCAAATTGCCAATCGCATCCATCACCTGACCGCGATCCTCGCCAAGGGCCTGGGCGCGCTAGGGCTGAGCGTCGAGCAAGAGAGCTTCTTCGACACCCTGACCTTGCGCACCGGCGCGCAAACCGCTGCCCTGCACGACAAGGCCCGCGCGCAGCGCATCAACCTGCGTGTGGTGGACGCTGAACGCCTGGGCCTGTCCCTGGACGAGACCACCAGCCAGGCTGACGTCGAAGCACTGCTCCGTTTGATAGGTAACCTGATGGCCGACGGCAAGGCCGTGCCGGACTTCGCGGCACTGGCCGCCAGCGTGCAAAGCCATATCCCGGCCGAGCTGGTGCGCCAATCGGCGATCCTCAGCCACCCAGTGTTCAACCGCTACCACTCCGAAACCGAGCTGATGCGCTACCTGCGCAAGCTCGCCGACAAGGACCTGGCCCTGGATCGCACCATGATCCCGCTGGGTTCCTGCACCATGAAACTCAACGCCGCCAGCGAAATGATCCCGGTGACCTGGGCCGAGTTCGGCGCCCTGCACCCGTTCGCCCCGGCCGAGCAGAGCGCTGGCTACCAGCAACTGACCGACGAGCTGGAGGCCATGCTCTGCGCCGCCACCGGCTATGACGCGGTGTCGCTGCAACCCAACGCCGGTTCCCAGGGCGAATACGCCGGCTTGCTGGCGATCCGTGCCTATCACCAGAGCCGTGGCGAAGACCGTCGCGACATCTGCCTGATCCCGTCCTCGGCCCACGGCACCAACCCGGCCACCGCCCACATGGCCGGTATGCGCGTGGTCGTGACCGCCTGCGATGCCCGCGGCAACGTCGACATCGAGGACCTGCGGGCCAAGGCCATCGAGCACCGCGAACACCTCGCGGCGCTGATGATCACCTACCCGTCCACCCACGGCGTGTTCGAAGAAGGCATCCGCGAAATCTGCGGCATCATTCATGACAACGGCGGCCAGGTGTACATCGACGGCGCCAACATGAACGCCATGGTCGGCCTCTGCGCCCCAGGCAAGTTCGGTGGCGACGTCTCGCACCTGAACCTGCACAAGACCTTCTGCATCCCCCACGGTGGTGGCGGCCCGGGCGTCGGCCCGATTGGCGTCAAGTCGCACCTGGCGCCGTTCCTGCCGGGCCACGCCAACATGGCGCGCAAGGAAGGCGCGGTCTGCGCAGCGCCGTTCGGTAGCGCGAGCATCCTGCCGATCACCTGGATGTACATCCGCATGATGGGCGGCGCCGGCCTCAAGCGCGCCTCGCAACTGGCGATCCTCAACGCCAACTACATCGCCCGTCGCCTGGAAGAGCATTACCCGGTGCTCTACTCCGGCAGCAACGGCCTGGTGGCCCACGAATGCATCCTCGACCTGCGCCCGCTCAAGGACAGCAGCGGCATCAGCGTCGATGACGTGGCCAAGCGCCTGATCGATTTCGGTTTCCATGCGCCGACCATGTCGTTCCCGGTGGCCGGCACGTTGATGATCGAGCCGACCGAAAGCGAATCCAAGGAAGAGCTGGACCGCTTCTGCGACGCCATGATCTGCATCCGCGAAGAAATTCGCGCGGTGGAAAACGGCAGCCTGGACAAAGACGACAACCCACTGAAGAACGCCCCGCACACCGCCGCGGAAATCGTCGGTGAGTGGACCCACCCCTACAGCCGCGAACAGGCGGTGTACCCGGTGGCGTCGTTGATCGAAGGCAAGTACTGGCCGCCGGTGGGCCGGGTCGACAACGTGTTCGGCGATCGCAACCTGGTCTGCGCCTGCCCGTCGATCGAAAGCTACGCTTGACCTGTAGGGGGGCGGGTTTGCTCGCCCCTCTCAACAACACCGCGAACCTTGTGGAAGGTCACCTTCTCAAGGAAACCACATCTCCTTTGTGGGAGTGAGCAAGCTCGCTCCCACAAAGGAGCCTGTGCCTCATTTCATAACCGTCGATCCTCATAAAAAGAAACCGGAGAAACACCATGTCGTTAAGCGTGTTCGACCTGTTCAAGATCGGTATCGGCCCTTCCAGCTCCCATACCGTCGGCCCGATGCGTGCCGCTGCCCGTTTCGCCGAGGGGCTGCGTCGCGATGACTTGCTCAATTGCACCACCAGCGTCAAGGTCGAGCTCTACGGCTCGCTCGGCGCCACCGGCAAGGGCCACGGCAGCGACAAGGCCGTGCTGCTGGGCCTGGAAGGCGAACATCCCGACACCGTGGACACCGAAACCGTCGACGCCCGCCTGCAAGCGATCCGCAGCAGCGGTCGCCTGAACCTGCTCGGCGAACACTCCATCGAATTCAATGAAAAGCTGCACTTGGCGATGATCCGCAAGCCGTTGGCCTTTCACCCCAACGGCATGATCTTCCGCGCCTTCGATGCCGCAGGGCTGCAAGTGCGCAGCCGCGAGTACTACTCGGTGGGTGGCGGTTTTGTCGTCGACGAAGGCGCGGCCGGCGCCGACCGCATCGTCGAAGATGCCACGCCCCTGACCTTCCCCTTCAAGAGCGCCAAGGACCTGCTGGGCCATTGCAGCACCTATGGCCTGTCCATCAGCCAGGTGATGCTGACCAACGAAAGCGCCTGGCGCCCCGAAGCCGAGACCCGTGCCGGCCTGCTGAAAATCTGGCAGG
This sequence comes from Pseudomonas sp. NFACC46-3, assembly GCF_900114515.1. Classification (NCBI taxonomy): domain Bacteria; kingdom Pseudomonadati; phylum Pseudomonadota; class Gammaproteobacteria; order Pseudomonadales; family Pseudomonadaceae; genus Pseudomonas; species Pseudomonas sp. NFACC46-3. The sequence goes on from NZ_FOTH01000003.1 coordinate 239,897, forward strand.
TGATGCAGGATTGCGTGGCGGCGGGCTGTCGCAACGAAGGGATTCTGCCGGGCGGGCTGAAGGTCAAGCGCCGGGCCGCGGCGTTGCACCGCCAGCTGTGCAAGAACCCGGAGGCCGCACTGCGCGACCCGCTGTCGGTGCTCGACTGGGTCAACCTGTACGCCTTGGCGGTCAACGAAGAAAACGCCTATGGCGGGCGCGTCGTCACCGCGCCTACCAACGGGGCGGCGGGGATCATTCCGGCGGTGCTGCATTACTACATGCGCTTTATCCCCGGCGCCAGCGAAGATGGCGTGGTGCGGTTCCTGCTGACCGCCGCCGCCATCGGCATCCTGTACAAGGAAAACGCCTCCATCTCCGGCGCCGAGGTCGGCTGCCAGGGTGAAGTCGGCGTGGCCTGCTCCATGGCCGCCGGCGCCCTGTGCGAAGTGCTCGGCGGCAGCGTGCAGCAAGTGGAAAACGCCGCCGAGATTGGCATGGAACACAACCTTGGCCTGACCTGCGACCCGATCGGCGGCCTGGTGCAGGTACCGTGCATCGAACGCAACGCCATGGGCTCGGTGAAGGCCATCAACGCGGTGCGCATGGCCATGCGCGGCGACGGGCATCACTTCGTCTCCCTCGACAAAGTCATCCGCACCATGCGCCAGACCGGCGCCGACATGAAAAGCAAATACAAGGAGACCGCCCGCGGCGGTCTGGCGGTCAACATCATCGAATGCTGATGCGCTTGCCTCACTTCCACATTTTTTCCAGGAGCTGATATGTCCACCGAACAACTGCTGAAGACCCCGCTGCACGCGCTGCACCTCGAACTCGGCGCCCGCATGGTGCCGTTCGCCGGCTACGACATGCCGGTGCAGTACCCTCTGGGGGTGATGAAGGAACACCAGCACACCCGCGACCAGGCCGGGCTGTTCGATGTGTCCCACATGGGCCAGATCCGCCTGACCGGCGCAGGCGCCGCCAAGGCCCTGGAAACCCTGGTGCCGGTGGACATCATCGACCTGCCGGTGGGCATGCAGCGCTACGCCATGTTCACCAACGACAACGGCGGCATCCTCGACGACCTGATGGTCGCCAACCTGGGCAACGACGAACTGTTCCTGGTGGTCAACGCGGCCTGCAAGGACCAGGACCTGGCCCACCTGCGCACGCACATTGGTGATCAGTGCAGCATCGAGCCACTGTTCGAAGCCCGCGCCCTGCTCGCCCTGCAAGGCCCGGCCGCCGTCACCGTGCTCGCACGCCTGGCGCCGGACGTGGCGAAGATGACCTTCATGCAGTTCCAGCGAGTCACGCTGTTGGGCATGGACTGCTTTGTCAGCCGTTCGGGCTACACCGGTGAAGACGGTTTCGAAATCTCGGTACCTGCCGCTGAGGCGGAAAAACTGGCCCGCGCCCTGCTGGCCGAGCCGGAAGTCGCGGCCATCGGCCTCGGCGCTCGTGACTCGCTGCGCCTGGAAGCCGGCCTGTGCCTCTACGGCCACGACATGAACACCGAGACCACGCCGATCGAAGCCAGCCTGTTGTGGGCGATTTCCAAAGTACGTCGCGCCGACGGCGCCCGCGCTGGCGGTTTCCCCGGCGCTGAAACCGTGTACGCCCAACAACAGGGCGGCGTGAAGCGCAAACGCGTCGGCCTGCTGCCCCAGGAACGTACACCGGTGCGCGAAGGCGCAGAGATCGTCAACGAAGCGGGCGAGATTATCGGCACGGTGTGCAGCGGCGGTTTCGGCCCGACCCTGGGCGGTCCGTTGGCGATGGGTTACCTGGACAGCGCCTATGTCGCCCTGGATACGCCAGTTTGGGCCATCGTGCGTGGGAAAAAGGTGCCTTTACTTGTAAGCAAAATGCCATTCGTCCCACAGCGCTACTACCGCGGTTGATTGACTGTTTCTATAAGTAACGCGATTGCGTTATACGTGCACTAATGTGTAACGCAACCGCCATAAAAAGGTGCATATCCTTAGACATTCAATGGCGCTTATAACAGTCGTTAACAATTGAACTAGCCTATCGAATAAGCCCCGCCCGGCGATGTATGTAAATGCCTGCAAGCTGAGCAAATACGGGCTTCCCCGGGGGGTTGTTTTTTCATTCGTAGTTGGCGTAGAGTTTGGTCACTGTGTTTGCATGGGTCGCTTGGAATCGTGACCTGGGCAGTAGCTTATGAAGTTTGCTACATCCCGTTCGACGTCTCTTACTTTCCTGCAACCCAGCCCAGTACTCTTTCATGCGAAAGAGGCTGTCATCAATTTTAGCGTCAAAGGAAATAAGAAAATGTCTCAACGTCAGAGCGGTACCGTCAAGTGGTTCAACGACGAGAAGGGTTTTGGTTTTATCACGCCTGAAAGCGGTCCGGACCTGTTCGTGCATTTCCGCGCCATCCAGGGCAACGGCTTCAAGAGCCTGAAAGAAGGCCAGAAAGTCACTTTCGTTGCTGTGCAAGGCCAGAAAGGCATGCAGGCTGACGAGGTTCAAGCCGAAGCCTAAGGCTTTCGCGAACTAAAAAGCCCCTGATTGATATCAGGGGCTTTTTTATGGGCGTAAATCCGTAAAATGGCTTCTTTTTCGTCCGAGACCGTCATGCCCAAACACCTGCTCACGCCCCAGGGCGACTTCCCCCCCGCCGGCCTGGGCCGTCGCCTGGCGGCAATGTTCTATGACTTTTTGCTGTGCACGGCGCTGCTGATCGTAACCAGCGGCGCCTACAAGATGATCCAGATGGCGATCATCGGTGAAGAAAAAATGCGCGCCCTCACCGAGGCCGGTGCCCTGGACGGCGACCCGTTGCTGTCCACCGTGCTGCTGTTCGTGCTGTTCGGCTTCTTCGCCAAATTCTGGACCCACAATGGCCAGACCCTGGGCATGCAGGTGTGGTGCATCCGCGTACAGAACGCCGATGGCACGGCCATCAGCCTGTGGCAGGCGCTGTTGCGGTTCGTGGTATCGATTGCGTCATTGCTGCTGGTGGGGCTGGGCTTTATCTGGGCGCTGTTCGACAAGCGCAAGCGCAGTTGGCATGACATCTACTCGGATACGCAGCTGGTGCGGATTCCCAAGAAGACCAAGTAAAGCCACCTAATCAGAAAAGTTGAAATACATTTGTGGCGAGGGGATTTATCCCCGCTGGGTCGCGAAGCGGCCCTAAAACCTGACACCGTGCAATGTCAGGAAAATAGAGGGGGCTGCTTCGCAGCCCAACGGGGATAAATCCCCTCACCACAGATAAATCCCTTCACCACAAAACCTCGCTAGCCTCGAAATCTTCTTCAGCTTCAGGCATTCCCCGCCAGCTTCATTCGCGCCGCCTGGGTGAAGTCCAGCATGCGCTTGAGCGGACGAATCGCCTGGGGGATCAGCGCCGGGTCGACGAAGATCTCGTTGGCGCCCTCCTGCAAGCTCTTGAGCGTGCGTTCCAGGGTGTTCATCGCCATCCACGGGCAGTGCGCGCAACTGCGGCACGCCGCGCCGTTGCCGGCGGTCGGGGCTTCGATGAAGACCTTGTCCGGGCACAGCTGCTGCATTTTGTAGAAAATACCCCGGTCGGTGGCGACGATCAGCGTCTTGTTCGGCAGGGTCTGGGCCGCAGCGATCAATTGGCTGGTGGAGCCCACGGCATCCGCCAGTTCGATCACCGACGTCGGCGACTCCGGGTGCACCAGGATCGCAGCGTCCGGGTACAGCGCCTTCATGTCCTCCAACTGCTTGGACTTGAACTCTTCGTGGACGATACAGGCACCGTCCCAGAGCAGCATGTCGGCGCCGGTCTTGCGCTGGATATAGGTCCCCAGGTGTTTGTCCGGGCCCCAGATGATGGTCTCGCCGTTGTCCATCAGGCTCTCGACGATCTCCAGCGCACAACTGGACGTTACCACCCAGTCGGCCCGGGCCTTCACTGCCGCCGAGGTGTTGGCATACACCACCACGGTGCGCTCCGGATGCTGGTCGCAGAACGCCGAGAACTCGTCCACCGGGCAGCCCAGGTCCAGGGAGCAGGTGGCCTCCAGGGTGGGCATCAGCACACGTTTCTCGGGGTTGAGAATCTTGGCGGTCTCGCCCATGAACTTGACTCCCGCCACCACCACGGTCTTGGCCGGGTGGGCATTGCCGAAGCGGGCCATTTCCAGGGAGTCGGACACGCAACCACCGGTCTCTTCGGCCAGGGCCTGGATGATCGGGTCGCAGTAGAAGTGCGCGACCAGCACCGCGTCCTGAGCCTTGAGCTCGGCGGCGATGGCGGCGCGGTACCAGGCCTCTTGCTCGGCGCTCAGCGGCTTGGGCTGCTTGGCGTCGAGGTGGGCCTGGACCAGAAGGCGTTCGGAAATTTGCGTCATGTTCGCAAGACCTGCAAGCGCGTTTAGCGCGAAAGTCGAGTATACACCCGGCTCCGGACCACTCGGGTACCGCCGGGAAAGTGGGTATCAATCAGGCACGGGACTGCATGAAGCCGGCAAGGCTACAGAATATCCCACCGATGCAAAAGATCATTCTGACCTGTGCCCAGGTCCCGGGGCCGGACGCGGCCCTCCGTGGCGAGGGAGCTTGCTCCCGCTGGGGCGCGCAGCGGCCCCAAAATCCATCATTTGACGCGCAAGGTGCGTTGTACCCAGCCTTTTTGGGGCTGCTTCGCAACCCAGCGGGAGCAAGCTCCCTCGCCACAAAAGTCCGTTCATGCCAGTGGATAAGCGCCTCCCTCAAGCTGACTGAAATGTAATCACCTGCCCAGCCGGCTTATGTCATCTTCTGTTCACACCGGCACTGGGCAATGCCCCAGTGCTCGCTGCGAATCGACTGACGGACTTCCATCGCATGCAAACAAAAACTTCCCGGCGAACCTTCGTAAAGGGCCTGACTGCCGGCGGCATCCTCGGTGGCCTGGGCTTGTGGCGCGCGCCTGTCTGGGCGGTCACCAGCCCTGGCCAACCCAACGTTCTGAGCGGCACCGAGTTCGATCTGTTCATCGGCGAAAGCCCGATCAACTTCACCGGCAACCCACGTACCGCCCAGACCATCAACGGCGGCATTCCCGGCCCGCTGCTGCGCTGGCGTGAAGGCGACACCGTCACCCTGCGGGTGCGCAATCGCTTGAAGGAGACAACCTCCATCCACTGGCACGGCATCCTGCTGCCAGCCAACATGGACGGTGTTCCGGGGTTGAGTTTCAAGGGCATCGAACCCGACGGCATGTACGTGTATCAGTTCAAGGTCCGGCAAAACGGCACCTACTGGTACCACAGCCATTCTGGCTTCCAGGAACAATCCGGGGTCTACGGCCCGCTGGTGATCGACGCCAGGGAACCGGAGCCCTTCCAGTACGAACGGGACTATGTGGTGATGCTCACCGACTGGACCGATGAAGACCCCGGCAACATCCTTCGCAAGCTCAAGAAACAGTCGGACTACTACAACTACAACAAACGCACCGTCGGCGACTTCATTGACGATGTGGGCAAGAACGGCTGGGCCAGCACTGTGGCCGATCGCAAGATGTGGGCCGAGATGAAGATGAACCCCACTGACCTGGCCGATGTCAGTGGCGCCACCTACACCTACCTCATGAACGGCCAGGCGCCGGACATGAACTGGACCGGCCTGTTCAAGCCTGGCGAGCGTCTTCGCCTGCGCTTTATCAACGGCTCGGCCATGAGCTACTTCGACGTGCGCATTCCCGGCTTGAAGATGACGGTGGTGGCGTCCGACGGCCAATACGTCAAACCGGTGAGTGTCGATGAGTTTCGGATCGCCGTGGCCGAAACCTATGACGTCATCGTCGAACCGACCCAGGAGGCCTACACCCTGTTCGCCCAGTCCATGGACCGCACCGGCTATGCCCGCGGCACTCTCGCGGCCAGGGCCGGGTTGTCGGCACCGGTGCCGCCCCTGGACCCGCGGCCACTGGTGACCATGGACGACATGGGCATGGGTGGCATGGACCACGGCAGCATGGGCGACATGGGGCAAATGAGCGGCATGGACCACGGCTCGATGCAGGGCATGGCCGGGATGGACGACAGCCAGATGCAAGGCATGGATCATAGCCAGATGCAGGGGATGGGCGACATGGCCGGTATGGATCACGGTGCCATACAAGGCATGGACGGCATGCTGTCGCACCCCGACACCGAGAAAGACAACCCCCTGGTCGACATGCAGGCCATGAGCGTCAAGCCCAAGCTCGACGACCCAGGCATGGGGCTGCGCGACAACGGCCGCAAAGTGCTGACCTACTCAGACCTGCGCAGCACCTTCCCCGACCCCGACGGTCGCGAGCCGGGCCGTACGATCGAGCTGCACCTGACCGGGCACATGGAGAAATTCGTCTGGTCGTTCAACGGCGTGAAATTTTCCGACGCCGCGCCGCTGCTGCTCAAGTACGGCGAGCGACTGCGCATCGTGCTGATCAACGACACCATGATGACCCACCCCATCCACCTGCACGGCATGTGGAGCGATCTGGAGGACGAGAACGGCCAGTTCATGGTGCGCAAGCACACCATCGACGTGCCACCGGGCGCCAAGCGTAGCTACCGCGTCACCGCCGATGCCCTCGGGCGCTGGGCGTACCACTGTCATCTACTGTTTCACATGGAGATGGGGATGTTCCGTGAAGTTCGGGTGCAGGAATGAGGAGCCGACCATGACCACTTTTTTTCAATACCCCATGGCACTCATTGCCAGCCTCACCCTCGGCGCCACCACCTCGGCCTGGGCGGCGGGCAACGACATGCAAGGCATGGATCACCGCCAGATGCCCGGGATGGACCATAGCCAGATGCAAGGTATGGATTCAATGCAAGGCATGGACTCGATGCAGGGCATGGAGCCCATGCAATCAGCGCCGACCACCAGCCGCACGCCGATCCCGGAACTGACAGCCGCCGATCGCGCCGCCGTCTACGAGGATCATGGCGGACACGCGGTGCATGACAGCGCAATCAATTCGTTTTTCCTCATCGACCAGCTGGAGTGGCAAGACGCCGATGATGGCAGCGCCCTGAGCTGGGATGCCTCCGGCTGGATCGGTGGCGACATCGACCGTTTGTGGCTGCGCTCCGAAGGTGAACGCCTCAACGGCAAGACCGAAGAGGCGGAACTTCAGGCCCTGTGGGGCCACGCCATCAGTCCTTGGTGGGACGTGGTGGCCGGCGTACGCCAGGACTTCAAGCCGGGCGATGCGCAAACCTGGGCCGCCTTCGGCGTGCAAGGCATGGCGCTGTACAACTTCGAAGCCGAAGCCACCGCGTTCATCGGCGAAGGTGGCCAGAGCGCGGCGCGGCTGGAAGGCGACTACGACATCTTGCTGACGAATCGGTTGATCCTGCAGCCCACCGCCGAGGTCAACTTCTATGGCAAGAACGACCCCGCCCGCGGTGTCGGCTCAGGGCTGTCGGACACCGAACTCGGCGTACGGCTACGTTATGAAATACGCCGCGAATTCGCGCCATACGTTGGCGTCACCTGGAACCGGACCTACGGCAACACCGCCGACTACGCCCGCGCAGAAGGTGAAGATCGCAGCGAAGCCCGCCTGGTATTGGGGCTGCGCATGTGGTTCTGACCCGCTGAGCTGTTTCACCCAAAATTAAAAAACCACGTTGTAGGAGTCCTTGCATGTCATTGCTCAAAAACGCTGTTGCTGTTGTCGCCCTGTCCACTGGCCTGTTGATCAGCGGCTTGACCCAGGCCCATCCGAAGCTGCTGTCCTCTACCCCCGCCGAGGGCGCCGAGGGTGCGGCACCGGCAAAGATCGAGCTGCACTTTTCCGAAAACCTGATGACCAAGTTTTCCGGTGCCAAGCTGATGATGACCGAGATGCCCGGCATGGCGGCGCATTCGCCCATGCCCGTGCCAGCCAAGGTCTCCGGCAGCGATGACCCGAAAACCATGGTCATTGTCCCGAATGGTCCCCTCAGCGCCGGCACCTATCAGGTCCAGTGGCGCGCGGTGTCGTCCGACACTCACCCGATCACCGGTAACGTCACGTTCAAGGTGAAGTGAGTTGATGAGCGACTCGATCAACATCGCCCTGCGGTTTGCCCTGTATTTGGATCTGATGTTGTTGTTCGGCCTGGCCGCGTTCGGGCTCTATAGCCTGCGAGGCCAGGAGCGGGCGTCGGGCGCGCAGTTGCCTTTCACACCGCTGCTAGTGACCACGGCGGTGCTGGGCGGACTGCTGTCCTTCGCCGCCATGGCGTGCATGGCCTGGGCCATGAGCGGTGTTTCAGACTGGGCCGAACTGTGGCCGCACATTGAAATGATGGTGTTGGAGACCGACGTCGGCTCGAGTTGGACACTGCGGATAGCGGCGCTGCTGTTGGCCGGTGTCGCCGCGACGCTCAATGGACGTTGGCCGACCCTCAGCCTATGGCTGGTCATGCTGGGCGGCGCCGTCGCGTTGGCGACGCTGGCCTGGGCCGGGCATGGCGCCATGGACGAAGGTGAGCGCCGCAACTGGCACTTCATCACCGACTTCCTGCACCTGTGGGCGGCGGGTGGCTGGGTCGGGGCCTTGGCCGCGTTTGCCTTGCTGCTGCGCCAGGCCGAACCTCGGCTGGCGGTACTGGCCCGGACGTTGACCGGGTTTGAAACCGCCGGGGCGGTGATCGTGGTGGTCATCAGCGTGACGGGGGTGGTGAATTATCTGTTTATCGTCGGCCCGAATGTCGAAGGGCTGCTGGACAGCACTTATGGTCAGTTACTGGCGCTCAAGCTGATCTTGTTCGCGGCCATGTTGGTGTTCGCCGCGCTGAACCGCTTTCATCTGAGCCCATTGCTGGAACAGGCCCGACAGACCGGCGAGCACGGCGTTGCGGTGAATGCCCTGCGGCGCAGCATGGTGCTGGAGTTCTGTGTGGCGGTGATCATTCTGGGATTGGTGGCGTGGCTGGGGACGCTGAGCCCGGCGATGGAATAGGAGGTTGTGAACGACTATTGTGTGGCGAGGGAGCTTGCTCCCGCTGGGTTGCGAAGCAGCCCCCTGGTTTGCCTGACACACCGCAAGGGGCCGCTACGCGCCCCAGCGGGAGCAAGCTCCCTCGCCACACAATAACTCTGATCCCTTCACTGATTGCGTGCCGTATTTAATTTTTCGATACACCCTGCCAGTTTTCAGTTTGCCCATGACAGGCCGCCCCAGCCTAAATGCCCTTTTGTCCAGCAAAGGCGGCTCCATGGAAAACATTCGAACTTCAACCACCCACGCCATCTGGCTGATGGTCAGCATCGTCTTGGTGGCGCTGAACCTGCGACCCTCAATGGCGGCGGTCGGGCCCTTGTTGTCGGCCATTCGCGGCGAGGTGCCCTTGAGTTTCAGTACCGCCTCGCTGCTGACCATGTTGCCCGTCATGGCGATGGGCCTGGCGATGTTCCTGGGCATGCGCATCGCCCTGCGCATCGGTGAACACCGCACCATCGTGCTGTCGCTGTTGATCATTGGCATCGCCACGGCCTCGCGTTTGTACCTGGACAGCGCCGCCGGGTTGATCGCCAGTGCGATCGTCGCCGGGCTTGGGATCGCTTTGATCCAGGCTGTGATGCCGGCACTGATCAAGTCACGCTTCGCCGACAACGTCTCGCTGTTCATGGGCTTGTACGTCACCTCCATCATGGGCGGGGCGGCGATTGCCGCATCGTTTTCACCCTTTGTCCTGACGCAGACCGGCAGTTGGCGCGTCGGCCTGGCAATCTGGGCATTGTTGGCGCTGGTCGCCCTGGGCTGCTGGTACGCCCAGCGCTCGAACATCACGCCCTTGCCCGAAGCAGCGTCCCGGCATCACGAAGCGTTTTCCCGCAACGCCCGGGCCTGGCTCCTGGCGATTTTCTTTGGCCTGGGCACTGCTTCCTACACCTGCGTGCTGGCCTGGCTGGCGCCGTACTACGTGGAAAAGGGCTGGAGCGAACAGCACGCTGGCCTGCTGCTGGGGTTCCTCACGGCAATGGAAGTGTTATCCGGCCTGGTCACTCCGGCTATTGCCAACCGCAGCCGGGATAAACGCCTGGTCCTGAGCGTCCTGCTGGCCCTGATCATCGGCGGCTTCTGCGGCCTGATCCTCAGTCCGGAACGCTTCAGCCTGCTCTGGGCCTGCCTGCTGGGGCTGGGTATCGGCGGCCTATTCCCCATGAGCCTGATCGTATCCCTCGACCACCTGGACAACCCACGCCGGGCCGGTGGCCTTACCGCGTTCGTGCAGGGTGTCGGCTATCTCATCGCCGGCCTCTCGCCATTGATTGCCGGGATGATCCGCGACCAGTTGGGGAGTTTTGAGTGGGCCTGGTGGTCGCTCACGGCGGTCATGGCGTTGATGATGGTGATGGTATTGCGCCTGGACCCGAAACATTACGGACAGCACATCCGCTGAATTTCCAGTAGGAGGACTTGCTAGGTTGAAGATTTAGCTGGTGCGACTTGGCGTTACTATACCTGCCAGGATTTTTACCTCGTAAGGGAGCTACGCCTTGTCCGTCATTCCTGACAGAACCTTCGCTGAAGTGCTCAAGCACACCGTCAAACGCATTCTTTCCTATTGGACCCAGATCACCGTCACGTTAGGCCTGCTCGCGACAGGGCTTGGGTTCGTCACGTTGTACCTTTATACCCGGACGATTGGACGAATCGATCTGTTCATGCCGTCCATCGATGTGAAGTCTGCACTGTTGGTCTGGGTCGTGCTGGTCCTGCTGCTGATGCTGTCGTATTTGTTCATCTTGGGGGCGACAACGTGGATGTTCGGCTGCTCGGTTTCGCTTTTTTCAAACATGAAGGACAACCAATCGAAGATTGTTTTCTATCTGGTGTTCCCCACGGTTGTGGGATTTAGCGCGTTCATCTGGGCCACCTTTTTCCTGTCCACATTGAACGCCTGGACGATATTCGCGGCATTGCTCCTGATCGTCTTCGTTGCGTGCTTTCTCATGTACGCATTCACGCCGTTCAAAAGAGTCATCAGGAAAAGCACACTTGTCCAAGCCAGGCTGGAGCGAGCCCGCTTGAAACGCCTGGCAGCCCATCAACAAATAAAGCGGAAAAAGCTGCAGCAACATAAACCTGCCCGCCCCCGGAAGGCCTGGCTGCAAAAATGGCTCACCTGTTTGCAGGCACTCAAAAACAAGACGACGCCAGCGTGGCGCTGGCTAAAAGAAAAATGGCAGCGGCTACAGGCGTGGGTACGGGCTCGCAAAGAGTTCTGGCTCGTCACCCTGCTCTCGATCTCCATATTCGTCACCGTGCTCTTCGCCGCCTTTCCAATCCTGCTGACGATACGTTCATATATGGAGAGGGAAACACCTGACACCGTCCCCTACGTGGCGGGTCTGTCCTGGCTGACACTCATCTTCACCCTGCTACCGGTCGTCATATTTCATTGTTTCAAGGGGGACATCTACAGGCGGACCTTCAATGGCCTGATCGCAATGATCCTGGCCTTCTGCGCCTTCACATTGCTTTCGCCGGGCAGTTTGAGCCAGATCACCTACATCGCAGCAGGAGGCTTATCGGTTCGCCAACAAACGGCGGAGCGATACGCCTTGCCAGAAGAGATAAAACTGCAAGACCTGAGCGCCACCATGTGGAAAACACGTCAGGTTGCTGCGCAAAAAATAGAAGTCGAGGCGTTCCAGTTGTATTCCTTTGGGGACGTACTGTTACTGTGCCCAAAAGACATGCTGTCACTTGAACTCAAAGAGCTGAAAAACTACTCGAAGTTCTGTGTCAGCACGCTCAATAGCAAGGTTGTGCGCAAACCTCGGTTACCGGTATTCGCCAGGAAACCACAGAAAGAATGGGCTTGCCGGGTGCCCTCATGGCAGATCCAGGCAGGACGTTGGCTCGCATGGGAAGCGCTGGTTTCTGGCGCTCATCGCTCCGCGTCGGGCGAGAAAAAGGGCTGAAGGCCCTGGCAGTCGTGAGCATGGCGACGGCTCCACGACAGGACTGCTGACTCCCTGCCCTTGGGCGGGAGGACACTTAATTCCAGGCAAAAAAAAATCCGGAAATCCTCACTTTCGTGGGCCTTCCAGACTTTTAAAACTGCAAAAAATGGTGGGTCGTGTGGGATTCGAACCTACGACCAATTGGTTAAAAGCCAACTGCTCTACCAACTGAGCTAACGACCCGCTGTGTGGTGGCGCGTATAATACTGATTTCTAAGGACTATTCAACACCTAATTTGAAATAAATCAAAAATAACGGGTTGGATCGCTCACACCCGCCGCGGCAAAGCCTTCTGCGCGCAGGCGGCAGCTGTCGCACTTGCCGCAAGCACGGCCCTGATCGTCGGCCTGATAGCAGGAAACAGTGAGCCCATAGTCCACGCCAAGCTTCACACCGGCCTTGACGATGTCGGCCTTGCTGAGATTCTGCAACGGTGCCTGGATGCGGAAACCCTGCCCTTCTACGCCGGCCTTGGTCGCCAGGTTCGCCATGCGCTCGAAGGCTTCGACGAACTCCGGGCGGCAATCCGGGTAACCGGAGTAATCCACAGCATTGACGCCGATGAAAATATCACGGGCGCCCAGCACTTCGGCCCAGCCCAATGCCAAGGACAGGAATACGGTGTTACGCGCCGGCACATAGGTCACCGGGATGCCTTCGCTAGGCGCCTCCGGCACGTCGATGGAGCTGTCGGTCAAGGCCGAGCCACCAATGCCGTTGAGGTTCAGGCCGATCACTTTGTGTTCCACCACGCCCAGGTCCCGGGCCACTCGCTCGGCCGCGTGCAGTTCTGCGCGGTGGCGCTGACCATAATCGAAACTCATGGTGTAGCAGCGGTAACCCTCGGCACGGGCCATGGCCACGACGGTGGCCGAATCCAGGCCGCCGGACAACAGGATGACCGCACGTTTTTCGGCAATGTTCGAATGTTCAGTCATATCAGCGCCCCGGCTCGTCGTTCCAAAGATATTTATGCAGCTGCAGTTGCAGGCGCACCGGCAGGTTATCCGCCACCACCCAGTCCGCCAGGTCCCGAGCGCTCAAATCGTGATGGCTCGGCGACAACAACACTTCGCCGGCCCGTTGGTCGAGCCCGTACTGGATCAGCTTGGACACGGCCCAGTCGTAATCTTCCCGTGAACAGATTACGAATTTGACCTGATCGTTAGGGGTCAGCAACTCGATATTCTCGTAACGGTTACGGTGCGCTTCCTTGGAGCCTGGAGTCTTCAGGTCCACGACGCGGCTGACGCGCGGGTCGACGGCCGAGATATCCAGGGCGCCGCTGGTTTCCAGGGAAACCTCGTAACCGGCATCACACAACTGCTTGAGCAAGGGGATGGCGTTGGGTTGCGCCAAGGGCTCGCCGCCCGTGACACAGACATAACGCGGACGATAACTGGCCACTTGCTCCAGGATATCGTCGAGGGTTCGCACAGTGCCGCCGCTGAACGCGTAGGCACTGTCGCAGTATTGGCAACGCAGCGGGCAACCGGTGAGGCGCACAAATACTGTGGGCAGCCCAGCCGTCCGCGTTTCACCCTGCAAAGAGTGAAAAACTTCGGTGATTCTCAATGTGTCTTGCATAGTCGCCACGGGCGTAACAGCTAAACAGGCTGTCCGCCTCCGTCAGGCACTTCAAGGAACCCCGCCAACGCGCAGATCCCAAAAAGCGTGTTTCATAAAAAGGGCGTGAATTCTAACGAAAAAACCCGCGACAGGCGCGGGTTTCTTCAAAACAGGTCAAGCCAGCTTACATGCGTTGCAGATCGCGCTGGGCCAACTGGGCGGCGGATGTCCCCGGATATTGGGCCACCACCTGCTGCAGAATGCCTTTTACCTTGTCGGTGTGACCGAGGCGGCGCTCTACATCAGCCAGCTTGTACAGCGAATCCGGCACCTTGGCGTGCTTGGGATACAGTTGCGAAACCTTGGCGAATGCCTGGCCGGCACCTTGCAGGTCGCCTTTGGCCAGGTTCACTTCGCCCAACCAGTATTGGGCATTGCCCGCGTACTGGCTGTTTGGGTATTTGCGCAGGAAAGCGGCAAAAGCCTGGCTGGCCTTGTCGAAATCCTTGGCCTTGATCAAGTCGAAGGCAGCATCGTAATAGAGCTTTTCCTTCGCCGGATCAGCCGGCTCGCCACCGGCGGCAGGTGCTGCGGGAGCGGCTGCCCCCGCGCCTGCGGCTGCGCCGGGGGCGTTCAAGTCGCCACCGGCAGGAGAATTCTCAGGAGTCGCGGCAGGTGCAGGTGCAACGCCGGTTCCTATGCGCCGATCAAGATCCTGGTATCGCTCCAGGTTTTCCTGCTTCATGCGCGAAATATCATTTTGCAGTTCTTCGATCACACCCTGTTGGCGCGAGATCTGATCCTGCATTTGCTGCAGTTGGTTGAACAGCTGGCCCTGTGCCGAGACAGGGGCCGAAACCCCTCCCCCGGCATAGGCGCCGTTCGTACCGTAACCCGCAGGCGGATAGCTACTCCCGCTATTGTTATAGCCGGCATCGTTATCGACCACAGGAACCGCAGCCCACGCCGCAAGCGGCGCAAGGCTGAGAGCCAGAACAGTTACAGCACGACGGCACGTTCGCATGACGAATTACTTACGCAGTTCGACGCGACGGTTTTGAGCCCAGGACTGCTCGTCGTTGCCGGTAGCAACTGGACGCTCTTCGCCGTAGGAAACCAGTTCCAGCTGAGCTGGGGAAACACCTTGCAGTACCAGGTAGCGCTGAACGGCTTTCGCACGACGCTCGCCCAGTGCCATGTTGTACTCACGAGTACCACGTTCGTCGGTGTTGCCTTCCAGAACAACGCGAGCGCCGTTTGCTTTCAGGTCCTTGGCGTGAACGTCCAGAGCGCGCATGGCTTCTGGCTTCAGGTCCGAGCTGTCGTATTCGAAGTAGAAGGTGGTGATTGCGCGCAGAGCAGCTTCTTCGCTCAGGGAGCCGTCAACTGCACCGGTGTTAGCGCCGTAACCAGCGTTTGGATCAACAGCGCCTTCACCGGCATTGTCGCCGCCTTTGGACGAGCAACCTACAGCTACAGCCATGGCCAGAGCCAGCGCAGCAAATTTACCAAACTTCAGCATTTCCATCGTGAAACTCCTAATGAACCCCAGTGTGTTAAGTAAAACGTATAGCGCCGCGTCAGTTCAGGTAAGGGGACCAGGACGGTTCTCTGACTTCGCCTTGAGCGGTAGGAAGCGGGAGCCTCACGCGTCCATTAATGGACACGAGCATCAAGACTCCCCGGCCCTGCTGGCGGGTGGCGTAGATTACCATGGTGCCGTTGGGCGCAACAGTGGGTGACTCGTCCAGAGTGCTATCAGTGAGGATTTTTACGCTACCGCGCTGCAAATCCTGGGCCGCCACCTTGAAATTAGTGAAACCATCCTGGCGATGGATCATCACCAGGGTCTTTTCATCTGCCGACAGCTTCGGGTTGGCGTTGTAGTTACCGACGAACGTCACGCGTTCGGCACCGCCGCCACCCGCACTGGTCTTGTAGATCTGTGGCTTGCCGCCACGGTCGGAGGTGAAGTAGATGGTCGAGCCATCCTTGCCCCAGAACGGTTCGGTGTTGATGCCCGGGCCGTTGGTGACACGGGAAATCGAACGCGAAGCCAGGTTCATCACGTAGATGTCCGGGTTGCCGTCCTTGGACAGTACGAACGCCAGCCGCGAGCCGTCCGGCGACCAGGCTGGCGCACCGTTCAGGCCTTCGAAGTTGGTGATCTGCTCACGACGACCGGTGTCGATGTGCTGCACGAAAATGCGCGGACGCTTCTGCTCGAACGAGACATAGGCGATGCGCTTGCCATCGGGGGCAAAGCGCGGCGACAGGATCGGCTCGCGCGACTGCAGCAGAGTCACCGCACGGGCGCCGTCATAGTCGGAGCGCTGCAGGGTGTAGCGGGTGTTGTTCTCGGAGAAGCGCTCGGCCGTCACGTAGAGCATGCGAGTGGAGAACGCGCCCTTGATGCCGGTAAGTTTCTCGAACGACTGGTCGGCGATGTAGTGCGCCATGTCACGCAATTGATCGACGCTGCCCGACACGCTGCCGGTCAGCACTTGCTGTTCGGTGGCGACGTTGAACAGGGCGTACTGCACCTGCAGGCGACCGCCAGCCGGAACGATGCTGCCGACCATGATGTACTGGGCGCCCAGGGCCTTCCAGTCACGGTAGATGACTTCGCTGGCCTGGGTTGGCAGGCTGATCATGTTCTGCTTCGGAATCGGCGCGTAGTAACCCGAGTTGCGCAGGTCGTTGCCGATGATTTCCGCCATGTCGTCCGGCAGGACGTTACCGCCCTGCCAGCCGAACGGTACGACGGCAATCGGGGTCGCCCGGTCGCTGCCGCTGGTGACCAGGATGTTCTTTTCCTCTGCTACCGCTATCCCTGCCAGGCAGCAGATAACGACCAGCATTGATCGAAGAAGGTTTCTCACAAGGCTAGATCCTCAGGTGTGAATGTCATCTTGAATGAACGATAGGGAGCAAAGTCGCTCGGTTTCATTCCTTGCATTTCCGTCAATCGCCCAATGTTCTTGACCGCTGCGACCGCCGAAGCGTCGAACGGACCGTCACCACTGGACTTGGCGACGCTGACCGAGGTAACCGTACCGTCGGGCAACATGCCGATTTGCAATACGACCGTCATGCCTTTGCGCGCCGAAGGTGGACGAGCCCAGCCTTCTGCCGCTCGTGCGCGAATCAAGTCATCGTAGCTGCCGGCGACTTCATCGCCCTGCTCATCAGCCAATGCCTGCTGGCGCTCCGGCGTGTCGGAAAGCAAATCTGCCAAGGCCTGGGCCTTTTTGTCTTCGGCGGATTTACGCGCTGCGTCCTGGGCCTTTTTCTTGGCGGCGTCGGCGGCGGCTTTCTTCTTCGCGTCTTCGGCGACTTTCTTTTTCGCCTCTTCAGCTTCAGCTTTCTTCTTGGCGTCTTCGGCGGCTTTTTTCTTCGCGTCCTCGACGATCTTTTTCTTCGCTTCTTCAGCGGCCGCTTTCTTGGCCTCTTCTTCAGCGGCTTTCTTGGCTTCTTCTTCGGCTTTCTTCTTGGCTATATCAGCCAATTGTTTCTCTTCTGCCTTTTTGGCCTCGGCTTTCTTCGCTTCGTCGGCTTTCTTGGCTTCGTCAGCCTTTTTCGCCTCGTCCGCTTTTTTCGCCTCATCGGCCTTCTTGGCTTCCTCGGCCTTTTGAGCCGCTTCCTCTTTCTTTTGTTCCGCGGCCTTTATCGCTTCCTGCTCGACCTTCTTCTGTTCCATTTGCTCGACTTCAGTCTGGCGCGCGGCAGACTTCTTCGCCTCACCGGCAAGCTTCTGGTTCGTCTGGGTCGTCGCCTGGCTTTTCGACTTGAGCTGGTACAACGTCGCCTGCACGATCGGCTTGGCCGGTGGCAACTCCGGAGTCATGGCAAAACTGACGAACAGCATGCCGAACACCAGCACATGCAGGCCGATGGCCAGGACACTGGGCCAGAAGTAGCTTTCCGAGGCGGACGGCTCTCGCTGTTGCTGCATCAGGGCGCCTCAGTGATCAAGCCAACATTACCGACCCCGGCTTTCTGCAGGCCGCCCATGGCCCCCATCACGGCACCGTAGTCGACGGTCTTGTCGCCGCGAATGAAGACTTGCGTGCGCTTGCCGGCATCGTTGCCGACACGAATGATCTTGGTCACCGCATCGGTCATCTGCGGCAACGTCATGGCCCGGTCCTGCTGCTTCTCGGTGTCGACTTCGCTGCCAAGGTTCCAGTAGTAGGTCTTGTCAGCCTTGATCGAAATGGTCAGGACCTGGGTGTTGTTGTCCTGCGGCAAGGCTTCGCTGGAAACCTTGGGCAGATCGACCTTCACGCCCTGATTGAGCATCGGCGCGGTCACCATGAAGATGACCAGCAGCACCAACATCACGTCGATGTAGGGCACCACGTTCATCTCGGCGACCGGCTTGCGCTTTTTTCGGGCTCGAGCGATTAAAGCCATTGGGAAATACCTGCTTATTCTTCGCTGGTGTGCACTTTACGGTGCAGGATCGCCTGGAATTCATCGGCGAAGGTGTAGTAACGGCCGGTCAGCATTTCGCTGCGGGCAGCGAAGCGGTTGTAGGCGATAACGGCCGGGATGGCCGCGAACAGACCGATGGCGGTGGCGATCAGTGCCTCGGCGATACCCGGGGCCACGGTGGCGAGGGTCGCTTGCTGGGCGGAAGCCAGGCCACGGAAGGAGTTCATGATCCCCCACACGGTACCGAACAGACCGATGTACGGGCTGACCGAACCAACGGTGGCCAGGAACGACAGGCCCTGTTCGAGCTTCTCTTCCTCGCGGGAAATGGCGACGCGCATGGCACGGGCCACACCTTCCATCACCGCCTCAGGGTCGACGCCCGGCTGCTGGCGCAGGCGAGAGAACTCCTTGAAGCCGGCACGGAAGATCTGCTCGACGCCCGAGTCCGGGTCAGGGTTGCTACCGGCCTGGCGATAGAGCTTGGACAGGTCGATGCCGGACCAGAAACGCTCCTCGAAGCTCTCCAGGGCACGACGACCGGCGCGCAGCATGTTGCTGCGCTGAAAGATCATGATCCATGAGGTCACCGATGCGGCTACCAGGGTCAGCATTACCAGTTGCACCACGACGCTGGCATTGCTGACCAGGCTCCACATGGAGGAATGGTCGACGACGTTAGCTTCCACGCTTTATCTCCTGCTCTGAGTGTGTACCCGCGCCGCTCACGCCGGCAAAGGCCGCACGTAGAGCTTCGGGAATGGCCCGGGGTTTCAAACTATGGGTGCGCACACAGGCCACCAAAAACTGCCCGTCACAGAGCAGCACGTTATCCGTAGCCCGCCTGACCTGCTGCTTGAAACGCAGGCTGACACGGTTCAATTCGATGACATCGGCACTTACCAGCAACTCGTCGTCCAGTCGCGCCGGCGCGTGGTAGCGCGCTTCGCTGGAATGCACGACGAATAACAGGTCCTCCCCTGCCAGCGCGGATTGGGCAAAACCCAGTTCCCGCAGCCGTTCGGTTCGAGCCCGTTCCATAAACTTGAGGTAATTGACGTAGTAGACGATGCCGCCAGCATCGGTGTCCTCGTAATAAACGCGACAGCGATGTGCGAACGACTCCAGCCCGTTTTGCGCGCGCATACTCTAGTGCTTACTCCTCAGGTTGCCAATCGGCCAGGCAACTGTTTTTTCATTCTCGAACGCATTGACGCTCCAGGCGTCGTCTGGGACAGCACGAACTGGAAAAAAGTCGGCGTACAGAGCTCGTTCAATCGTCCACGGCATCGAGGAATTCGTCTACCACCGGCATCTCACCCATTCGTGTCGGGATGTTTAAACCAAAATGCAGATAAGCATGACGGGTCACCACGCGCCCGCGAGGGGTACGCATGATGTAGCCCTGCTGGATCAGGTACGGTTCCAGCACATCTTCAATGGTGTGGCGCTCTTCGCTGATGGCCGCCGCCAGGCTGTCCACGCCCACCGGGCCACCGTCGAACTTCTCGATCATGGTCAGCAGCAGGCGCCGGTCCTGGTGGTCGAAACCACGCTCGTCGATGTCCAGCAGGTTCAACGCCAGGTCGGCAATCGGCTTGGTGATGTGGCCCTTGGCCCGGACTTCGGCAAAATCCCGGACCCTGCGCAGCAGGCGGTTGGCGATCCGCGGCGTGCCCCGGGCACGCCGGGCGATCTCATACGCACCGTCCGGGTCCAGCGGCAACCCGAGGATGCCCGCCGAGCGGCTGACAATCGTCGCCAGGTCGGCGTTGTTGTAGAACTCCAGGCGCTGGACGATACCGAAGCGGTCGCGCAACGGGTTGGTCAGCATGCCTGCGCGAGTGGTGGCGCCCACCAGGGTGAAGGGCGGCAGGTCCAACTTGATGGAGCGTGCCGCCGGCCCTTCGCCGATCATGATGTCGAGCTGGAAATCTTCCATGGCCGGGTACAACACTTCCTCGACGATCGGCGACAGCCGATGGATTTCGTCGATGAACAGCACATCATGGGGCTCAAGGTTGGTCAGCAGCGCCGCCAGGTCACCCGGCCGCTCGAGGACCGGCCCGGACGTGCTCTTGATCGAGACGCCCATTTCCTGGGCAATGATGTTGGCCAGGGTGGTCTTGCCCAGGCCCGGCGGGCCGAAGATCAAGGTGTGGTCCAGCGACTCGCTGCGCCCACGGGCGGCCTGGATGAACAACTCCATCTGCTCGCGCACGGTCGGTTGACCGATGTAGTCGGCCAGGCTGACAGGACGAATCGCGCGGTCCTGGATTTCCTCGCGGTCACGGGGCGCGCCCGTGGCGGCGATCAGGCGGTCAGCTTCAATCACTTAAATCATTCCCTTCAGGGCACGACGAATCATGTCTTCAGTGCTCAGGCCTTTTTCCTTGATAGCGGAAATCGCCTTGCTGGCTTCCTGCGGCTTGTAGCCCAGGGAGATCAACGCGGTGACTGCATCGTTTTCGGCGCTGACCGCAGGCGCAGGCGCATCCGGCTGGTTCGGCACCAGGGCGAACATCGCCGGCACCGCCTCCCAGGCCTTGAAGCGGTCCTTGAGTTCGACCAGCAGGCGCTCGGCGGTTTTCTTGCCCACACCCGGCACCTTGGTCAGGGCCGAAGTGTCCTGGGACTGCACACAACGCACCAATTCATCGACTTCCAGGCTCGACATCAAGGCCAGGGCCAGTTTCGGGCCGACGCCATTGAGACGGATCAGTTCGCGGAAGAAATCCCGCTCGCGCTTGCCGACGAAGCCATAGAGTAACTGCGCATCCTCGCGCACGACCAAATGGGTGTGCAGGGTCAGCGGCTCGCCGACCGACGGCAAGCGATACAGCGTGGTCATGGGCACTTCCAGCTCATAGCCCAGGCCGTTTACATCCAGAATCAGGTGCGGCGGCTGTTTTTCAGCCAGGGTGCCGCGCAAGCGTCCAATCACGTTTCAGATCCTTGGGTGTTGGCCAGCCTTGGCTGGCGAGTAACAGCCCGGGCAGGAAGGCCGACGACACAGGCGCAAGATGCTCGGGCTCACGAAAGATTGCGCTGATGCTATCAGAGACGCAGGCGCCCGCCACGACTGCGTGCGGTTCCCAGGCCGTGAGGCAACAGGCTGGAACGGGTATGGGCATGGCAAATGGCAATGGCCAGGGCGTCCGAGGCATCGATCTGCGGCTTGCTGACCAGTTTCAACAGGTGCATCACCATCATTTGCACCTGCTCCTTGTTCGCCGCCCCGGTTCCGACGACCGCCTGCTTGACCTGGGTCGCGGTGTACTCGGCGATCTCCAGGTTTTCCTCGGCGCCAGCAACGATTGCCGCGCCCCGGGCCTGCCCCAGTTTCAAGGCCGAGTCGGCGTTGCGCGCCATGAAGACCCTTTCGATGCCCATGGTGACCGGGCCGTAGGTCTGGATAACTTCGCGAACGCCGCGATAAACGATCTGCAAGCGCTGGTGCAGTTCACCCGCCCCGGTGCGGATGCAACCGGACGCGACGTACACGCAGCCGCGCCCGGTATCGCGAACCACACCGTAGCCGGTGATGCGCGAACCAGGGTCGATACCAAGGATTAAAGTCATAGCGCCTGCGAAAGGTAATGCGGTTACAAGAGGATACAGCTCATCAAGGGCTTGCAGTGGATCCGTGGCGAGGGAGCTTGCTCCCGCTGGGCTGCGCAGCAGACCTTTTTGGGAGCGCTTCGCACTCCAGCGGGAGCAAGCTCCCTCGCCACAATGATTTCAAACAAGCCTTGAGCGCCCGTCAGCCCAGCTGTTCAGCCACCGACTCCGGAATATCGGCATTGGAATAAACGTTCTGCACGTCATCCAGGTCTTCCAGCATGTCGATCAGCTTGAGCACCTTCTCGGCCCCTTCCAGGTCCAGTTCGGCACTGGTGGTCGGCTGCATGACGATCTCTGCGTCGGCGGGCTTGAAGCCGGCCGCCTCCAGGGCGTTGCGCACGGCATAGAAGCTGGCGAACGACGTGAACACGTCGAACGAACCGTCTTCATGACTGACCACGTCATCGGCGTCGGCCTCCAGGGCCGCTTCCGTCAGGGCATCTTCATCGAGGCCCGGCGCGAAGCTGATCTGCCCCTTGCGCTCGAACAGATAGGCCACCGAGCCGTCGGTGCCCAGGTTGCCACCGCATTTGCTGAACGCGTGACGCACGGCGGCGGCAGTACGGTTGCGGTTGTCGGTCATGCATTCGACCATCACCGCCACGCCGCCCGGGCCATAACCTTCGTAGGTCAGCTCTTCAACGTTGTCGGCCTCGGTCGCACCCGCGCCACGGGCGATGGCCCGGTCGATGATGTCGCGGCTCATGTTGGCACCCAGCGCCTTGTCCAGGGCCAGGCGCAAGCGCGGGTTGGAACCGGGGTCGCCGCCACCCTGGCGGGCCGCGACCGTCAGTTCACGGATCCACTTGGTGAAGATCTTGCCTCTCTTGGCATCCTGACGTTCTTTGCGGTGCTTGATGTTCGCCCACTTGGAATGACCTGCCATAACTCGCTCCGTTTCTCTTTGGAACATTGCCCGCCCTGCGCGTACGCAGTGGCCGGCAATCAGAAATATCGACCCCAATGAAAAGGCGCATCCGAAGATGCGCCCTCTCAGGTGCCAGCCTTACTCAGCTTTTGGCTGTTCACGCAGACGAATGTGCAACTCGCGCAATGCCTTGGCATCCACCACACCCGGCGCCTGGGTCATGACATCGGCCGCGCTCTGGGTTTTCGGGAACGCGATCACTTCACGGATCGACTGGGCGCCGGTCATCAGCATCACCAGGCGGTCCAGGCCGAAGGCCAGGCCACCGTGGGGCGGTGCACCGTACTTCAGGGCGTCGAGCAGGAAGCCGAACTTCTCTTCCTGCTCGGCTTCGTCGATGCCCAGCAGGCGGAACACTGCCTGTTGCATTTCCTTGCGGTGGATACGGATCGAACCGCCACCCAGCTCGGTGCCGTTCAGGACCATGTCGTAAGCGCGCGACAGAGCGGTGGCCGGGTTGGCCTCCAACTCTTGCGGCGAGCACTTCGGCGCGGTGAACGGGTGGTGCAGCGCCGAGAAGCTGCCGTCGTCGTTTTCTTCGAACATCGGGAAGTCGACGACCCACATTGGCGCCCACTCGCAAGTCAGCAGCTTCAGGTCGTGACCCAGCTTGATGCGCAGCGCGCCCAAGGCTTCGCTGACGATCTTGGCCTTGTCGGCGCCGAAGAACACGATGTCGCCGTCAACCGCGCCCACGCGATCGAGGATCACATTGAGGTTGGCTTCAGGGATGTTTTTCACGATCGGCGATTGCAGGCCATCAACACCCGCGGCGCGCTCGTTGACCTTGATGTAGGCCAGGCCCTTGGCACCGTAGATGCCGACGAACTTGGTGTAGTCGTCGATCTGCTTGCGCGGCATGCTGGCCCCGCCAGGAACGCGCAGGGCCGCGATACGGCATTTCGGGTCGTTGGCCGGGCCGCTGAACACCTTGAACTCGACGTCCTTGAGCTGGTCAGCCACGTCCACCAGCTCCAGCGGGTTACGCAGGTCCGGCTTGTCGGAACCGTAGCGGCGCATGGCCTCTTCGAAGGTCATGTGCGGGAACTCGCCGAATTCCAGGCCCAGCACTTCCTTGAACAGGTTGCGGATCATGCCTTCGGTCAGGCCCATGATGTCTTTTTCGTCGAGGAAGCTGGTCTCGATGTCGATCTGAGTGAACTCAGGCTGACGGTCGGCACGCAGGTCTTCGTCGCGGAAGCACTTGGCGATCTGGTAGTAGCGATCGAACCCGGCCACCATCAGCAGTTGCTTGAACAGCTGTGGCGATTGCGGCAAGGCGAAGAAGCTGCCGGGGTGGGTACGGCTCGGCACCAGGTAGTCGCGGGCGCCTTCCGGCGTGGCGCGGGTCAGGATCGGCGTCTCGACATCGAGGAAGCCGTTCTCGTCCAGGTAACGACGGATGCTGGTGGTCATGCGCGAACGCAGGCGCAGCTTCTCGGCCATCTCCGGGCGACGCAGGTCGATGAAGCGGTAGCGCAGGCGGGTTTCTTCGCCCACGTCGGAGTATTCGTTGAGTGGGAACGGCGGGGTTTCCGATTCGTTGAGCACTTCAAGCTCGTAACCCAGCACTTCGATCATGCCGGACGCCATGTTGGCGTTGCCAGCACCGGCCGGACGCAGGCGCACCTTGCCGGTGATCTTGACCACGTATTCGCTGCGCACGCGGTCGGCGGTGGCGAAGGTGTCAGCGCGGTCCGGATCGAACACCACCTGGGCCAGGCCTTCACGATCACGGATATCGAGGAAAATCACCCCGCCATGGTCACGGCGACGATGGACCCATCCGCAAAGAGTAACTTCCTGACCTTCCAGGCTTTCGTTCAGTTGGCCGCAATAATGGCTGCGCATCATGGTAGTGGTTTCACTTCTCGTAATTCGAAATTCGGTTGGAGGACCTGCCCGTGCAAGCACTCGCGCGTGTTCAACTCAATCTGCTTTGTCGCCACCGGCCAAATTCTTCTTGGCGCCGGTCTTGAAGTCGGTTTCATACCAGCCTGTGCCGCCGAGGCGGAAACCAGGCATGGACAGCATCTTTTTCAGTTCTGGCGCCTGGCAGGCAGGGCAGTCGACCAGCGGTGCCGCGCTGATCTTTTGAATGGCTTCCATCTGATGACCACAGGAAGCACATTGATAGTCGTACATCGGCATGGGGTTGTCTCGGCGATCAGGTTACTCGCGCAAAGGCTGGGCTTTGCGGCAAAGAGCGGGATTATATCCATTAAATGCGGCCTGTGCAGCCGTAAGACCGCACAGGCCGTTTGCAGTCCGACTCAGTCATCGACAGGGCAGCTACCCGTCAATGACAGTCCGCCACCTGCGACACGGTCTCCTTCAAACCGTGCACCACGCATACAACACGCACCAGCGCGCTGAAATTGCGTACCCCGCCATGGCGCAGGTGCACCTCTCTGTCGACATGGGACAGCAACGTACTGATGGAACAGCTGTTGAGCTGGGCCATGTCGCCGAGGATATCCCAATAGACCTGCTCCAGCCGCAGACAGGTGGCGAACCCGTTCAGACGAATGGATCGGGCCAGGGGACGCACCAGTTGCATGTCGAAACCCCTGACGAACGGATCGACGCTGATGGACTGAAAGCGCCCACGCACACCCTCCTCCGGTTCCTTTCCTTGAATCATACCGTTGACACTCCTTTGCCATACGAGCCTCTCAGTTGGAACAATCCACCTGTGGCTCTATGGAAGCTCAACGGCATCGCCAGTTCCAGACGACTTTATGACCATGGGCGTAGGACAAGCCAACAGCAGGCAGGCGACGAATTACGTCGTCCTACACCTGTGGCGAGGGAGCTTGCTCCCGTTCGGCTGCGCAGCAGGCGCAAAATCTTCCAGCCTCCAAAGAATCAGCGTCTGGTATGGGGGTCGCTGCGCAACCCAGCGGGAGCAAGCTCCCTCGCCACGACATTACAACGCGCTCCCTATTAGTTTTCCAACAGCGCCCGCAGCATCCACGCGGTCTTTTCGTGAACTTGCATGCGCTGGGTCAGCAGGTCGGCGGTGGGCTCATCACTGACCTTGTCCAATAAGGGAAAGATGCCACGGGCCGTACGCGTCACCGCTTCCTGGCCCTCGACCAGTTGCCGGATCATGTCTTCGGCGCCAGGCACGCCTTCCTCTTCCTTAATAGAAGACAGGCGCGCGTACACCGAGTAGGCCCCCGGAGCCGGGAAACCCAGGGCGCGGATGCGCTCGGCAATCAGGTCCACCGCCAGGGCCAGCTCGTTGTATTGCTCCTCGAACATCAGGTGCAGGGTGCGAAACATCGGCCCCGTGACGTTCCAATGGAAATTGTGGGTCTTGAGATACAGCACATAAGTGTCCGACAGCAGGCGCGAAAGCCCGTCGACGATGGATTTGCGGTCTTCTTCACTGATACCGATATCAATTGCCATGCTGGTTGATCTCCTGACGGTGATGAATTCGACAACGCCCCAAACTCTAGTGGTTTTGGCCGCCGATGGCCTGCGACAGATCGCCAGCCCTCCTGAACCGACAAGCCGGGGCAGCGGGCGGTTCCGACACCTCGAGGAATTCAACGCCGTTTGCCTGGCACCTTCAAGCATCGGCGAGTCTTTTCTGGCCGACGAACAGCGCGGTGCGCGCCCGTAACGGGTTTGAGAAGGCCCGAGCTTTACTGTTAAATAGGCAGTGTGTCGCTACGCTTATTTTCCCGGGTGTGGCGCATAGGCTGATTCGGGTACGTGTCCAACGCCTCTCATTGTTTCGAAGCGAACCGTCCCCGACCCGCTCTTCCTTGTGATCTGTCTTAACCGTGAGCCAATCAAAATGTTGAAAATCGTCCACTTGCTAATGGGCGCAGCTGCCCTGCTGCTGTCCTTCATCCCTAGCCTGGGTTCCGAAGCCACACCTTACCTGCAACACCCCGATGCACTGTACCTGGCCTTTTTCGGCCTGCTCAACCTGACCCTTGCACCCGTCATCCCTTACTGGAACAAAGGTCCACGTCACCAACTGCAAAACCTGGTCAGCGCCCTGCTGGTACTGGCCGTTGCCCTGCAAACCCTGGCCCTGCTGGCACCCATGCCGGAAATCGGCGGTCAACCGGCCATTCTGTTCAGCCTGGGCGCGGCACTGCTCGCCGTGGCACTGCACCTGGCCGTCAGCTTCTACAAGAAGTCGTCGCCGGCCGCCGCTGCGCAGAACTACGACATGTCCAACCGCGATACCGGCACGGTGAAGTGGTTCAATACGTCCAAAGGGTTCGGTTTCATCTCCCGCGACTCCGGCGATGACATTTTCGTGCATTTCCGGGCCATTCGTGGCGAAGGCCATCGCGTCCTGGTGGAAGGCCAGCGCGTGGAGTTCTCCGTGATGAACCGCGACAAGGGCCTGCAGGCCGAAGATGTGATCGCCGCGCTGCCGCGCCGCTGATCCCTGCCCCTAAAAAAACCGCGATGCAGCCTGGCTGCTCGCGGTTTTTTATTGCCCGTCAAACGAGAGTCGGGCCCAGTCAGTAGTGAGGAGGCGGCGCCTCTTCTTCGAACGACTCGAACTGCCCGGCCATTTCTTCCTGGCGCTTGAGCAACGCCGCCATCTGCAGTTGCAGACGCTCGACGATCCGCTGCTGCTCCACAAGCACATCGTTCAATGCCTGGATGGTGTCATCCTGAAACGCCAGGCGGCTTTCCAGATCGGTTACGCGGTCTTCAAGGTTCATGGTTCAGCCCTCCAGAAACTTGAAATCATCGGTCAAGGCCATTCGCAACCGTTCACGAATGGCCGCGACCTGCCCTGCATTATAAGGCTGGGCCGGGTGCTTGCCCCAGACCGGCGCGGGCCAGGCGGCGTCATCCCGTTTGCGCACGATGACGTGCATGTGCAGTTGACTGACAACGTTACCCAAGGTTGCAACGTTCATCTTGTCGGCATCGAACGAATCCTTGAGGGTTTCGGCCAGCGCCGTGGTTTCTTTCCACAGCTGTTGTTGATCAACGTCATCCAATTGAAACAATTCGCTGATATCTTCCCGCCGCGGTACGAGGATGAACCACGGGTAGTTCGAATCGTTGGACAAGAGCAGTCGGCACAATGGGAAATCACCGATTGGCAATGTGTCTTGTTGCAGTCGTGGATCTAAAGCGAACACCGCGTGTACTCCTCGCTCGTTATCGGTTCTGCCCGGTTTGGCGGCCTACGGGCCTGCATCGGACTCAGATGCGCAGCATACCCGCGAACGCCGGATCGATCACGGTGTACCGTCCTGATGCTCGTCCTGCGAAGTTTTTTCAACACACAGCATCAACCTGTGCAAGCTGACGCACCAACACAGCGCAAGCGGCACCACACAGTCCTGACAGGACCGTGCCAGGGGCCCACGCAAGGCCTCGGCGTTGTAAGATTTTCGTACAGCCGGAAAATTTTTTGCACCAAAACAGCACAGTGCGTCTACGCTCAGTGCACAAAGCATCCGTGATCTACTCACTGGGTAGGGTGAACCGGTAACGTTTTTGATTGTCTCGCCGCGTTTGTCGGCGTCAATCACGAGAGCCGCACACGAGTCAACCCTATTTAAAACAAGGCCTTTGGAGCCCGGTTTCATGAGGTTTCACCGCGTCAACCGGTGAAATGTGAAAAAAATGTAAACGAAATTCGGGTTTGAGCATGCTTGTTGCATTCATCCCCGCACTGTCCAAAGGCCTCGCCGGAAGCGAGAACCTGCCGACATACAAATTAAAGTGGCAAGGCTGCCCATAGGAGCTTCAAGCGCGGTAATGACGGACTCTTTACACCGATGCCGGAAAAGAAAAAACAACATTAAGTTGTGGATACGGTTGCGTCGGACCAGCTGAAATGCGACATGGATCGAGCCATTGGCGACATGGTCGTAAAGAAGCTGAAAGGTTGAATGGGCAAGTATCGCCAAAGAATGTCGACGTGATATAAGTTTGCGCCGACACAAAAAGAAAGAGCCGCCCAGATAAAAAAACAGGTGGGACGGCAGTACTCTTCTAAAAACCAAAGGAGCAAATCACGATGCGCGTGATGAAGTGGAGCATGATCGCACTGGCTGTATCGGCCAGTACCTCGCAGTTCGCAATGGCCTCTTCCCAGGAAGAATCCAAGGGTTTTATTGAAGATCAGAGCTTGACTGTTCTGACCCGTGCGCTGTACATGAACCGTGATTTCAAGAACAACCCAAGCACTTCACAAAGTTATCGTGAAGAGTCTGGTGTTGCCGCTCGTGCCATTTACGAGTCGGGTTTCACTCAAGGTACCGTTGGTGTAGGCGTTGATGGCTTCGCATTTGGCACCGTTCGCATTGATGGCGGTAGCGGTCGTGCCGGTAACGGTCTGTTCGCTCGTGACAGCGACGGCAACCTGGAAGACACACAATCGAAGGTGGGCGGCGCGGTTAAATTCCGTCTGTCCGACACCGTCCTGAAATACGGTAACCAGTTCACCACCAGCCCGGTTTTCTCGACTGACGACAGCCGTCTGCTGCCAGAAGTTGCCACGGGTACGCTGATCACCAGCAAAGAAATCAAAGGCTTGGAGTTGAGCGCAGGTCATTTCAACGCCATCAGCTCGCAAACTGGCATGGGAGATGACGGCCTTGGCCTGAAATCTGCTGACATCGTTGGCGCAACCTACCAGTTCACCGACAATTTCGTAGCAGGCGTAGCGGCTTCCGACGTTGAAGATCACTACAAAAAGAAATACATCAACCTGAACTACACCCTGCCGATCAACGAAGACCAGTCCCTGAACTTCGACTTCAACGGTTATGACAGCCAGGATCAGGGCCAGAAAATCAGCGGCGATGTTGACAACCGTATCTGGTCCCTCGCAGCAGCCTATGCCATCGGTGCCCACAAGTTCACCCTGGCTCACCAGCGCTCCTCCGGTGACAGCGGCTATGTGTATGGCGTTGACGGCGGCGGTACCATTTTCCTCGCCAACTCCATCCAGTACTCCGACTTCAACGGTCAGGACGAGCGCTCCTGGCAGGCTCGCTACGACCTGAACATGAAGACCTACGGCGTTCCTGGCCTGAGCTTCATGACTCGTTACGTCAAAGGTGACAACATCTCCACTGGCGGTGAAGAAGGTAAAGAGCACGAACTGGACTTCGAAACCAAGTACGTTCTGCAAAGCGGTCCAGCCAAAGACCTGTCTTTCCGCCTGCGTACTGCGTTCTACCGTGCAAACACCGCTTATAACGAAGCCGGCCAAGTCACTGACAACAATGACACCCGTCTGATCATCGAATACCCACTGAGCATCTTGTAATTCAGTGCTAATTCGATAGCTGCACCCGCAACAAACAAAAACCGCTCACCTGATCCAGGTGAGCGGTTTTTTTATATCCACCGCATGTCAGCTTTAACACAGCTTGTTAAATAGCAAGCTAACTAAACATAACCTGACCCCAGGCCAAGTTATAGCGAATCATTATTGCGCTGCTCCTTCCTGAACCACCCGAATCACTCGCTGTGGAAACGGAATATCAATACCCGCGTCCTTCAAGCGATCCCGCGCTTGTTCATTGAGCATGAACATCACACTCCAATAATCCGCAGTCTTCACCCAGATACGCAGCGACACCGTGATGGAACTGTCGCCCAAGGTGGAAATCACCGCTTCAGGCGCCGGATCCGCCAGCACACGCTCATCCTTGGCCAGGTCCAGCAGCACTTCCCGGGCTTTTTGCAGGTCGGCCTGGTAATCCACGCCGACATCGAACACCACCTTGCGGGTCGGCTGGCGGTTGGTGTTGGTAATGATGCCGTTCGAGAGATTGCCGTTGGGCACAATGACAGTCTTGTTGTCACCGGTGCGCAACACGGTGTGGAAGATCTG
Organism: Pseudomonas sp. NFACC46-3; assembly: GCF_900114515.1. Lineage (NCBI taxonomy): Bacteria > Pseudomonadati > Pseudomonadota > Gammaproteobacteria > Pseudomonadales > Pseudomonadaceae > Pseudomonas > Pseudomonas sp. NFACC46-3. The sequence continues at coordinate 270,236 of NZ_FOTH01000003.1, forward strand.
GATGCTGTCGACCGTACCGGCCACACCTTGGGCTTCGATCCAGTCACCGATGCGGAACGGACGGAACAGCAGGATCAGCACGCCACCCGCGAAGTTCGCCAAGCTGCCTTGCAGGGCCAGGCCAATCGCCAGGCCGGCGGCACCAATGGCGGCAACGAACGAAGTGGTTTCCACACCGATCATCGAAGCGACGCTGACGATCAACAATATCTTCAGAATGATGTTGGCCAGGGTACTGATGAACCCTTGCAGCGCCAGGTCAGCGTTACGCAGGGCCAGCAGCGCACCCAGTTTCTGCGTGACTTTGTTGATCAACCACCAGCCGATGGCCAGGGTGATGACCGCCAGCAGCACGCGGCTGCCGTATTCCATGATCATGGGGATCCAGGTCTGGGAAGCCTTGACCAGGTTATCCACTTCAGCATTCAAGTCCATCTCTCTCTCCTATTCCTGTTGCCACTAAAAGACCTGCAGAAGCACATTGTGGCGAGGGAGCTTGCTCCCGCTGGCTGCGTAGCAGCCCCTTATAGGTGGGCGCTCCGCACCCAAGCGGGAGCAAGCTCCCTCGCCACAGGGTCACTGAAGTATCAGTCGCGGAAATTATTGAATTGCAGTGGCATACCGAATTCCTTGCCGCGCAGTGCCGCAATGGCTTCCTGCAAGTCGTCACGCTTTTTGCCGGTGACTCGCACCTGCTCGCCCTGGATGGCGGCTTGCACCTTGAGCTTGGCGTCCTTGATATGAGCGACGATCTTCTTTGCCAATTCCTTGTCGATGCCTTCCTTGAGCACGGCTTCCTGCTTCATCAGCTTGCCCGAGGCATAGGCGTCCTTGACCTCAAGGCACTGCACGTCGATCTTGCGCTTGACCAGCGCCAGCTTGAGGATCTCGATCATCGCCTCGAGCTGGAACTCGGCCTCGGCGGTCAGGTTCACGGTCAGGTCTTTTTCCTTGAACTCGAAACTGCCCTTGCCCTTGAGGTCATAACGACGGTCGAGTTCCTTGACGGCGTTTTCAACCGCGTTGGTGACTTCGTGCTTGTCCAGTTCGGATACCACGTCGAATGACGGCATGTAGTGTTCTCCAAATAAAAAGGCGCGCCAGTATCAACGGCGCGCGCTTGGCTTGTGGTTAAAATCGGGCTCATTATAACGGCTCTTTTCCTGCCGACACTGCGAGCCCTCAGATGCCTGCGCCAATCCGAGTAAAAAACTGATGTCGACCACCTGGCATGTCCTGGGGGCCGGCAGTCTCGGCACGTTGTGGGCCACGCGCCTGGCCCGGGCCGGGTTGCCGGTTCGGCTGGTGCTGCGCAACGAAGCCCGCCTGCAAGCCTACCGAAGCGCCGGCGGCCTGACGCTGGAGGAACAGGGCCAGGCGCAAAGCTACCCGATACCTGGCGAAACGGCGGACAACCCAGAACCGATCAGGCGCCTGCTGTTGGCCTGCAAAGCCTACGACGCGGAAGCGGCCGTGGCCTCGGTGGCCCATCGCCTGGACGCCGAATCGGAACTTATCCTGTTGCAGAACGGCCTCGGCAGCCAGGACGCGGTGGCCAATCGTGTGCCCCAAGCCCGTTGCATCAGCGCCTCCAGCACCGAAGGCGCGTTCCGCGACGGTGACTGGCGCGTGGTATTCGCCGGCCACGGCTACACCTGGCTGGGCGATCCTGCTCACCCAGTGGCGCCGTTCTGGCTCGACGACCTGGCCGCCGCTGGCATTCCCCACGAATGGAGCGCCGACATCCTCACCCGGCTCTGGCGCAAGCTGGCGCTCAATTGCGCAATCAACCCGCTGACCGTGCTGCATCACTGCAAGAACGGCGGCTTGCAGGAACACCGCTGCGAAGTGGCGACCTTGTGCGCGGAGCTCACCGACCTGCTCGAACGCTGCGGCCAGCCCGCGGCGGCCGAAGATTTACAGCCGGAAGTCGAACGGGTGATCCAGGCCACGGCCGCCAATTATTCCTCGATGTACCAGGATGTCGCCAATCGGCGCCGCACCGAAATCAGCTACTTGCTCGGTTATGCCTGCAAGGTCGCTCAACGCCATGAACTGAGCGTGCCGCACCTGGAACAACTGCGACAGCGACTGATTGTCCACTTGCACAACCTCGGATTGCCCAGCGACTGAGCAGCGGCTACGCTGGCCCTCGTATTCCTTTTTAGCGACGAGTCTGATGCCATTGCGCCAGCGCCTTGAAAACCTCCCGGTCGGCCAGAAACTGCTGGCCGCCCTGTTGGTGTTGTTGACCACTGTCCTGCTGGTGGCCAACCTGACCTTTATCAGCGCCGCCTACTACATCTCCCAGGAAAGCATGGCACCCCAGGCCCTGCAGACCATTGGCCGGCTGGTGGCCAATCCAAGCCTGATCTCCGACGCCCTGCAATCGCCACAAAGCGCCCAACGCTTGCTCGACGAGCTCAACAGCTACGCACCGCTGCGGGCGGCGGCGCTGTACGACGGCCAGGGCGAACGCCTGGCACAACTGCAACAGGGCGAAAAGCTCAAGCTGCCGGACCATTACCGCAACATACAAGCCTGGCAGGCGGGCGAATTTCGCAGCAACCAGGTCATCACCCTGCCCCGCCCCGGCACGGTGCCCGGCCATCTGTTACTGGTGGCCAGCAGCGAATTGCCGACCGCGTTCTACACCGGCACCCTGACTGCCAGCCTCGGCATCCTGATTTTCAGCGTGTTGCTGTGGCTGATCATTGCCCAGCAGATCAAGCGCCTGATCACCCAGCCAATCCATCAACTCGAAGAACTGTCACGCCAGGTCACCCGCGAAGAGAACTATGCCCTGCGTGCCGCACGCGGCAACCACGATGAGATCGGCAGCCTGGCCGAGGCGTTCAACACCATGCTCTCGCGCATCGAAGCCCGGGAGCAGCAACTCAAGCGCGCGCGGGACGACTCCCAGGCCGCCTACGACCAGGCCCAGGGCCTGGCGGAAGAAACCCGCCACACCAATCGCAAGCTGGAACTGGAAGTCCAGGTGCGCAGCAAGATCGAGAAAAAGCTCACCGGTTTCCAGAATTACCTCAACAGCATTATCGACTCCATGCCGTCGGCGCTGATCGCCCTCGACGAGCAGCTCTACGTCACCCAATGGAACCAGGAAGCCAGCGCCCTCTCCGGCACACGGCTGGACGAGGCGCTGAACCAGCCGATCTTCCTCGCCTTCGAACCGCTCAAACCCTACCTGCCGCAGCTCAAGCAGACCGTCGAGCAGCACACGGTGGCCAAGATCGAACGCGTCACTTGGACCAAGGACGACGAAGCCCGGCATTACGCCCTCACCTTCTACCCGCTGATGGGCGGCGCCGGGCGTGGCGTGGTCATCCGGATCGATGACATCACCCAGCGCCTGTCGCTGGAAGAAATGATGGTGCAATCGGAGAAAATGCTCTCGGTCGGCGGCCTCGCAGCGGGCATGGCCCATGAAATCAACAACCCGTTGGGCGCGATCCTGCACAACGTGCAGAACATCCGCCGTCGCCTGTCGCCGGAACTGCCCAAGAACCTCGAACAGGCCGAGCTGCTGGGTATCCAGTTAGAGGAGGTCAATCGTTACCTCCAGGGTCGGGAGATCCCGCAGTTGCTCGACGGTATCCAGCAAGCCGGCGCCCGGGCAGCAAAAATCGTCACCCACATGCTCAGTTTCAGTCGTCGCAGTACCCGGCAAATGGCGCCTTGCGACCTGCCCGCGCTGATCGACCAGGCAGTGGAAATCGCTGGCAACGACTTCGACCTGGCCATCGGTTTCGACTTCAAGGGCCAGGCGATCACCCGTCAGTTCGACCCGAACCTGGGCCCGGTGCCCGGCACGGCCAACGAGCTGGAACAGGTGCTGCTCAACCTGCTGAAAAACGCCGCCCAGGCGATCCATCAGCGCCAGGACGACAGCGAACCGGGGCGTATCATCCTGCGCACGCGGTTGAATCCGCCGTGGGCGGAAATCCAGGTCGAGGACAATGGCATCGGCATGAGCGAGAACGTGCGCAAACGTACCTTCGAACCTTTCTTCACCACCAAGGAGATCGGCCAGGGCACGGGCCTCGGGCTGTCGGTCTCGTATTTCATCATCACCAACAACCACAAGGGCCAGATGGAAGTGCAGTCGGCGCCGGGCCAAGGCACCTGCTTCACCTTGCGCCTGCCCCTGGCCGGCACTTCAATGGTGCCGCAGGAAAACAGACAACTGGAGCGCTGAGCATGGGTTTTCGCCTGTCGAAGATTTACACCCGCACCGGCGACACAGGTGAAACCGGGTTGGGCGATGGTCGCCGCGTGGCAAAGGACCACCCACGGGTCGAGGCCATCGGCGAAGTGGATACACTGAATAGCCAGCTGGGTTTATTGCTGGCCGGGCTCGCCACTGAAACGACCCGGCATCCGGGGCTGAAGGAGGTCAGTGACGTGCTCGCCCCTTGTCAGCACCGTCTGTTCGACCTCGGCGGGGAACTGGCGATGCCGGCTTATCAGGCCTTGAACGTCGCGGAAATCGAGCGGCTGGAAGCGGCGATCGATGGGTGGAACGAGGAATTGGGCCCCCTGGAAAACTTCATCCTGCCAGGAGGCTCGACGTTGGTAGCCCAGGCCCACGTCTGCCGCAGCCTGGCCCGTAGCGCCGAGCGGCGCTGCCAGCAATTGAACGCCATGGAGCCGCTGGCCGGGCCGGGGCTGGCCTATATCAATCGGTTGTCGGATCTGCTGTTCGTGGCCGCGCGGGTCATTGCCCGGCGGCAAGGGGTGGCGGAGGTGCTTTGGGAAGCGGCGGCCAAGCCTGAGGGCTGATCACCTGCATGATCGTTCCCCACGCTCTGCGTGGGAATGCAGCCCGGGACGCTCCGCGTCCCCCTCCAGAGCCGAACGCGGAGCGTCCGTTGAGGCATTCCCACGCAGAGCGTGGGAACGATCAGTAACAATCAGTTCACTGCAGCTTCAAGCCTCTGGCCAAAACGCCCGAATCCCCGCCACACCCTGCGCCCCGGCCTCCCAGGCTTTTTGCCGCTCGCCAGGCCCGACCCCGCCCAACAGATAAACCGGCCTGTTGAAGCCCTCGATCAACCGCGCCGCCTCTGCCCACCCCAACGGCTGTGCATCGGGATGGGTCTGGGTCGGTTGCACCGGCGAGAGTGTCACGAAGTCCACGTCCATCTGCTGCGCCAGGGACAGTTCCTCGGCGTTATGGCAGGAGGCCGCCAGCCAGCGGTCCTTGCCAAACGGTCGACCGGCCGCTGCATGCTTGCGCAGTTGCGCGGCGGTAATGTGCCAGCCAGCGGAAGGAAAATCCCCCAGCCATTCGAACGGGCCCTTGAGCATCAGCTGGGCCTTGCCGGCACACAGCCCCGCCGCGTCCACCGCCAGATCGCGGTATTGCGGGTCGTAACCGTTGGGGGCACGTAGCTGGACCAACTTGATCCCACCGGCAATCGCCTTCTGCATGCCGCGCAGCAAGGCCGGTGTTTCAAGGCCGTCAGGCGTGATCAGGTATTCACCCGGCAAACGGGCCGCCGCGACAATCGGCTGATTGGCCGCCGGAAACTCATAGTTCGTCAGATCTCGGGCCGTCACCCAGGCCAACGGCTGCCCTTCGGCGCCGTGGGGCTGGCCGGTGAACGCCGAGACTTCCCAGACATCCAGCAACACCTGTTTGTCCGGGTAATCGTGGCGCACCTTGATCAACGGTCGGGCGGCATCGACGACAATGCACAGCTCTTCATGAAGTTCACGGGCCAGGGCGGTTTCGACGGACTCATCGGCCTCGACCTTGCCACCGGGGAACTCCCACAGGCCCCCCTGGTGCTGGGTGTCGGCCCTTCGGGCGATCAGGATTTTACCGGCGGCGTCGCGAATGACCGCCGCCGCCACATGGACTCGTTTCACCGCGCAGTGTCCTCCAGGCCAGCGTGTTGCCACGCCTTGAACGCCGGCCATTGATAAAGGGTTTCGACGTAGGCCTCATCGACCTGCGACAGTTTCACCTGATAAGTGCGCAAGCGCACGGCAACAGGGGCAAAAAACGCATCGACCAGGCTCACGCGGCCAAACAGGTAAGGACCGGTTTCGGTCGCCGCGGCACGGCATTCGGCCCACAGCGCCAGCATCCGCTCGATTTCCACCTGGACGTCAGCCGGCATGGGTGACAGCGGTGCATCGTGCAGCAGGTCCATGGGCATGTGGTTGCGAATGGCGAAGAAGCCGCTGTGCATTTGTGCACAAGCCGAGCGCGCCTGGGCCCGGGCGGCAACGTCCTTGGGCCAGAGATTGGCCTCGGGAAACTGTTCAGCCAGGTATTCGGCAATCGCCAGGGAGTCGGCGATCACGCCGAACTCGGTCTTGAGCAGCGGGACCTTGGCCGTGGCCGAATACTTGAGCAGCTTCTCGCGGGTGTCGGGCTGGTCGAGCCTGACCAGCTCTTCGGTGTACTTCGCGCCGGTCAGCGCCAGGGCCAACGCGCCGCGCAGGGACCAGGAAGAAATGCGTTGGTCGCCAATGATCAGGTGCATGCTCATGCCTGGATTCCTTTCTTATGGTTCTGGGGTGTCTGTTCTGGCGCCATCGCGAGCAAGCTCGCGATGGCAGCAACTCGGTCCCGAGCCTGTTAAGTCCGGTACTCAGCGTTGATCTTGACGTACTCGTGGGACAGATCGGTGGTCCAGATGGTTTCGCTGCAATCACCCCGTCCCAGCTCGATACGGATGGTGATTTCTTCCTGTTGCATGACCGCCGCGCCCTGGGCTTCGGTGTAGGTCGCAGCGCGAGCGCCTTGGCTGGCGATGCAGACTTCGCCGAGGAACACATCGATCTTGCTCACGTCCAACTCAGGCACGCCGGCCCGGCCAACGGCGGCGAGAATGCGGCCCCAGTTCGGGTCGGAGGCGAACAATGCGGTCTTGATCAGCGGCGAGTGCGCCACGGTGTAGCCGACATCCAGGCATTCCTGGTGATTGCCACCGCCGTTCACCTGCACGGTCACGAACTTGGTCGCGCCTTCGCCGTCACGCACGATGGCCTGGGCCACTTCCATGCACACTTCAAACACCGCCTGCTTCAGCGCCGCGAACAGCGGGCCGCTGGCTTCGGTGATTTCCGGCAGGCTGGCCTTGCCGGTGGCGATCAGCATGCAACAGTCGTTGGTGGAGGTGTCGCCGTCGATGGTGATGCGGTTGAACGACTTGTTGGCGCCGTCAAGCATCAGGTCTTGCAGCACCTGGCGCGAGACCTTGGCGTCGGTGGCGATGTAGCCAAGCATGGTCGCCATGTTCGGGCGGATCATGCCTGCGCCTTTGCTGATACCGGTGACAGTGATGGTCACGCCATCGTGCTCGAACTGGCGGCTCGCGCCCTTGGGCAAGGTGTCGGTGGTCATGATGCCGGTGGCGGCGGCGGCCCAGTTGTTTTCCGACAGATCATCGAGAGCGGCTTGCAACGCACCTTCGATCTTCTCGACCGGCAGCGGCTCGCCGATCACGCCGGTGGAATACGGCAGCACCTGGCTGGCGTCGACACCGGTCAGTTCCGCCAGCTTGGCGCAGGTGCGCTCGGCAGCGGCCAGGCCTGGCGCGCCGGTACCGGCGTTGGCGTTACCGGTGTTGGTCAGCAAGTAACGCACCGGTCCCTGCACGCGTTGCTTGGCCAGGATGACCGGCGCGGCACAAAAGGCGTTGAGGGTGAACACGCCAGCGACCGTCGAACCTTCGGCGCAACGCATGACCACGACGTCCTTGCGCCCGGGGCGCTTGATGCCCGCCGAAGCGATACCGAGTTCAAAACCGGCAACCGGGTGCAACGTGGGCAACGGACCAAGACCAACAGCCATGAATGCGCTCCTAAATTAGATGTATATCGATGCCATCCTCATTGGGACGGCGAATCAAAATGGCAAAACGCCGCGACGGATAAAATCCGGTCGCGGCGCGGGTGGTTCAGCGTTGGAACGGGTTTATTGGATCTGCCCGTGGCAATGCTTGTATTTCTTGCCCGAACCGCAATAGCACAGTTCGTTACGACCCAGCTTCTGCTCGTTGCGCACCGGTGCGGTCGCCAAGGCGACATCCACATCGACGCCCTCTTCGGCGACCACTTCCAGGCCCGGCGCTTCGGCGTGTTCGAATTGCATGCGCGCAGCCAGGGCTTCGGCTTCCTGGCGCAGGCGGGCTTCTTCCTCGGCCGGGTCTTCGCGGCGAACCTGAACGTGAGACAGCACACGGATCGAGTCGCGCTTGATCGAGTCGAGCAACTCGGAGAACAGCGTGTAGGACTCGCGCTTGTACTCCTGCTTCGGGTTCTTCTGGGCGTAACCACGCAAATGGATCCCGTGACGCAGGTGGTCCATGGTCGAGAGGTGGTCTTTCCACAGGTCGTCCAGCACCCGCAGCACGATTTGCTTCTCGAAGGAGCGCAGCGCTTCGGCGCCGGCCTGGTCTTCTTTCTCGTTGTACGCGGCGATCAGTTCGGCCAGCAGCTTCTCGCGCAGGGTTTCTTCGTACAGGTGATCGTCTTCGTCGAGCCATTGCTGGATTGGCAACGCCACGCCGAAGTCGCTCTGCAAGGCGGCTTCCAGGCCAGCGACGTCCCACTGCTCCGGCAACGACTGCGGCGGAATGTGGGCACTGACGGTGGCGTTGAGCACGTCCTGGCGGAAATCGGCGATGGTTTCGCCAATGTTGTCGGCGGCCAACAAACTGTTACGCATGTGATAGATCACTTTACGCTGTTCGTTGTTGACGTCGTCGAACTCCAGCAGTTGCTTACGAATATCGAAGTTGCGGCCTTCGACCTTGCGCTGGGCCTTCTCGATGGCGTTGGTCACCATGCGGTGCTCGATCGCCTCGCCCGGCTGCATGCCCAAGGCCTTCATGAAGTTCTTCACCCGGTCAGAGGCGAAGATGCGCATCAGGCTGTCTTCCAGGGACAGGTAGAAACGGCTGGAACCGGCGTCGCCCTGGCGACCGGCACGGCCACGCAGCTGGTTGTCGATACGACGCGACTCGTGACGCTCGGAAGCGATCACCTGCAAACCGCCGGATTCGAGCACCTGTTGGTGACGTTTCTGCCAGTCGGCCTTGATCTGCGCGATCTGCTCGGGGGTCGGGTTTTCCAGGCTGGCGACTTCCACTTCCCAGTTGCCGCCCAAGAGGATGTCGGTACCACGGCCGGCCATGTTGGTGGCGATGGTCAGCGCACCCGGGCGACCGGCCTGGGCGATGATCTCGGCTTCCTTCTCGTGGAACTTGGCATTGAGGACCTTGTGCTCGATGCCTTCCTTGTTGAGCAGGGCGGACATGTGCTCGGAAGTCTCGATGGTGGCGGTACCCACCAGGATCGGACGGCCCTGGGCCATGCCTTCCTTGATGTCGTTGATGATCGCCGCGTACTTCTCTTCGGCGGTCAGGAACACCAGGTCGTTGTAGTCTTTACGGGCCAATGGCTTGTTCGGCGGAATCACCACCACTTGCAGGCCGTAGATCTGGTGGAATTCGAACGCTTCGGTGTCGGCCGTACCGGTCATGCCGGACAGCTTGTTGTACAGGCGGAAGTAGTTCTGGAAGGTGGTCGAGGCCAGGGTCTGGCTCTCGGCCTGGATGTTCAGGCCTTCCTTCGCTTCGATGGCCTGGTGCAGGCCTTCGGACAGGCGACGACCCGGCATGGTACGGCCGGTGTGTTCGTCCACCAGTACGACCTGGCCGTCCTGCACGATGTATTCGACGTTGCGATGGAACAGCTTGTGCGCACGCAGGCCAGCATAAACGTGGGTCAGCAGGCCCAGGTTGTGGGCCGAGTACAGGCTCTCGCCTTCAGCCAGCAAACCAATACGGGTGAGCATTTCCTCGACGAACTGGTGACCCGCTTCGTTGAGCTCGACCTGACGGGTCTTCTCGTCAACGGTGTAGTGCCCGGGTTGGGTCACTTCGCCTTCGACTTCCTCGACGTGCAACTTGAGCTGCGGGATCAGCTTGTTGATCTCGATGTACAGCTTGGAGCTGTCCTCGGCCTGACCGGAAATGATCAGCGGGGTACGGGCTTCGTCGATGAGGATGGAGTCCACTTCGTCGATCACGGCAAAGTTGAGTTCACGCTGGAATTTTTCTTCCATGCTGAACGCCATGTTGTCGCGCAGGTAATCGAACCCGAATTCGTTGTTGGTGCCGTAGGTGATGTCGGCGGCGTAGGCGGCGCGCTTCTCTTCCGGCGGCTGGAACGGCGTGACGACACCGACAGTCAGGCCGAGGAATTCATAGAGCGGGCGCATCCAGTTGGCGTCGCGGCGGGCCAGGTAGTCGTTGACCGTCACGACGTGCACGCCCTTGCCGGACAGTGCGTTGAGGTACACGCCCAAGGTCGCCACGAGGGTCTTGCCCTCACCGGTACGCATTTCGGCGATCTTGCCTTCGTGCAAGGTCATGCCGCCGATCAACTGAACGTCGAAGTGGCGCATGCCCATGATCCGCTTGCCGGCTTCACGGGCGACCGCAAAGGCTTCAGGCAGGAGCTGGTCAAGGGTTTCCCCCTTGGCGATGCGGTCCTTGAATTCGGCAGTCTTGGCTCGTAACTGATCGTCCGAAAGGGCCACCATTTGCTCTTCGAAGGCATTGACAGTCTGTACCGTCTTGAGCATGCGCTTGACTTCACGCTCGTTCTTGCTTCCAAAAAGTTTCTTTAACAAAGGCGCAAACATATCGGCAGGATCTTCCACACTAAAGGGATGGAGGGCGGCCCCGTGAGTCGCCCGTGCAGCCCTCATGGCCGCATGCGAACGAGCATTCTACCCGGAAACGATGGAGAGGAAAGTGGCGTTATTCCACGATGCTGGCACAGCGCTGTGACGGGGCCTGCATAAAATAAGGGCTTTTACGCGAACTTCAACCCACAAAAGGCAGAAGTTACGCTTTGGTTGCGCGGGTAAAAGCCGCTGGGTATCAGGCCGAGGCGTGCCCGGCGCTTTCTGCTACCATGGCGCCTCTGTCACTTGCGGTATTCATTCATGGCCTTCCGCCCTCTTCCAGCCAAGGCACCCGCCGTTCTGCTGCGCGAAGCCAAGCCGCTGAAAGCCATCTTCGGCCACGCCAGACGCCTGGGCCACTTGCAGCGCCTGCTCGACAGCCAGTTGCAGCCTGCCGCGCGCGAGCATTGCCACGTGGCGTCCTGGCGCGAAGGCAGCTTGCTGCTGATCGTCACCGACGGCCACTGGGCCACGCGTTTGCGCTATCAGCAAAAGCGTCTTTTGCGTCAATTGCAGGTGTTCGAAGAATTCGCCAGTCTGACGCGGATTTTGTTCAAGGTGCAGCCGCCTACGGTGCAGGTGGGCGTCAAGGGGCACACTCTGGACCTGTCTACCGATGCGGCCGCGACCATCCAGGCTACGGCGGATGGCATTAGCGATCCCAATCTGCGGGCGGCGTTGGAGCGGTTGGCGGCGCATGCTCGGCCCAAGGATTGATCTGGCGGTCTCGGTTGGGTGTGGGACCGCTATGGGCGGGGGGGTTGTAGTTTGTGTGTATATCCGTTTCTGCGGTAACGGCTGCTTAGGGTTCCGCCCTGACGGCGGGTCACTTTCGAAAAGCGCGAAAGTAACCAAAGCGCTCCTGCCCCACCACTTGGCACCTCGCCTAGGCTCGGTGTGCCCTCACTCCGGCATTGCTCCGTGGGCCCGCTGCGAAGGGCCATCCATGGCCCAGCGCAGCTATCCCGGCATCCATGCCGGGATGCCCACTCCACAATGCCTGCGTTCGGCCATCGTGGTTAATGGGGCGCCGAGATCAACGTCCACCGCGAGGCGGCCTGAGAGCCGACCTGGTTGGGAGTGAACGCGTTCCTCCTGTGGGAGCGAGCCTGCTCGCGAAGGCGGTGTCACTGTCGATGAAAGATGTTGAATGGGCTGGCCTCATCGCGAGCAAGCTCGCTCCCACAGGTTTTTGTGTCGCATGCAGATGCTGTGAACACCCGC